>NZ_JBYSYZ010000062.1:0-21388 GCF_058783925.1 Pseudomonas sp. FW305-70
CGCGAAGGCGGTGTGTCAGCCAACGTTTATGTCTACTGACACACCGCCTTCGCGAGCAAGCCCGCTCCCACAGTAGTTTTGTGTGTTGACTGGAAAAATCCTTGCGTGCAGCAAAAGGAACAAGCAATGAACGATCAACACTGGGGCCCATCCATCAGTGCAGATATCGTGGTGATCGGCGGCGGCACGGCGGGCATAGGCCTTGTCGCCAGCCTGCTCAAGCGTAGCCCGCACCTCAACATCACGGTGATCGAACCCGACTCCCGGCATTTCTATCAACCGGCCTGGACGCTGGTCGGCGGTGGCGCCTACAACGTGGAAAACACCGTGCGGCCAATGGCGTCGGTGATGCCGCGCGGGGTCAATTGGGTGCAGGCTGCCGTGACCGGCATCGACCCCGATCATGGCCGGCTCATCCTCAGTGACGCGCGCACGGTCAGCTATAAGAACCTGATCGTATGCCCCGGCCTGCGCCTGGCCTGGGAGAAAATCGAAGGCCTGGAGGAGACCCTCGGCCAGCACGGCGTGACCTCCAACTACAGCTACCGGCACGCGACCTACACCTGGGACCAGGTGCAGAAACTGCGCGGCGGCAAGGTGCTGTTCACCCAGCCGGCCATGCCGATCAAATGTGCGGGGGCGCCTCAAAAAGCGCTGTACCTGTCCTGTGATCACTGGAACAGGGCCGGTGTGCTGAACAACATTGACGTCGAGTTCAATCTCGCGGGCGCGGCACTGTTCGGCGTGGCGACCTTTGTCCCGCCGCTGATGAAGTACATCGAGAAGTACAACGCCCGGCTGGCATTCAATTCGAATCTGGTCAAGGTCGACGGCCCGGCGAAAACCGCGTGGTTTGACATTAAGGACGCCGAGGGCACTGTCACCCGCCAGGCAAAAACCTTTGACCTGCTGCATGTCGTACCGCCTCAGGTGGCCCCGGATTTCGTCGCCCGGAGTCCGCTGGCCGACGCCGCCGGCTGGTGCGAGGTCGATCCCCACAGCCTGCAGCATCCGCGTTATCCAGGCGTCTTCGCGCTGGGGGATATCTGCGGCACCAGCAATGCAAAAACCGCCGCGGCGGTGCGCAAGCAGATAGTGGTGGTGGCCGAAAACCTGCTGGCCTTGCGCAAGCAACGACCACTGCCGCTGAAGTACGACGGCTATGGCTCCTGTCCGCTGACGGTGGAGAAGGGCAAGGTGATCCTGGCCGAGTTCGGTTATGCGGGCAAATTGCTGCCGACCTTTCCCCTTGACCCGACGACGCCGCGCCGCTCGGCGTGGTGGCTCAAGGCAACGCTGCTACCGTGGTTCTATTGGAACGGTATGCTCAAGGGTCGCGAGTGGCTGACGCGTCTGTCCAGGGTCGACTGAGAACTCCCTATGTTGCTGGCAAGTCTGTTTGGCGTGGTAATGGGGTTGGTATTGGGATTGACTGGAGCGGGCGGCGGGATTCTCGCGGTGCCGGCCCTGGTATTGGGATTGGGCTGGAGCATGACCCAGGCCGCTCCGGTGGCGTTGTTTGCGGTGGGCAGTGCGGCAGCGGTCGGCGCCATCGATGGATTGCGCCATGGCCTGGTGCGGTATCGCGCGGCGTTGCTGATCGCCGCACTCGGTGCGGTGTTTTCGCCGGTGGGCATCTATTTCGCCCATCAGTTGCCGGAAAAAATCCTGATGATCCTGTTCAGCCTGCTGATGGTCATGGTGGCCTGGCGGATGTTGCGCCGTGAACGCAAGGACGAAGGCCCGAGCGACCACGGGCACGCGAACTGGGGCCAGAAAAACTGCATGCTCGATCAACAGACCGGGCGCTTCTCCTGGACCGCCAAATGCACCGCGACCCTCGCCGCGCTCGGAGCGGTCACGGGTGTGGTCTCGGGATTGCTGGGGGTGGGCGGCGGCTTCCTGATTGTCCCGGCGTTCAAGCAACTGACTGACGTGCAGATGCGCGGAATCATCGCTACTTCTCTGATGGTGATCAGCCTGATTTCGGCCATCGGCGTGATCGGCGCGTTCCATGCCGGCGTGCGCATCGACAGTGTGGGTGCCACCTTCATTGGCACGAGCATTATCGGCATGATCATCGGCCGCAAGCTGTGCGCCCGGGTGCCGGCGCGGGCGTTGCAGGTCGGGTTCGCCAGCATCTGCGTGGTGGTCGCCGCCTACATGTTGCTCAAGGCCAACGCCTAGCCGGTACCGGTTCCTGTGGATGCCAGTCGGGTCCACAGGTCTACACCCTAAGTGGCGAGCCTCGCCGACGAGCGGTCTTACGCCATAGCGGTCACGCGCCGCCAGCCAATCCAAAGCACCTCAAAACCAGCCCCAAGGCAGCGTATGGCGCCGCCCGTCAGGTTTCGATAATCGCCTCCGACACTCAGTCCCCCGTTTCGGAGCGCGCCATGCACAACAATAAGAACGTCACGCATCGTTTTCTGCCAGCCTTTATCGCCAGCCTGTCTGCCCTGGGCCTGAACCAGGTGGCTGAGGCGGATATCATGCTGTACGACAAGGACCAGACCACGTTCTCCACCGACGGCTACATCAACGCCTTCTACGTAAACAGCGATGTCGACCGCGCCGGCGATCAGTACGACCGTCGGCAGTCGCGGGTCAAGATGGGCTTTTTGCCCAACTACCTGGGATTCAACATGGGCAAGCAGGTAGACGATCTCAAGCTCGGCGCCCGCGCCTCGTTCTGGGTCACCATCAACGACAGCCAAACCAACGGCACAGACACCGCGATCGACGTGCGGCAGTTCTTCGGCACCGTGGCCAACCCGGAGTGGGGCGAGGTACTGATCGGCAAGGACTTCGGCTTGTTCGCCCGTTCCAACATCCTGCTCGACGAAATGCTCGCCGGTTACGGCCAGGTCAGCGATACGTTGGGGCTGGTGGATGGCGGCGGGGTGTCGTTCGGCAACATCGGCACCGGTTACCCGTATCCGTTCCCGACCTCGCAGATCACCTATCGCACCCCGGTGATGGACGGACTGCGCGTGGCGGTCGGCATCATGGACCCGGTGGACACCAACGACAGCAGCCCGACGGGCAAGGCCTATCAGGAAAACCCGCGTACCGAGAGTGAAGTCACCTATCAGTTCGACCTGGCCGGGGCAAAGATCTACAGCTGGGTCAACGGCAGCTACCAGACCTCGGACAACACCGATTCCACGGTCGAGACCGTCACCTCCAAGGGGGTCGGTTATGGCGTGCAGGCGAAGATGGGCGGCTTGTCCCTCACCGGGTCCGGTTTCCAGGCCAAGGGCATCAACCCGTTTTTCACCAACAATGCCGGCGAGCCGACCTTGCGCAACGTCGACAGCGACGGCTACCTGATGCAGGGTTCCTACAAACTGGGCAAGAACCGCCTGGCCTTGTCCTACGGCAAGACCAATGACGACGGCAACGGTGTGGTCGGCAGCGGCGCGGACTACGAGACCCGCGGCATCGCGTTGTTCCATGACGTGAACGACAACCTCAAGCTGGTGGCCGAGTACAACCAGTTCGAAATCAACGGCCACGACACCGATGAGCAGAACGAAGACACCGACACCTTTGCCGTGGGCGCGGTGCTGACCTGGTAACCCCGGGAGGTGGCCCTGGCCGTGCGCATCGCGGCGAGGGCTGCCAACCGTCTCATCCCATCGAAGCGGCTACCCGCTACCCAAGTAGCATTCGTCGCACCCCACAGACTTCGTACACTCGTGCCTCATACACACGCACCTGCGGGAGGTAAGGATGCAGCAGAGCGAAGGCGTCGTCAGTGCAATGTCCCAGGCCACCGATGCCCGACAGGTCGCGCAGGAACTGGCACGACAGTTGTTGCATCCGCACCTGGGGTTCGTACTGTTCTTCTGTTCCGCCGAATACGACTTGCAGGCGCTGGGCCAGGCCTTGCAGCAAAGCTTCGGTGGCATTCGCCTGGCGGGCTGCACCAGCGCCGGGGAAATCACCCCGCTGGGCTATGGACGCAATTGCGTGACGGCGGTGGGTTTCGACCACCGGCACTTTTCCATCTCGATCGAGCTGATCGACCAGATGGAGCACTTCAGCCTGATCGACGCCCAGCAAATGGTCGAGCGTCTGGTCAGTGGCTGTCGCAGCAACACCCTGGCCCCGATCAAGGGCAACAGCTTTGCCCTGACCCTGCTCGATGGCCTGTCCAGTCGTGAAGAAATGGTCCTGGCAGCCTTGAGTGCGGCCTTGGGCGACATTCCGCATTTCGGCGGTTCGGCCGGCGACGATAACTACCTGACCCATACCCATGTGTACTTCGATGGCGAGTTCCACAGCGGCGCGGCCGTGGTGGTGCTGGTCAATACCTGGCTGGATTTCGAAGTGTTCACCACCCACCACGTGCTGCCCCGCGCTGAAAAGCTGGTGGTCACCGGGGCCGACAGTACCTTGCGCCGGGTCTTCGAGCTCAATGCCGAGCCGGCTGCCGAGGAGTACGCCCGGCACATCGGCGTGCCGGTGGCGCAGCTTGATCACCGGGTCTTTGCCGCGCACCCGTTGGCGGTGCGGATCAACCAGCAATACTACGTGCGGGCCATCCAGCAGGTGCATCCGGACCTGAGCCTGAGTTTCTACTGCGCCGTGGAAAACGGCATCGTCCTCACCGCCATGACCCCGGGGCCGATGCTGCCGAACCTGCAGAGCCTGTTCGAGGGGTTGCAGGAGCGCCTGGGGGATTTGCTGCTGACCATCGGTTGCGACTGTTTCCTGCGGCGTCTGGAACTCGAAGACGACGGCAGCCTTGATCAGATCGGCGGTTTTTTGCGTGAGCAACGGGTGATGGGTTTCAACACCTATGGAGAACAGTTCAATGGCATGCACATCAACCAGACCTTCACCGGCGTTGCCATTGCCCGTGGCCGTGCCCCAGGAAATCGCTGAGCTGCAGGCCGAACTGGCCGGGCTGCGCCTGGAAAACCACAAACTGCAGCGCATCAATGGCGCGCTGATCGAGCGGGTCGAGTCCGGGGGAACCCGCGGCAACGATCCGTACGCGGCATTCCAGCATTCGGTGGTGCTGGCCGAGCAAGTGCGCGAACGCACCGATGCCCTGAACCAGGCCATGGCCGAACTCAAGGCCGGTAATCATTTGCTCAGCGAAGCCCGTTTGCGCGCGGAAACGGCGCACCAACACCTGATCGATGCCATCGAAAGCATTTCCGACGCCTTCGTGCTGTTTGACGCCGACCAGCGCATCGTGCTGTTCAACAGTCGCTTCAAGGCGTTCTGGAGCAACAGCCGGGTGCGGATCAACGCCGGCATGCGCCTGACCGAGGTCAAGCGGCTGATGATGAACAACGCCCTGTTCACCGAAGAGCCGCGCGGGCATGCCGACGAAAACCTGCTTTACCGCCTGCAGAACGGGCGCTGGCTGCAAGTCAGCGAGCGCCCGACCCAGGAAGGAGGGCGGGTGATCCTGTTCACTGACATCACCGACGTCAAACTCAGCGAAACCATACGCCGTGAGCAGGCGGTGGCGCAGAAGTCGCATCTGTTGCAACGGGCGGTCGACAACCTGTCCCAAGGGGTGGCGATGGTCAGCGCCGAGGGCATCCTGGAGTTGTGGAACCGGCGGTTCCTGGAGTTGAGCGGCCTGGCGCCGGTGGCGGCCCATCGCCCGTTTGCCGAAGTGATCGCCGACAGCGAGCTGAACCTGCTGACCCCGGCCAGTCGCGATGGCAACGGACGACCGGTGCGCGAATGCGAGCAGCGCCTGTACGATGGCCGGGTCCTGGAAATCCGCACCCATCCGTTGCCCACCGGCGGTTTCGTCAACACCTTCACCGACATCACCGAGCGCTACCAGCACGCCGAGGCGCTGAGTGAAAGCGAACACTGGATTCGCCTGATCACCGATCACGTGCCGGCATTGATTGCCTACCTCAATGCCGACCTGGTCTACGAGTTCACCAACAAGGTCTACGAAGAGTGGTACTGCTGGCCCCGCGGCGTGATGCTCGGCCAGAGCCTGCGCGAAGTGCACAGCGAGCAGCATTACCAGCGGCTGGAGCCCTACGTGGCCAGGGCACTGGCCGGCGAGAGCGTAACGTTCGAGTTCGCCGAAACCAACGTCAACAACCAGGAGCGCTACATGCTGCGCTCCTATGTGCCCAACCGTCTGGCCAGTGGCGAGGTGGTGGGGATTTTCGTGCTGATCCGCGACATCACCGAACGCCGCCGCACCGCCGAGGCGCTGCATCAGGCGTATCAGAACCTGGAGCTGCGGGTACGCGAGCGCACGGCGGAATTGACCACCCTCAACGACCAGCTGCTGCGCGAGATCGATGAGCGACGCCTGGTCGAGTCACGCTTGCGCGAGGCCAAGCAGGAAGCCGAGCAGGCCAACCTGTCGAAGACCAAGTTCCTCGCCGCCGTCAGCCATGACCTGCTGCAACCGTTGAATGCCGCGCGCCTGTTTACCAGTGCCTTGCTGGAACGGCGCGAGCCGATGTCCAGCGAGATTCTGGTGCGCAACGTGAGCAATTCCCTGGAAGACGTGGAGAACCTGCTCGGCACCCTGGTGGATATTTCCAAGCTCGATGCGGGGGTGATCAAGGCCGACATTGCGCCGTTCGCCCTCAGTGAACTGCTGGACAACCTGGCCGCCGAATACACCCAAGTGGCGCGCAGTGAAGGCCTGCAATTGCACTTCATTGGCTGTTCGGCGCTGGTGCGCAGTGACATCCAGCTGCTGGCGCGGATCCTGCGCAACCTGCTGAGCAATGCGATTCGCTATACCTACAGTGGTCGCGTGGTGCTCGGTTGCCGGCGGCATCATGAGTGCCTGACGATCGAAGTCTGGGACAGCGGCTTGGGCATTGCCGAGCATCGCCTGGAGGAGATTTTCCAGGAGTTCAAGCGTGGTGATGTGCAGCGCCCCGATCAGGATCGCGGCCTGGGCCTGGGCCTGGCGATCGTAGAGAAGATTGCCGGCATCCTCGGGCATCCCATTCATGTGCGCTCGTGGCCGGGCCGGGGTTCGATGTTCTCGGTCGAAGTGCCGTTGAGCGCTACCGCGCCGAAGCCGCAGCCCGCGTTGCAGATGAGCGAGCCGATGCTCGAGCGCCTGCGGGGGGCGCGGATATGGGTGCTGGACAACGACGCGACCATCTGTGCCGGCATGCGCACCTTGCTGGAAGGGTGGGGGTGTCGGGTGGTGACGGCGCTGTCGGAGGAGGACCTGGCGCGGCAAGTGGACAATTTCCACGCCGAGGCCGACCTGCTGATTGCCGATTACCACCTGGACAACGATCGCAACGGTGTCGACGCCGTGGCGCGCATCAATGCCCGGCGCGCGTCACCGGTTCCGGCGATGATGATCACGGCCAACTACAGCAATGAACTCAAGCAGCAGATCCGCGAACTGGGCCACACCCTGATGCACAAGCCGGTGCGGCCGATGAAGCTGAAGACGGCGATGAGTCATTTGCTTGGCCGACCTTGAAATCTTCGGAGCATGGGACGGCCCCTTCGCGAGCAAGCCCGCTCCCACATTTGGAATACGGTCAAATGTGGGAGCGGGCTTGCTCGCGAAGGGCGCGCCGCGGTCTTGATGACTCAACGCCGCAAATAAGACCCGAAATCAATATCCCCGGCACTCAGGATCGCCTGCACCCGGTTGTGCACGTTGAGCTTGCGCAGGATCGCCGAGACGTGGGCCTTGACCGTGGTCTCGGCGATTTCCAGGGTGTAGGCGATCTGTTTGTTCGATTCGCCCTTGGTCATGCGTTCCAATACCTGCAACTGCTTGCGGGTCAGGGCCTGGAGCAGTTCGGGCGGGAAGCTCGGGGTGTCGTTCATCCGCCGGTGGGTGCTGCTTTTGGCGGTGCGGATGATGTCCGGGGGCAGGTAGACATTGCCATTGAGAATCTGCTGGATGGCATCGGTCATCTGGGCGCGGGGTGAAGACTTGGTGATGAAACCCACCGCGCCGTAGGTGATGGCTTGCAGCACGATCTGTTTGTCCTGTTCGGCGGAGACAATCACCACCGGAATGGTTGGCGCTTCGTTACGCAGGTTGATCAGGCCATTGAGCCCGTGCATGCCGGGCATGTTCAGGTCGAGCAGGATCAGGTCCAGGTCATCGTGTTCCTGGGTCAGGGCCAGGGCGCTGTCCAGATCGGCGGTTTCCATCACTTCGCTGCCGGCAAAACCGTCGCTGATGACGTTGTGGATGGCTTCGCGAAACAGCGGGTGATCGTCGGCAATCAGAATTTTGTACATGGCCTTTCACCTCATTATTTTGATTATGGTGTGGCAACAACACGCACGCGTAAAGCTCAGGGAAAGGGTTCGGGCCTGGCTGGCGAAACCGGCAGATTGGCCGCTTGCCAGGCGTCCAGGCCATCGCGATACCAATACAGGGTCTTATAGCCCATGGTGGCTGCGCGCTTGACCGCATTCCAGCTCAACCAGCAGTCGGAGCGGCAATAGAAGACCAGCGGTTGCGTCGGGTCGCCGGCGGTCAGCTTTTTCAGGTTGGCGGCGAAATAGTCCTGCCATTGCGGCGTCAGCTCACCGTCACCGGTATTGGCCAGCCAATGGCTGCCGGGCAGGTTTTCATGGGGCTGGTCTTCGATGAATTGCCCTTGCAGCCACTGGCGGCGGTAGACATCGATCAGCAGCGGGCGCGGGGTTTGGCCGAGCAGTGCTTGCAGGGCGTGGGTATCGACGATGGTTGCGCCTTGCAGCTGGTCGGGCGTCGGGCTGCGGTACAGGCCGATGCGATAGCCGTCGCTGGAGAACAGTGCAGTGTCGGCCTGGGCGGTGCTTAGCAGCAGGCCCAGCGACAGGGCGGCGAGAGCAGGGCGCAACAGGCAACGTCGGGCACGTGGCATGGGGTCGGTCCTTATAGTTATGGACCTATTACATGCCAGTCGGGGGGCGTTGGGAATGCGACGATAGACAGGGAAACCAGTACTAAAGTAGTAATTTCACCCTGTTCAATGAAGATCCCCCCTGTGGGAGCGGGCTTGCCCGCGAAGGCGTAGTGTCAGTCAACTTATTTATTGATTTTGCCGCCGCCTTCGCGAGCAAGCCCGCTCCCACATTTAAATCGTGTTGTCAGCCCGCCTTGCGCAAGGCCGCATGCTGCGGGTTGAAGGTCAGTACGGCGAGCAACGCGAACAGCAGCGTCAGCCCCGTGCACACTGCCAGCGCCAGCGGATTGAAGCGTTCATACAGGGCAAAACGCACCAGCTCCACCGCGTGGGTGAACGGATTCACCGCGCACAGCCAGTACAGCCATTCGCTGGCCTCACGCATCTTCCACAGCGGATACAGCGCCGATGACAGGAAAAACAGCGGAAAGATCACGAAATTCATCACCCCGGCAAAGTTCTCCAGCTGGCGGATCGCGTTCGACAGCAACAGGCCCAGTGCGCTGAGCATCAACGCCACCAGCAGCAGCGCCGGCAACGCCAGCAACAGACCCATGGCCGGTGGCCGCACGCCATAGGCCCAGGCAATCGCCAGGAACGCATACACCTGCAGCAGCGAAATCAGTGACGTGGCCACCAGTTTGCTGCACAGCAGGAAGGTTCGGGGCAGAGGGCTGGTCAGCAGCACGCGCATGCTGCCCATCTCGCGGTCGTAGACCATCGACAGAGACCCCTGCATGCCATTGAACAGCAGGATCATGCAGGCCAGGCCGGGAATGATGTAGACCTCGTACGGAATGTAGGTGTCGTAGGGCTCGATGATCGCTATACCCAGCGCCGCGCGAAAACCGGCGGCGAACACCAGCAACCACAGCAGCGGTCGCACCAGGGCGCTGAGAAATCGCGTGCGTTGCAGCACAAAGCGCAGCCACTCGCGCAGCACGATACCGCTGAAACATTGCCAGTAAGCATTCATTGGGCAGCTCCCGATGTAGTCAGGCGGGTGAAGGCCGAACCGAGGTCACCGCCGTGCTCCAGGCTCAGCGCATCGGCCTGTCCGCTGGCCACCAGTCGGCCTTGATGCAGGATCAGCAAGTCATCGCTGGGTTGCACTTCGTCGAGCAGGTGGGTGGTCCAGAGCACGCTGATGTGTTCCTCGCGACACAGGCTGCGGATGTGCTGGTTGAGCGCCAGGCGACTCGCCGGGTCGAGGCCGACACTGGCTTCATCGAGCAGCAAAAGGCGCGGCTCATGCAACAGGGCGCGGGCAATTTCCACCCGGCGACGATGGCCGCCATTGAGTTCGCGCACCCGTTCGCGGCGGCGCTCGGTCAGGGCCTGGCGGGCCAGTTCGGCGTCGACCCGAAGGTCGGTCTGGCGCCGGGACAGGCCATGCAATGCCGCGTGATAACGCAGGTTCTGCTCGACGCTGAGGTCCAGGTCCAGGGTGCTCTGCTGGAACACCACGCCCAATTGCCTGAGCGCCGGGCGTGCCGCGCTGCGCAATGAACAGCCACCGACGCGGATCTCGCCGTGCTGCAGATCATAGAGCCGGGTCAACAGGGCAATCAGGGTCGACTTGCCGGCGCCGTTGGGCCCCAGCAGCGCGGCGAAACGCCCGGGCTCCAGGCTGAAACTCACTTTGCGCAAGGCCTCCCGGGCGCCGTAGGCAAAGCTCAGGTCACTGACTTCAAGGGCGTTCATGGCGTCACCACCACGCCCCAGGGATAGCGCCCGACCTTCACCGATTTGCTGACCTTGAGGCTGTCGACATCGATCACCGAGACATCGCCGCTGACGCCGTTGGTGGCCAGCAACTGCTTCTGATCCGGGGTGAACGCCATCTGCCAGACCCGTCGACCCACCAGCAGGTAATCGAGAATCTCGAAGGTCCTGGCATCGATCACCGCCACATGGTTGGCCGGGCCCAGTGCGACGAAGCCGTACTTGCCATCGGCGCTGAGCTTGATGCCGACCGGCTGGACCTTGTCCGGGTGCACGCCCTTGATCTGGAAGTTCAGGGTCTTGAGCACGGTGCGGCTGGCTACATCGAGAATGGTCACGGTGCCGCCGATTTCCGCTGAGGCCCAGAGTTGTGCGCCATCTGGGGAGAACTCGACGAAGCGCGGGCGCTGGTCCACCAGGGTGCTGTCGGCCAGGGTCTGGGTGCTGGTGTCGATCCAGTGCAGCATGTTGGTGGTTTCGCTGGTGTTGACCGCCCACTGGCCGTCAGGGCTGACGGCCATGCCCTCGGGCTCGACGCCGACTTCGATCTGGCCGAGGACGTTGGAGGTCTCGGTGTCGATCACCGTGACCAGCGCATCGTCTTCGTTGGAGACGTACAACCAGCGGTTGTTCGGGTGCAGGGCGAATTGCTCGGGGTCTTTACCCGAGGGCAGTTCCTTGATGATCTTGCGTGTGGCCACGTCCATCACCTGGACCCGGTCCGAGTCGCTGGCGCAGATGTACAACAGCTTGTTGTCATGGGACAGCAGCAGGCCCCGGGGGCGCTGGCCGACGGGCAGGGTGTCGGTGACTTGCAGGGTCTGCATGTCGATCAGGCTCAGGCTGTTGTCCTTTTCGTTAGAGACCCAGGCAGTGCTGGCAACGGCATGGCCAGCGGCGAGCAGCAAGGTGCACGAGAGCAGGGTGCGGCGCATGGCGGATTCCTTGTTGTTGTGATGTTCGGATCAGGGAAAGCGGCAGCTGACCTCGGGTTTGTCGTAGCCCAGGCTGTCCATCTCGTTGAACGGGTGCAGAAAGCCGTCCTGGGGTGAAGTGCTGACCAGCGCCCGGGGCTGGACGATGGGAATCGGCTGGCGCAACTGGCCGTTCCACGGCCGGTAGCTGAGCTTGCGACCCTTGAAACCGTCGAGGGGCAACTGGTCGCTGATTTCAAGGGTACGGATTGCCATCGGCTCGGCCTGGCGCAATTTGCTCACGGCACTGGCGATGCTGCGCACGGCCATCCAGGCGGCGAAATCGCGGTCATTCATCCAGCGCCCGGTCAGGGCTTCAAAGCGTTTTTGCAGCTGCGCGGCACCGTAGGTTTCCACGGTCTTGTGCCAGCCCACCGGGGTCAGGCCCTGGGTGCCGGCGACCGGGCGTGGGTACCAGGTCTGGTAGGGCACGTATTCACCGAAGTCGCCGCGTTCATCGGCCACCAGTACCACGTCGTACTCGGCGGTCTGGGTGAACAGCGGCATGTCGGCCTGGGCGCTGCGGCGTTGGTCGTTATCGAAGCTCCAGGTTTTTTCCGCCACCAGTTGCAAGCCGAAACGCTTGGCCCCGCGGCGCAGGGCGGCGGCATAGGCTTGATCGTCGGGCGTCGGGCCGACAATCAGCAGCGCCCGTTGCCATTTGCGCAACACCAGAAACTGCGCCAGCGCATCGGCGAGCATCGCCCGGCTCGGCAAGGTGTGCAGCACGTTCGGCAGGCAATCGGTGGTGCGCAGGCTGTCATCGGCACTGCCGGCGTTGAACAGCAAACTGTCGGGCAGTGCCGCACTCAATTGGCGCAGGCTGGTCGCGGGGGCATTCACCACAAACAGGCGCAGGCCTTGTTCGTGCTGAGTCTTCGCCGCTTCGAGCAAGGCCTCGGGGCTGTCGACGCTGGCGCTGACCAGGCTGTAGCCGTGGTTGAGAAAACGCCCGGTGCTGTTGCTGTCAGTGATCGCCAGTTCGGCACCGCGCAGCCCGGCATCGGTGGGTTCGGGGATGACGTTGGACAACAATGGGCCAGGGTCGGGGCGATAACCCAGGTAGCCGATCCGCACCTGCAAGGGGGCATCGGCGGCCTGGCTTTGGGTGGCCAGGCCGGCGGCGCAGGCAATCGCCAGCAGGTAGATCAGGGCGTAAGGGGCAAGCTGGCGCATAAGGCTCTCCATGACCGTTAGCGCCAGCATAGGAAGCCTGGGGTGCAGTGAAAATATGCAGAAAGTACCGAAGGGCCAGTACCAAGGTAGTAGCCCGCCACGCACGGCGCGGTTCTAGCATGGGCAACCACGGCCATTGATCTGGAGGGGATTGACCATGCGTATCGTCAAAGCACTGCTCCTGCCGTTTCTGCTGATCCTGACCCTGATCGGCGTCGACCGGCTCCAGGGCCCGCGTCCGGTGTCCCACGATCGCCTTACGACCAAGGGAGTAGGTGGCGACCACCAAAGCAGCATGGGGTCTGGGCGCAGGGCTTTCTAAGATGGCTGCCATAGCCTCTGCCAAGAGGTTTTGCGTGCAATCCAGAGGGCATGACAATGACAACAAAACGCAACGCCTTGCTCGTGACCGGTCTATTGGCCAGTTTGATCAGCGCAGGTTCGGTCTGGGCCCACGGCAACGTGGTACCACAGGCTGTCGCCACCCAGGGCCTGACCCCGATAAAAGATGCCGGTGTGCAGCTCGATGCCGATGGCTGGGCCGCGGTGAACCCGTATCGCACCGCCCCGGAACACGACAAGGCAGTGGAAATCGGCGCTTCGGCCTATACCCAGAACTGCGCGGCCTGTCATGGCCTGGAGGCCAAGTCCGGCGGTATCGCCCCCGACCTGCGCATGCTCGATGTCGGCGAGGCGGGCGATGAATGGTTCGCCGAACGGGTGCGCCATGGCGCGGTACGCGACGGTCGCGTGTACATGCCGAAGATGGCCGACTACCTGAGCCAGGAAGCCCTGTGGGCGGTGCGCACTTATCTGGACACTGTGCACGTCGAGGAGTGACCCATGCGCCTGTTCGCGGTGTTGATCAGTGCTCTGTGGCTGTGCTGCCAGGCGGCGCAGGCGCAGGTTCGCAACTACGACGAAATGATCGCCGCCGGGGAGCTGAAGGTGGCGGTCTACAAGGACTTCGCCCCCTACAGCTTTGAACGTGCCGGCAAACCCCAGGGTGTCGATGTCGAGCTGGCCGAAGCCCTGGCCAAGGCGCTCGGCGTGCGCCTGACGCTGATCTGGGCGCCGGCCGGGGAAAAGCTCGACGACGACCTGCGCGATTACATCTGGCGTGCCAGTGCCTTGCACAACCAGCAACTGGCCGACCTGATGATGCGCGTGCCCTACGACCACGACTACGCGCAGAAGCGCAATGAGCTCGGTGAACTGGTCAACGGCCATGTGGTGATGTTCGGTCCGTACCAGAACGAACAATGGCAGGTGGCCTATGACCGCCGAAGGCTGGACAAGGTCGCCAGCGTCGCGGTGTTCGAGCAGCACCCGATTGGTGTCGAAGTCGACAGCGTGCCGTCGTTCTACCTGACCTCGGTGTTCAACGGCATGCTCGCCGGCAAGACCCATCACTACCCCGGCGTGCCCCAGGCGTTTGCCGCGATGAAGGCCGGCGAGGTCGACGCGGTGATGGCCATGCGCGGCGAAATCGACTGGCAAGTGCACGAAGCGGCCGATCCGCAGCTGGCGCTGGCAGAAAATGCCTACCCGAACATGGGCAAGCAGCTCTGGGAAATCGGCATGGCGGTGCACGAAAGCAACCGGCAACTGGCCTATGCCGTGGAAGAAGCGCTCGAAGGCCTGATCCGCGAGGGTTCGGTGAAGACCATCTACGGCCGTTACGGCCTGCAATACGACGTGCCCGAGATGTATCAATAAGGAGCAGGCGATGAAATGGCGAGGGAGTTGTCTGTTGGCCTGCTGGTTGAGCCTGGCGGCACAGGCTGGCGCTATCGATCCCGGCAAAGACCCGGTGCCATCGGTGATGTGGGCTTTCTATCACCAGCAGTTTCTGGGCAATGCGCCGTTCGTTTTCGATGAACGGGTCAAGCTGCTGGCGCCGCCGTTTGCCGAAGATGCCCGGCAGGTGCCGCTGGAAATCGACGCCCGGGCGTTCAAGGGCGAGGTGGTAAGAATCCTCGCCTGGGCAGAACTGAATCCGTTGCCGAAAATCGTCGACTTCCAGCCGCTGGATTCGGTTTTGCCCTGGTTGTCGTTGCGCATCCGCATCGAACAGGCCACGCCCCTGCGCGCGGCGGTGTTGACCCGCGACGGGCTGTGGCATGTCGGCTCGACCCTGATTGACGCCGCAGGTGGCGGTTGCACCGCGCCGAGTGTGGTGCGCACCCAGTCGGGCTGGGAGGAACACATCGGCGAAGTGCTCGGCGGGCGCTATCCCCGGGACGGGTTCAGTCGTTTGCGTTTGCAGGTGGCCCACCCCATGGACAACGGCATGGTCAGCGGCATTCCGGAATTCTTCATCAACCATGCCGAGCTGCGTGACCACAACCAACACGTGCTGGCCCGGCTGGAGCTGTTCCCCGCGGTCAGCGAAAACCCCAACCTGGCCTTTGACATCGAGGGGGCAGGGCAAACACGTCTGTTACTGCGGGACAACAGTGGCAATGAGTTCGATGCGTCGATCCCCTGACCCCAAGGAGCGTGGCATGCGCTGGATCCTGTTGATGGTGTTATGCGTCAGTCTGCCGGCCCAGGCCGATCTCGACTACTCACTCAAGCCCCGGCAGATCGCCCAAGACACCTGGCTGCTCGAAGGCAGCACCGATAATTTCGCCAAGGCCAACGGCGGCAACATCGTCAACACCGCGTTTATCGTCACTGAACGCGGTGTGGTAGTGATCGACACCGGGCCGTCCCGGCGTTACGGCGAAGCGATGCGCAAGGCCATTGCCGCCACCACCGACAAGCCGGTGATCGAGGTCTTGCTGACCCATCACCACCCGGACCATGTGCTGGGCAATCAGGCCTTCACCGACGTGCCGATCGGCGCCCTGGCCGGCACCACCGAGCTGTTGCACCGGCAAGGCGATGCCATGGCCGAGAATATGTACCGGATGGTCGGCGACTGGATGCGTGGCACCGAAGTGGTGTTGCCGACGCAGACGCTGACACCCGGCGTGAAAAGTTTTGGGAATCACGATCTGCGCTTGCTGAGCCTGGGTGGGCATACGGGCGCGGATCTGGCTATTCTCGACCAGCAAACCGGCGTGCTGTATGCCGGGGACCTGGTGTTTTATCAGCGGGCGCTGACCACGCCCAACAGTCCGGGGCTGTCAGTGTGGCTGGCGGACATCGCGACCCTGCAAGGCTTGCCCTGGACGCAGGTCGTGCCGGGCCATGGGCCGGTGGCCAGCGATCGGCAACCCTTCGAGCAGATGCGCGACTACCTGAGCTGGCTCGATCAGCTCATGCGCGACGGCGCGGCCAATGGCAGTGATATGGCCGAGATGCTGCGCAGCCCCATCCCCGAACGCTTCGCCGGGATCAACCTGAGCCGTTATGAACTGATCCGCAGCGTCAGTCATCTGTACCCGCGATACGAGCGCGAGCGGATGACGCGGGTGGATTCTGCCAGCAAATAGCCGACCCAAATCCCCTGTAGGAGCGAGCTTGCTCGCGATGGACGATAATGATAACGCTGGCAGCCTGACACCCAGCGGTGTCCTTGAGTCCATCGCGAGCAAGCTCGCTCCTACAGGGGGCCGGTGCTGTTCAAAAATCTTGTGTCCATCTCTTCCCACCCTGTACCAAGGAACTAGCAATCTCCTCATTGCGGGCAATTGTTGTCAGGGCGGCGGCGCCCAAGAATCTGCACCAGACCGGAAAATTTCCGGACATAACAAAAATCCGCAGAGGAAGCCGTCATGACTCAACCCGCACGTCGCCAGCCCTTCGTCCTGAGCTTGCTGCTCAGTGCCATGCTGTTGTCCGGCCAGGCATTGGCCGGGGTTTCCGACCAGGACATTCTCCAGGACCCGAAGAACCCGGAACAGGTCGTGACCAACGGCCTCGGCGTTCAAGGGCAGCGCTACAGCCCGCTGGATATTCTCAACGTCGACAACGTCAAGGAGCTGCGCCCGGCCTGGGCGTTTTCCTTCGGCGGTGAAAAACAGCGGGGCCAGCAAGCGCAGCCGATGGTCAAGGACGGCGTGATGTACATGACCGGTTCCTACTCCCGGGTCTTCGCCGTGGATGCGCGCACCGGCAAGAAACTCTGGCAATACGATGCGCGCCTGCCCGATGACATCCGCCCTTGCTGCGACGTGATCAACCGTGGCGTCGCGCTGTATGGCGACCTGGTGATCTTCGGCACCCTCGACGCCAAGCTCGTGGCGCTGAACAAGGACACCGGCAAGGTGGTGTGGAGCAAGAAAGTCGCCGACCATAAGGAAGGCTACTCGATCAGCGCCGCGCCGCTGGTGATCAACGGCAAGCTGATTACCGGCGTGGCCGGTGGCGAGTTCGGCGTGGTGGGCAAGATCGAGGCCTATGACCCGAAAAACGGTGCTCTGCTGTGGACCCGGCCGACGGTCGAAGGCCATATGGGCTACGTCTACAAGGACGGCAAAGCCGTGGAGAACGGCATCTCCGGTGGCGAGGCGGGCAAGACCTGGCCGGGCGATCTGTGGAAAACCGGCGGTGCGGCCCCTTGGCTTGGCGGTTATTACGATCCGGAAACCAACCTGCTGCTGTTCGGTACCGGCAACCCGGCGCCGTGGAACTCGCACCTGCGCCCTGGCGACAACCTCTACTCCTCGTCGCGCCTGGCGCTCAACCCGGACGACGGCACCATCAAATGGCACTTCCAGAGCACGCCCCACGACGGTTGGGACTACGACGGCGTGAACGAGCTGGTGTCGTTCAACTACAACGAAGGTGGCAAGGAGATCAAGGCCGCGGCCACGGCCGACCGTAACGGTTTCTTCTACGTGCTGGATCGCACCAACGGCAAATTCATCCGCGGCTTCCCGTTCGTGGACAAGATCACCTGGGCCACCGGCCTGGATAAGGACGGCCGGCCGATCTACAACGACGCCAGCCGTCCCGGCGCCCCGGGTTCGGAAGTCAAGGGCAGCTCGGTGTTCGTAGCACCGGCGTTCCTCGGTGCGAAAAACTGGATGCCGATGGCCTATAACCGGGACACCGGGTTGTTCTATGTGCCGTCCAACGAATGGGGCATGGACATCTGGAACGAAGGCATTGCCTACAAGAAAGGCGCGGCGTTCCTCGGCGCCGGCTTCACCATCAAGCCGTTGAACGAAGACTACATCGGCGTGCTGCGGGCCATCGATCCGAAAACCGGCAAGGAAGTCTGGCGCCACAAGAACTACGCGCCGCTGTGGGGCGGGGTGCTGACCACCAAAGGCAACCTGGTGTTCACCGGCACGCCTGAAGGCTTCTTGCAGGCGTTCAACGCCAAGACCGGCGAAAAGGTCTGGGAGTTCCAGACCGGCTCTGGCGTGCTCGGCTCGCCCGTGACCTGGGAAATGGACGGCGAACAGTACGTCTCGGTGCTCTCCGGCTGGGGCGGCGCGGTACCGCTGTGGGGCGGCGAAGTGGCCAAGCGGGTGAAGGACTTCAACCAGGGCGGCATGCTCTGGACGTTCAAGCTGCCCAAGGACCTTGTGGCCAAGCACTGATCCCTTGTGGGAGCGGGCTTGCTCGCGAAAGCGGTGTGTCATTCAGCAAGTTTGTGGCTGACACAACGCATTCGCGAGCAAGCCCGCTCCCACATTAATTTGTGTGAAACCTACGACCAAATAACGAGAGCCCCTCCTGCCAACGACGCATTCGTCTGGCACGCGGGGCTCTCTAGTATCGGCTCATCGCCTGTCAGTACGACAGGCATCGACCCAGACAGAGGCCCACCATGATCTACGCACAACCCGGAACCCCAGGCGCCGTCATTACCTTCAAGCCGCGCTACGGCAACTTCATCGGTGGCGAGTTCGTTGCCCCGATCAATGGCGAGTACTTCACCAACACCTCGCCGGTCAACGGTGAAGTGATCGCCGAATTCCCGCGCTCCAGCGCCGCCGACATCGACAAGGCCCTCGACGCCGCCCATGCAGCTGCCGACGCCTGGGGCAAGACCTCGGCCCAGGACCGCTCCCTGGTGCTGCTGAAAATCGCCGACCGCATCGAGCAGAACCTTGAGGTCCTGGCCGTCACCGAAACCTGGGACAACGGCAAGGCCGTGCGCGAAACCCTGAACGCCGACGTACCGCTGGCGGCCGACCACTTCCGTTACTTCGCCGGCTGCATCCGTGCCCAGGAAGGTGGGGCTGCCGAGATCAACGAGCTGACCACGGCCTATCACTTCCATGAGCCCCTGGGCGTGGTCGGGCAGATCATTCCGTGGAACTTCCCGCTGCTGATGGCCGCCTGGAAACTCGCCCCGGCGCTCGCCGCCGGCAACTGCATCGTGCTCAAGCCTGCCGAGCAAACACCGCTGTCGATCATGGTGTTCGCCGAGCTGATCGCTGACCTGCTGCCAGCGGGCGTGCTGAACATCGTCCAGGGCTTCGGTCGCGAAGCCGGCGAGGCCCTGGCCACCAGCAAGCGCATCGCCAAGATCGCCTTCACCGGTTCGACCCCGGTGGGCGCGCACATCATGCATTGCGCTGCCGAGAACATCATCCCGAGCACCGTTGAACTGGGCGGCAAGTCGCCGAACATCTTCTTCGAGGACATCATGAACGCGGAACCGGCGTTCATCGAAAAAGCCGCCGAAGGCCTGGTGCTGGCGTTCTTCAACCAGGGCGAAGTCTGCACCTGCCCGTCCCGGGCGCTGGTGCAGGAGTCGATCTACGAGCCGTTCATGGCTGAGGTGATGAAGAAAATCGCCAGGATCAAGCGCGGCAACCCGCTGGACACCGAGACCATGGTCGGCGCCCAGGCGTCCGAGCAGCAATACGACAAGATCCTCTCGTACCTGACCATTGCCCAGGAGGAGGGCGCCGAGCTGCTCACCGGCGGCGCGGCCGAACGCCTGGAGGGCGACCTGTCCAGCGGTTACTACATCCAGCCGACCCTGCTCAAGGGCCACAACAAGATGCGCGTGTTCCAGGAAGAAATCTTCGGCCCGGTGGTGGGTGTCACCACCTTCAAGGACGAAGCCGAAGCCCTGGCGATTGCCAACGACAGCGAGTTCGGCCTCGGCGCCGGCCTGTGGACCCGCGACATCAACCGCGCCTACCGCATGGGCCGGGCGATCAAGGCCGGACGGGTGTGGACCAACTGCTACCACCTGTACCCCGCGCACGCCGCGTTCGGCGGGTACAAGAAGTCCGGCGTCGGCCGCGAAAACCACAAGATGATGCTCGATCACTATCAGCAGACCAAAAACCTGCTGGTGAGCTACGACATCAATCCGCTGGGGTTCTTCTGACTCCTTAAGCACGACGCATAACCTGTGGGAGCGGGCTTGCTCGCGAAAGCGGAGTGTCATCCAACAGAGATGTTGACTGGCACACCGCTTTCGCGAGCAAGCCCGCTCCCACATGGGTTATGTGTGTTTTGTAAGTCCTGCAACACCCCCTACCAAATCACCCCGCCAACTCCTTCGAAAGTAGCATTCGGGCGCCCGATGCCCCGTGCATTAATGGCTCTACCGGAATCACCCGGCACAAGAAGAGGAATGACCCATGTGGACTAAACCCGCGTTTACCGATCTGCGCATTGGCTTCGAAGTGACGATGTATTTCGCCAACCGTTGATTGATCACCCGGCCAGCCGATGCGTTGGCCGGGCCTGCCTTCTGGAGCATCTGCCATGCACATCCGCGTTCTCGGTTCCGCCGCTGGCGGTGGTTTCCCGCAGTGGAACTGCAACTGCCGCCAGTGCGCCGGTGTGCGCAATGGCAGCCTGCGGGCCCAGCGCCGTACGCAGTCGTCGATTGCCTTGAGTGACGACGGTGTGGAGTGGGTGCTGTGCAACGCGTCACCGGACATTCGCGCGCAACTCGAAAGTTTTGCGCCTCTGCAACCGGCGCGGCGCCTGCGTGACAGCGCCATCGCCGGCATCGTGCTGCTGGACAGCCAGATCGACCATTGCACCGGTTTGCTCAGCTTGCGCGAAGGCTGCCCCCATGACGTCTGGTGCACCGAGCGTGTGCATCGGGACCTGAGCAGCGGTTTCCCTTTGTTCAACATGCTCGGCCACTGGAACGGCGGACTGCAATGGCAACCGATCGGCCTCGATCGCCAGCCGTTCGGCATCCCGGCCTGCGGGCATTTGCAGTTTCGCGCCATTCCCCTGGTGAGCAACGCGCCGCCGTATTCACCCAATCGCGGCAACCCGCAACCGGGCGACACCATTGGCCTGTTCGTTGAAGACCTGCGCAGCGGCGCGTCGCTGTTCTATGCCCCGGGCCTTGGCCGAATCGACGATGAAGTGCTGGGCTGGATGCAGCGTGCCGATTGCCTGCTGCTGGACGGCACCCTGTGGCGCGACGACGAGATGCGTATCTGCGAAGTCGGCCAGAGCCTGGGCAGCGAAATGGGGCACCTCCCACAAAGCGGCCCCGGCGGGATGCTGGACGTGCTGGAGGGTTTCAACCGCCAGCGCAAGGTGCTGATCCACGTCAACAACACCAATCCCATTCTCGATGAAGACTCGGCCGAGCGGGCTTTGCTGGAGCGGCGGGGGATTGAAGTGGCTTATGACGGCATGAGTATTGAGCTGTAGCGAAGGACGCCTTCGCGGGCAAGCCCGCTCCCACAGGTTTTGTGGACACTGCCGAACCCTGTGGGAGCGGGC
>NZ_JBYSYZ010000063.1:0-19970 GCF_058783925.1 Pseudomonas sp. FW305-70
GGGTCGCCGCGCTTGATTTGCAGGACCTTCTTCATCACCACTTGCATGAATTCGTCGTAGATCGACTCCTGCACCAGCGCGCGGGAAGGGCAGGTGCAGACTTCGCCCTGGTTGAAGAACGCCAGCACCAGGCCTTCGGCGGCTTTCTCGATGAAGGACGGTTCGGCCTTCATGATGTCTTCGAAGAAGATGTTCGGCGACTTGCCACCCAGCTCCACGGTGGACGGAATGATGTTTTCGGCGGCGCATTTCATGATGTGCGAGCCAACCGGGGTCGAGCCGGTGAAAGCAATCTTGGCGATGCGTTTGCTGGTGGCCAGGGCTTCGCCGGCTTCTTTGCCGAAGCCTTGCACGATGTTCAGCACGCCTGGTGGCAGCAGGTCGCCGATCAGTTCGACCAGCACGGTGATTCCCAGCGGGGTTTGCTCGGCGGGTTTGAGCACGATGCAGTTACCGGCAGCCAGGGCCGGAGCGAGTTTCCAGGCGGCCATCAGGATCGGGAAGTTCCACGGAATGATCTGGCCGACCACGCCCAACGGCTCATGGAAGTGATAGGCCGCGGTGTGTTCGTTGATTTCCGCCGAGCTGCCTTCCTGCGCGCGGATGCAACCGGCGTAATAGCGGAAGTGGTCCACGGCCAGCGGGATGTCGGCGTTCAGCGTTTCACGCACGGCCTTGCCGTTGTCCCAGGTTTCAGTGACGGCCAGCAGTTCGAGGTTCTGCTCGATGCGGTCGGCGATTGTCAGCAGCGCCAGGGAGCGGTCCTGCACCGAGGTCTTGCCCCAGGCATCGGCGGCCGCGTGGGCAGCGTCCAGGGCCTTGTCGATGTCTTCGGCCGTGGAGCGGGGAAACTCGGCAATCGGTTGGCCATTCACCGGCGAGGTGGTGGTGAAGTACTGACCTTTGACCGGTGCGACAAACTCGCCGCCGATGTAGTTGCCGTAGCGGGACTTGAAGGAAACGATGGCACCGGCAGTGCCTGGGTGGGCGTAGTTCATGATCGCGTTCTCTTGTTGTTTTGGGGGTGTGACCGCCCACAGGACGGTCACTGTCAGGTGCACAAGCCGCGCAGGGTCAGGAACCCTGAGGGGTTTCGCCACGAGCCAGGCGCGCATTGATGTCTTCAATGACGGCCGGCAGATCGACGATGGTGTCGATCAGGTAATGCGGGCGCGAACCTTCGAACATCCTGGTGATGCGGGCGCGTTCTTCGGCCAGCTTGTCCGAAGGCAAGTCCCTGAACTGGTCATAGGTCAGCCCCAGTGCGTTGCCGGAGCAGGTCAATGCAACCGTCCACATGCCGGCACTGCGGCCTTCAAGGATGCCAGGCCAGGTGTCGTCGACCTTGACGCAAGCGGCCACATCGCTGATGCCCAGAGCGATCACGTTGGCCAGGGCCTGGGCCGGGTGCGGGCGGCCATTGGGTACTTCGTCAGTGGCCACGACGTGGTCGGCGACGTAGCCGTTCTTGCGCGCCAGCTCGACGACCTTCTCCATGACCACCGCCGGGTAACCGGAGCACGAGCCGATTTTCAGGCCCTTGTCGCGCAAGGCATCGATCGTATCCAGGGCCCCTGGAATCAGCGCCGAGTGCAGGGCGATCTTTTCGATCTGCAAGGGCATGAATCGCTCATAAAGGGCGGTGACATCGTCATCTGTCGGCAGGCGTCCGAAGGCTGCCTGGTAACGTTCGGCGATCTGCGGCTCGTTGCACAGAGTGCGGATGTGGTCCCACTTGCCCATGCCCATCGGGCCCCGGGCTTCTGCCAGGGAGACCGCTACGCCAAACTCGGCAAAGGCTTCGACAAAAATCTGCGTGGGTGCAAAGGAACCGAAATCAACGACGGTGCCCGCCCAGTCCAGAACCACGGCTTGCAGTTGGGAAGGTTGTTTGTATTGCATGATGATTGCTCCAGGGAAAGGTGAGTGGGTAGTACGAATTCAAGGCGTGGTGCCGACAATGACCGGTTGTACCGGGGTCGATACCAACAGCGGGTTTTCCAGGGTTTTCGGCCGGCTGTTCCAGAATGGCAGCAACATCAAGATGGCCAGTATTGCGGCGCCGGTGAAGACCATGAACACGGTGATGGTGTCGAAATAACCCGGCAGCAGGCCGCCGAGGACTGCACCGACCGAACCACAGCCGTTGACGAAACCGGCGGCGGACGCAGCTCCGTCCTTGCTGCCGAAGTCGATGGCCGCCGAGCCGCTGATCATCGAGTCCGGCCCGTACAGCGTCAGGCCCATCATGAACAGCAGGCCGACCACCAGGTACAGACTGCCGCTTTGCATGGCGGGAACGAACAGTCCCAGGCAGGCGGTGAGGACTACCAGGCTGAGGACGCACACCGGTATGCGGCGAGCGCCGAAGTATTTGTCCGAGGCGATACCGATGAGGATGGGACCGATCAAGCCCGCCAGTTCAAACGAGGTAGGAACGATGGCAGATGCAACCTTGCCGATCTCGGGCATGCGTTCATAGATGATGACCGGGCCCCACAGCAGAATGGCGTAGCGGGCGGGCTTGAGCATGAAATAGGCAAGGCCGAGCACCAGCACGGTGCGATTTTTCATCACGGTCCGTATGCCGGCCCACATGCTTTCGCGGGGCACCACGACGTTGCTGACCGGTTCGATCTCGATTTCGACAGCAGGCAGGCCTACGTCTTCCGGACGGTTGCGTTGCAGGAAATAGAACAACACCGCCACCACCAGCACGACAACGGCACTGCTGATGAACGCGATGCGCCAGTCGTGATAGGCCTGATAAGCCCACCAGCCGGCAAACGGTGTGGCCACCAGACCGCCAAAGGCGTACGAGGTGCTCCAGTAACCGAGTACGCGGCCACGCTCACTGGTACTGAAGAAACTCCCGACGTTCTTGCACAGGCCCGACCAACCGGTGGATTGGGCGAAGCCCTGCACCAGCATGCAGGAGGCGAAGATCGGTAGCGTGGCGTAGGTCCCCATCAGGAGCGCCGCCGCCGCCGAAATGACCAGGCCGCTGAGGACCACCACCCTTGGGCCGAAACGGTCGGAGAAGTTGCCCCACAGGAACTGGCCCACGGCATAGGCCGTCAGGTACAGGGCGTCGAGGTTGGCCATCACGGCCTTTTCGAGCATGAAGTCCGGGTCTTCGCCAATACCCAGCTTGGCCACGGAGAACGCTTTGCGGGTGAAGTAGAAGGCGGCATACGCCACCCAGGTGATCAGGAAAATCTGCACGCGCCAACGCTGGAGGGATTTCCAGCCGGTGGCGAGAGGGCTTGTCGTGTTGTTCATGGTGTACTGATCCCGTATGTGGTGCCAGACAGCGCAAATTGGTCGGTTTTTGTTTTTGTTTTCGGTGCACAAGTCTGTCCATTCGCACGACATCGATCGATGAACGTGCAAATGGCATCAGGCTTTGATTCATGAATTACGCGATCGCTGACTCCTGCCCGGCGCTGCCGAGCGGTACGTCATCGAATCCATGGTTTAAAAAAAGATCCCTGCCCAAAGGTGCTACCCATTGCACCTTCGCTCGAATCGGCAGAGACCTTTAAAGGGGTCGATCAGGCCGCGGGCTTGAACATGTCCACGTCCATGGCGACCAGGCTGTCCGCGATTGCACGGAGCAACTGGTGGACGATGTATTCGTCGATCTGGCCGATGCAGCCGATGCGGAAACTCTCGGCAACGGTCAACTTGCCGGGGTAGATGATGAACTGCCGGGCCTTGAGTTCTTCGTAGAAGCGCGTGAAATCGAAGTTGGGATGTTCAGGGCTGAAGAACGTGGTGATGATCGGCGACAGCCAACGGTCTTCCAGCAGCGTCTTGAAGCCCAGTTCGCGCATGCCGGCAACCAGCACGTCGCGGTTGCGGGTGTAGCGCGCCAGTCGGCCGTGTACGCCACCTTCGTCGCTGTGCTGTTCCAGTGCCTTGTGGAACGCCACCACACTGTGGGTCGGCGGAGTGAAGCGCCATTGGCCGGTGCGCTCCATGTAGGCCCATTGCTCGAAAAGATCGAGGGACAGCGAGTTGGCGCGGCCTTTGGCGGCTTCCAGCACGGAACGGCGGATGATCACGAAACCGAAGCCCGGGATACCCTCGATGCACTTGTTGGCGGAGGACACCACCACGTCGAAGGCTATGTCCTTCACCGTCAGCGGCACGGCCCCGAAGGAACTCATGGCATCGATGATCAGGCTCTTGCCGTGGGCCTTCACGACATCGGCGATTTCACGCAGCGGGTTGAGGATCCCGGAGCTGGTTTCGCAATGGACGACGAAGACGTTGGTGATGTCAGGGTTGGCCTTGAGCAGGGCGTCCACTTCTTCGGGCTGGGGCGGCAGGTAATCGCCCTTGTCCAGGGTAATGAACGCACGACCGAGGTACTCCAGGGTCTTGGTGGCGCGCTGGCCGTAGGCGCCGTTCATCAGCACCAGGGCTTTGCCGTCACGGGGGATGGCGGTGGCCAGGGCGGCCTCGACCGAGTAGCTGCCGCTGCCCTGCAGTGGCACGCAGGCGAAGCTGTCATCCTCTACGCCGGCCATGCTCAGCAGTTTCTGGCGAACTTCAGCGGTGACCTGATTGAAGGCACCGTCCCATGATCCCCAGTCGCGCAGCATGGCTTCCTTGGTGGCTTTGGAAGTGGTCAGCGGGCCTGGGGTCAGCAGGTAGGGTTCACCCAGGGCTGGGGTTGCCAGTGGCTGGGTAGTCGGGAATTCGGCTTTGGTCATGATCTTCTCCGGCGATGTTGTTTTTGTGGGGAGTGATGCATGGGTTGATAAAAACATCTGGCAAGAAATAACTGAAATCGATTTATCACATGTCACAAACAAGCTGAGCTTATAACTGAGGTGGCACGTGGCCTTCGCTTGGTTGGTTCATCCGCAGCAGGAATTCAAAGGCAGCAGAAAGACCCCGCGCGGTGAATAACCGGGCGGGGTTTTCTGTTCGTTAGCGTGAAATTTCGCTTCGGGGCGGGGCGCTTATCCCTTGTCCGCCTTGCCGGCGGCTGCCGCGAATTTCGCCAGGCGCACGTCAAGTCGACGGGGAGGTCGGTTGTGGTCTTCAGCATGCTCCTTGCGGCGAATGGCGTTACGCACCATCAATGAGCCCAGGTAGCGCACCGGCTCCGGCGGAAAATGCCCAAGCGGACCTTGCACCAGCGGCGAGCGCGTCCAGGGGTTGTCCACCCCGAGCACCAGTGACGACAGGATCTGCCCACCCATATGGCACGGACCCACGCCGCTGCCGGAATAGCCGAAGCCATAGAAGACGTTGCCGCTCGCGCCCATGCGGCCGAAGAAAGGCAGGCCGGTGACCGAGCGATCGGAGGGGCCGTTCCAGGTAGCGGCGATACCGACGTCGGCAAAATCCGGAAAGAACTCCGTCAGCGTGTTGCGCAACAGCCCTGCGTAGGGCGATGGCTGGTCGAAAACCGGCAGGATACGACCGCCGTAGGCAAAGGTGTTCCCCCCTTTGCCGAGCATGATCCGGCCGTCCGGGGTGTTGTGGTAGTAGTGCACGAAAATCCGCGAGTCGAGCACGGTGACCCCGCTGGTCAGGCCGATGCGCTCGAGCAAGTCCGGTCGCGGCTCGGTGATGATCATGTCGCTGGAGACAATGGCCACCGAACGCGAGAACTGTGGAAAGGCGCGGGCCATCCAGGCGTTCATCGCCAGCACGACCCGGTCGCAGGTCACTTTGCCGTTCGGCGTATTGACGCTGGCGGGCATGCCTTCTTCCAGGCTGGTCATCGGTGTGCCCTCGAAAATCCGTACGCCCAGTTCCAGTGCCACCCGGCGCAGCCCACGGACCAGCTTGCCCGGCTGCACACTGGCAGCCGCCGGCGAGAACCAGCCCTCGATGTGCCGGGCCGAGCCAGACATGCGTTGCACGTCAGGTAGCGCACATTTGGCGAAAGAGTTGATGCCATGGCGCTCCAGTGCCGCGATCACCCCGTCGGTCGAGCCGACCTGGGCGCGGTTGGTCGCCGTGTAGAGCGTGCCGTCGAGACGGTAATCGGCATCCACCGCGTACTTTTCGCAGAAGGTGCCGATGGCGTAGATGCTCTGCTCCGATTCCTTGACCAGGCGTATCGCCTCCTTGACGCCGAACAAACGCTCGAGGGTGAAGTACTTGGCCGACCATGACAGCGCACAGCCGCCATTGCGCCCACTGGCACCGGCACCGCAGATGTCGGCTTCGACGATCACCACGTCCAGCTCGGGATTCTGTTCCTTGAGCATGATGGCGGTCCACAGACCGGTATAGCCACCGCCGACGATGCAGACGTCGGCGCGGGTGTTCTGTTGCAGCGCAGGGCAGGGCGCGGCGGGTTGATTTTTCAGGGCCTGGTCCAGCCAGTAGGGGCGCATGGGGTCATCTCCGTTGGATCGGTTCGAGGCAGGGTTTTGGACGCAATCAGCCGCACGCGGCGACCACGATCATTTCCACGCGCCAACCGGGGTCGATCAGCTGCGCCAGGGTGCAAGCGCGTGTGGGGGCATGGCCTTCAGGGAAAAACTCGTCCCAGACCCGGTTCAGCCCTTCATAGTCTTCGCGATGGGCGAGCAGGATGCGCACCGAAAGCACCCGCTCGCGGCAGCTGCCGGCACTGAGCAAAAGCTGCTCGACAGCGGCCAACACCTCGCGGGTCTGCGCCTGGATATCACCCTGCAGGTCCGTGGCGACCTGGCCACCGATATAGAGATGGTTGTCATACCGGACCATGTCCGAACGGCGTTTTGTCACAGCGAAACGTTCAATTTCCATAGGGCATTCCTGGAGGGATACGAGGGACGGCACTTGTGAAAATCATGCTTGCAGTTCACTGTTCATAAATAAAATCGATTTATCGTATGAATGAATAAGTTGAACCTATAGCAAGGTGCGCCAATGACGATTTCCCATACCCAACTCAAGGCGTTTCACGCCGTCGCCATGAATGGCAGCTTCACCCGGGCGGCCGAGCAACTCTGCCTGTCGCAACCTGCGGTATCCGACCAGGTGCGCAAGCTCGAGGATTATTACGGGGTGATGGTGTTCTACCGCGACAAGCGCCTGGTGCGCCTGACGGAGGTGGGCGAGCGGCTGTTCGGCCTGACCCAGCGCCTGTTCGATATCAGTGTCGATGCCCACGACATGCTCACGGACTACCGCACCCTGTCGACCGGGACCCTGAACCTTGCCGTGGATGCGCCGGTGCACGTCCTGCCCTATGTCTCGCGCTTCTGCAGCCGTTACCCCGGTATCGATGTGAAGATTGAAACCGCCAATACCGATGAGGTCCTGCAGCGGTTGTTCAGTCACCAGGCCGACATCGCTCTGTTGGGGCGCGACATCGAAGACGACCGCTTGATGTCGCTGCATCTGCGCAGCGATCCCATGCTCGCTTTCGTCGCCCATGACCACCCCTGGGCGCAACGAGCGTCCATCTGCCTGGCCGACCTGCACGACACGCCCATGGTCCTGCGCGAGCAGGGCTCGGTCACGCGCTTATCCCTGGAGGAGGAGATGGCAGCGGCGGGCCTGCACATCCGCAAGGCCATCGAAGTGGAGGGGCGTGAAGCCGCGCGCGAGGCGGTGGCGATCGGCATGGGCGTCGGGGTCGTCTCGGCCGCCGAACTGGGCTCGGATTCACGGGTTCGCGGCTTGCCGATCATTGACTGTCAGCGGCACTTCACCGAGACACTGGTGTGCCTGCGCGCGCAGAGCTCGCGGCGTATCTTGACGACCTTTCTCGACATGGTTCGAGAAGGCCTGGACGGGTGAGGTTTATCAGAACGTTTGGAGGCTGCCGTATAAATTTTTACGCTTTTTTTACGGTAGGCGGTTTTGCCCCCAACGATACTGGCCGCGATTTTTCAGACCATCCATGCGCCTGCATTTCCAATGACGCTGGCACTGGATTGCCCAAGGATGGCGTGCACTGTCTCCCCCGCAATTTGAGAGAAGCGACCCTTGAGTGAAAATGTAATCAGCGCGCAAACAGACTCCCAATCCAAAACGTCAGGAGCGGGCTTGATCGTCGCCGCCGTTGGTGTGGTTTACGGGGACATCGGCACCAGTCCCCTCTACACGCTCAAAGAAGTCTTTTCCGGCCACTACGGGGTTCAGGTCAATCACGACGGGGTGCTTGGCATTCTGTCGTTGATCTTCTGGTCGCTGATCTGGGTAGTCTCGATTAAATACGTGTTGTTCATCCTGCGAGCCGACAATCAGGGCGAAGGCGGCATCATGGCGTTGACGGCGCTAGCCCGCCGCGCGGCAGCACCTTACCCGCACATGAGCAAGGTACTGGTACTGCTCGGCCTGTTTGGTGCGGCACTTTTTTACGGGGACAGCATGATTACCCCGGCTATTTCGGTGCTCTCTGCGGTTGAAGGACTACAGCTGGCGTTTGACGGGATCGAGCACTGGGTTGTGCCCTTGTCAGTGATCGTGCTGGTGGCGCTGTTCTTCATACAAAAACATGGCACGGCTCGAATCGGCATCCTGTTTGGTCCGGTCATGGTGCTGTGGTTTGTGGTGTTGGGCGCGCTGGGGATCTACGGGATTTTGCAGCGCCCGGAAGTGTTGCAAGCGCTCAACCCTGTTTGGGCCGTACGGTTCTTCGTGGTTCATCCGGGAATGGGTGTGGCGATTCTGGGGGCTGTCGTGTTGGCATTGACCGGTGCTGAAGCACTGTATGCCGACATGGGCCACTTTGGTCGAAAGCCGATTTCCCGTGCCTGGTTCATGCTCGTACTGCCCGGTTTGGCGCTCAATTACTTTGGCCAGGGCGCGTTGATCCTGGGAAACCCGGAGGCAGTACGTAACCCGTTCTATTTGCTGGCGCCTGACTGGGCATTGCTGCCGATGGTCGCGCTCTCCACCCTGGCCACCATCATCGCTTCACAAGCCGTGATTTCCGGGGCTTTCTCCCTGACTCGCCAGGCCATTCAGTTGGGTTATATCCCGCGCATGTTTATCCAGCACACCTCCAGTCAGGAGCAGGGGCAGATTTACATCGGCACGGTTAACTGGGCATTGATGGTCGGTGTTGTCCTGCTGGTCATCGGTTTCGAGTCGTCCAGTGCATTGGCCGCAGCCTATGGCGTCGCGGTGACCGGGACCATGCTGATCACAACGATCCTGTCTTCGGCAGTCGTCCTGCTCCTATGGAAAACCCCGCGCTGGCTGGCCATTCCCATGCTGCTCGGCTTCTTGCTCGTAGACAGTCTGTATTTCGCGGCCAATGCGCCGAAGATTTTCCAGGGCGGTGCGTTCCCGGTGATTGCCGGTATTGGTCTGTTCATTTTGATGACGACCTGGAAGCGCGGCAGAAAGATTATTGTCGAGCGGCTGGATGAAACGGCGCTGCCACTACCGCTGTTCATCAGCAGCATCCGTACGCAACCGCCCCATCGCGTACAAGGCACGGCGGTGTTTTTGACGGCCAGAACCGATGCTGTTCCTCATGCGCTGCTGCACAACCTGCTGCATAACCAGGTTTTGCATGAGCAAGTGGTATTGCTGACAGTAGTGTCTGAAGACAGCCCTCGCGTGAGTGCTGATCGGCGGTTCGAGGTTGAGGCCTATGGTGAAGGGTTCTTCCGGGTCAGTCTGCACTTTGGTTTTATCGAGGAGCCCGATGTGCCCTTGGCGTTGAGTCTCTGTCACTTGACCGAACTGGACTTCAGTCCGATGCGCACGACCTATTTCCTCAGCCGGGAAACGGTGATCCCGACCAAGCGCATCGGTATGGCCCGTTGGCGAGAAAGCCTGTTCGCATTTTTGCTGAAAAACGCCAATAGCAATCTGAAGTACTTCAAATTGCCATTGAATCGGGTAATTGAACTGGGCACACAGGTTGAGATGTAAAGAGTCATCGAGTGGCCTTTTGGGTCTGCGGTCCTTTCGCGTCAATCTGCCGGCACCGATGGATGCAGAACATCGGTGCCGGCCTGCGCGCTACTTGACCGCTTCAACCTCATAATTCACATAACCGAACTCGTTGCTGCGAGCCGCCACGTACTTGCCGTTCTGCTCGAACACCGTGGCCTCGAAAGGTGTGCCGCCGAGTGTTGTCAGCAGGTGCCCGTCCTTGATTTCATACTTGGCCGGTACGCCGAACTGACCGCCGTGCAGCATGTTCAGGTATTCCCCCTCGGCGGGCGCCTTGCCATCGACGCTGGCGACCAGGCGTTGGCCGTCGGTGCCATAGACGATTTCGAATGTCTGGCCGGTGACGGTATTGCGCACCTTGATGGTTTTGCCCACCACGAAGGTTTGCAACTGCTCGTTGGTCAGCGCTTTGGCGCCTTCGGTTTTCAGTTGATCGATGGTTTTGCCGCCAGCGACAGTCTTGCTGTCCTCGGCTGTCGGCGTGTACCAGATCGGTGAGGTCCACGCGCGCTCCTGGACGGTGGGCGAGACGTCGGCCGGTGGCGGTACTTGCAGCTTGGCCGCGTCATAGGTGCTCCAGCGCGGGGTCGGGATCTGTAGCGCGCGGGCGTAGTAGAACGCGTGCTGGGCCGGATCGAAGTCCGGATCGACCCAGACTTTTTTCAGCTCGGTGGCACCGATGGTATTGGTGTAGGTCGCCTTGGAAACATCGACGGTTGAGCCCACCGCAGGGACTTTGCCGGTGACCGGATCCGGTTGGCGATCACCGGACCAGGCGACGTCGTAGACCTTCTCGAAGGTCTGGCCGTTTTTGGTCCAGCCCTTGATGATCTGGATTCGGTCGAGGTTGCCATCGTCGGCATCCTTGACTGCCCATACGACGAAGGACGGTGCCTGCTTACCCGGTTTTGCCGGCAAGTCGCCGCCCATGGGAACGCCCTTGGCGTAGGCGGCATGCACCCAGTCTTTTTCGTTCCACAGACTGCTGTCGAAGCCCCAGCCGCCAAACATGCGCACGGGGATGCGCACGCCGCTGGTGCCGTAGACCTCTTTACGCTTCATGGCATCGAAGATCGATTCACGGGTGTTTTCTTCCGCCCAGACGCCGGCCAGGCCGGAGGTGCTGGTTTGCAAAGCGACCATGCCCGAGTTGTCTTTGCCAGAGAGGCGCGCGGCCGGGGTGCTGTCGGTAAATCCGTGGGAGCCGAAGTTGTTGCTCTGCAAATAGGGAATCACTCCGTTGTGCGAGTCGCTGGCACCGACTACGCCCATTTTATAGGGGTTGTACCCACGGGTTTCCTGCAAGGCCATGCCATTTTGCCAGGCCTGCCTGATGTAGCTGCCATTGAGTTTCGACGTACTGTTGTCGACGCCAAGCAGGAAACTCATGATTTCGTAGTTGGCAAATTCATCGGTTGGCGACAGTTCGGGGTGGGTTTCGGAAGTGCCCTTGACCTGGTGGATTTCGGTGAGGGATTCATTGCGCATCCGCGCTTGCGCCCAGGCGGCATCAATGGGCCGGCCACGGTCATCGACGTCCACCGGAAACATCAGGCCGTTGCTGAGGTTGGCATTGTGGGAGATCGCCAGTATTTCGTTGCCCTTTTTCCGTTGATCGTCCATCCAGCTCCACAAGTCCTCGGGTTTGTTCGAGTCGAGGGCCGTGAAGGGCAGGTCCGGCACCTTCTTCGAATCGCGGAAAAACACATTGCGGTGCATGTTCTGATTGTTCGGTGCCGAGGTCCATTCATAGGCGACGAAGGTGGTGAACTTGCCGGGCTTGTAGTACTTGTCGGCGATGGCGATGTTCTGCTGCCAGATGTTGCCGGCCACCTTCGGATCAATCAGTTCCTTGATGGGATTGTTCAAGCTGCCGGCGATCCATTTGAACACCCGGTTGAAATCTTCCGGAGTCTTGACCATCAGTTTTTGCGCGATGGGCAGTTTGCTGAAGTCTGACTTCGGATCGTTGGCCAGGGCGATCACGCCGACGTATTCCGAGTGATCGGTCACGCCATGGAAATCCAGCGGTCGGCCTTTGAGCTGCACTTCAAACCCCATCGGGTGCTTGACCGGCATGCCAAGCGAGTATTGGTAGGCTTGCTCGGGATCGACCTGATGGTTGCCGATCAGGTAGGCATCGATCGACCAGGAGCTGTGCGAGTGCGTCTGGCCAAAGTAAACCTCGCGGTCCGGATTGCCCTCTGCCAATGCCAACGAGCTGACAGTGAGCACGGCGCAACCGAGCAGTGACGGCGTGCTGAAGTGTGTAGGGGTTTTCATATTCCACGTCTCCGGAATACGGCAGTGACAGGGTGAAGTTCAGGCCCAGAAACTCGAGACTCGTTCGAAAAACCAGAAGGCCGCCAGGGTTCCCAAGCCGTAAGCCGCAACCGGTCTGGCATACAGCAGCGCGGACCGTGGCAGCCGACAACGCAGCAACAGCGCTCGCAGGCTCAGCACGGCGGCGACGAACATCAACTGACCGATCTCGACGCCGACATTGAAGGTGAACAGCGCCAGCGGCAGGTCGCGCTGGGGCAAGCCGATCTGCGCCAGCGCACCGGCAAAACCAAAGCCGTGCAACAGGCCAAAACAGAACGCCACCACCCATGGCCATTGGATGGTGAAGCTGACGTCGCCACGGTTCTTGCGGACGATTTCCACCGCCAGCAACAGGATGCTCAGGGCAATCGTCGCCTCCACAGGCGGGCCGGGAAGCTGCACCGCCCCCAATGCTGCGAGCGCCAGGGTAATGGAGTGGGCGAGGGTGAACGCGGTGATGGTCTTCACCAGCATCCAGCCATTACCCACCAGCAGCAGGAGACCGAAGACGAACAGCAAGTGATCGAAGCCCCCCAGGATGTGCTGGATGCCATGGACCAGAAACGCACCGGCCACCGAGAACATTCCCGGCGTGGCAGCGATTTCCATCCAGGGTTGCGCGGGGTGGACGAGGGTGGTGGTCAGGCTGCCGTCCAGGCGCGCGACACGCACCAGCACATCGGTGATGCTCGCTTGCAGACCGACAAACTCGATGCGCTGCCCGACCAGGCCGGCGGGACCGGCTTCAATGACCCGGCGCTCGATCAACGAGTCGTTCAGTTGGCTTTCCACCGGATCAACGACAGTGCGCACACCTTCGGCGAACCGCAGCGCAATCGGCAAGCGCATGCCTGACAGCACCGGCGTGCGCCACAGTACGTCATAGCGCCCGGCAGCCGTTTCGTTGAGTTCCAGGTACGCGGGGCGCGACTCATGGGCCATGGCGCTCAGCCCCATGCACCCGAGCAGCAACAACAGCCAGACCCTGTGCCTCATCACGGCTGCTCCGTCTGGATAGCGGCAACGTCAGCGGCGGCAGCCGGCATCACCACCACGACTTCATAGCGTGCTTTGAGTGCATCGAAATTCGCGCGTTTCGATTCGCTGCGTTGCTCGGACAACCAATCGGACTTGACCTGCTGGGCCACGGTTTCGAAAGCCGGTGCCGGTGGTTTGGCCAGCGTATCGATCCACAGCAGATGCCAGCCAAAACCTGACTCCACAGGCCCCACCCAACGTCCCGGCGTTTGCTGGAACAACGAAAGGGCGAACTTAGAACCAAAGACCCGCGCCACTTGATCCTGTGATTGCTCTGTGTAGGCGCTTTTAAACATGAACGCATCGCCTTCAGCGCTGTTGGTGTCAGTCAGCCCTCTCAGCGCGGCCTGAGCCTGGGCCTGCGCATCCGCGCCGCGTTTGTCCAGGGCGAAGAACACATGATGGAAGGTCGCCAGGGGGGGCGGGGCATATTGGTCCTGATGCTGGTTGTACCAGGCCTCCAGTACACCCGGGGCCGGGTCGCGAAGTGAGGCGACATCTTCGGCGAGGAAATCCATTTTTTGCGCCAGTCGGCGGCGAATGATGGTGTCGTCTTTGTCCAGGCCAAGTTTCAGTGCTTCGCGATAGAGGATTTCCTCTTTCACATAGTCATCGATCAGGGCCTGCAACTGTTGCTCCGAGGCGGGGCGTTGCCATCGTGCCAGCCAGGAAATCGCGATCCGCTGAACAACTTCAGGGGTAATTTCGATGCGTTGCGGATCTTGATTGACCGTTGAACGGTGCAAACCTCCGTACAGGACGAAGAGTGCAAAACCGGCAACTAAAAAGTGCAGTAACGGCTGGCGCAGGCATCGCTTGATTAACGAAAGTCGAGATTCTTTCGCTTCGCAGACGCTCAAGTTCATGACTTATTGCCCCACGCTATTCTCGAATGGTTTTTGAAACAGAGTGGAGTATCGCTGCTGGGCCGGAACTTTCCACCGAGGTTAATCACGATAAGCACTAAGCATTAGTCGCAATCGGATTAACCCGTTTCCCGGGCTCGTGCAGTCTTGCACCGATACAGCCCGGGACGGAGCTGAGAAGACAACTGGTTTTCGCCGCGATCATCGAGTCTAAGGCGAAATGAACCGCGGGTTCGCGCCCGCAGCCTGCGCGCGGTAGGCTTTGGGCGGGCAGCCCTGGGCGTTGTGGAAAAAACGGCTGAACGCACTCAGGCTGGAAAAACCCAGCACCTCGGCGATCTGTGAAAGCTTCAAGTCGGTCTGGCTCAGGTATTTGCGGGCCAGGTCCAGCTTGGTCTGCTGTTTGATGGCCTGGAAGGTGGTGCCGCTGCCGGCCAGCCTGCGTTGCAGGGTGCGGCGGCTCTGCAGCTGATTGAGGGCGACGGCGTCCAGGGGCGCGCCACTGCTGGACAGCAGTTTGCGCACCGAGTCTTCGGTTGCCGAGGCCGGGCTACGGTTGCGTCGCTGTTGGTTTTCCCGCTGGTAGTCAAGCAGGGCGGGGCGGGAGAAGGGCTGTTGCTCGCTCAGTGGATGTGCCAGCACCTGGTGGCTGAGCAGCATGCCGTTGCACTCCTGATTGAAGAACAGGTTCTGGCCGAACACCCGTGTGTAGCTGGCGCGGCTATGGGGTTCCCGGCAACGCAGCATCACGCGTTCGGGCGACCACTGCGGATACAGCGCGCCGCGCAGTTTGCGCGCGAGCAGGGCCAGGCCCAGGTGGACGGACTGGGTTTCGTCGATTCCGGCCGTCGCGGTCACTTCGTAGTGCACGGTCATCCCCAGTGCGTGTTGCTCCAGGTGCACCAGGGCACCGGACATCAGCACGTGGAAGTAGCGTGACAGGCGTTCGAGCCAGTCGCCCACCGTGGTCGCTTCGCTGACGATGTCGAGCAGCGCACTGCCCAATACGCCCATCCCTTGCTTCTGTGCCAGCAGCAACCCGAAGTCCTCGCGACCGGTTTCCCGGGCGGCCAGGTCGAGAAAATGCACCACCTTTGGCACCGGCAGGAGGACGTCCAGCTGGTCAAGCGACTGCGGGGCAATCGATGCCCCATGGGCCACTCGCCAGGGGTCGCCGTGCAGGTCGGCGATCAGTTCGCGGGCACCGTACAGGCACATGCTGCGAATGAGATGAGTATCCATGGCACACGCCTTTGAGGATGAATGGCGCGAAGTATCAAATGATTGGCGCGTTTTATCAAATAAATGCCCGGCGCCTGCGCAGAATACAACCGCCCGAACCTTACAAAAACCACAACGGAGCGATTGCCATGCTGGGTCTGATGCAGGATCACCCCTTACTCATTTCTTCGGTACTGGAGCACGCGCTGTGCTCGCACCCCCAGGTCGAGATAGCCTCGCGCCTGCAGGACGGCACAGTGCATCACTGCACGTACGCCGACATCGGCCGGCGTGCCAGACAATTGGCCAATGCCCTGACGAACCTCGGCGTGCAGCCCGGCGAGCGGGTCGGCACCCTGGCCTGGAACGGCTACCGGCACATGGAAATGTTCTATGGCGTCTCGGGCATGGGCGCGGTATTGCACACCATCAACCCGCGGCTGTTTGCCGAGCAGATCGAGTTCATCGCCAACCATGCCGAAGACCAGTACCTGTTTTTCGACCTGTCGTTCGCGGCCCTGATCGAGCAGCTTGCGCCGCGACTGACCACGGTCAAGGCGTTCGTCGCGCTGGCCGAACGCAGCCAGATGCCGCCCATCGTCGTGCCCAACCTGCTGTGTTACGAAGACCTGATCGGCGATGAACCCGAGACCTTCGCCTGGCCCTGCCTGGATGAACGCGTGGCGGCCTCCCTGTGCTACACCTCGGGCACCACCGGAAATCCGAAAGGGGTGTTGTACTCTCATCGCTCGACCTTGCTGCATTCGATGGCCACCTGCACGTCGGACGGGTTCAACCTGTCCTCGGCCGATACGGCGCTGCTGGTGGTGCCCATGTTCCACGTCAACGCCTGGGGCATGCCCTATTCGGCGGCGATGTGCGGCGCGCGCCTGGTCCTGCCCGGCGCGGACCTCGACGGGGCCAGCCTGTATGACTTGATGCAGCGCGAAAGAGTCACCCTGGCCCTGGGCGTGCCCACGGTGTGGATGAGCCTGCAACAGCATGTGCAAAACGCCGGGCTGACGCCGACCGCGGACCTGTGCCTGAACCGGGTCGTGATGGGGGGGGCCGCGGCGCCGCGCAGCCTGGTGGAAACCTTCGAGACTCTTTTTGGCGCCCGGGTGCTGCAAGCCTGGGGGATGACCGAGATGTCGCCTTTGGGCACGGTGTGCAATGCCTTGCCCAAGCACCGCGACGCCTCGCTCGACGAGCGCATCGACCTGCAAGCCAAGCAGGGCCGGGTGTTGTTCGGGGTCAGGATCAAAATCGTCGATGCAGACGGTGCCGAACTGCCCCGTGACGGCCAGGCGTCCGGCCATTTGCGGGTCAAGGGGCCGTGGATCGCCAGCCAGTATTATCGGGGCGAGGGCGGGGACTTGCTCGATGAACAGGGTTGGCTGGTCACTGGCGATATCGCAACCATCGATCCGGATGGCTACATGCAGATCACCGATCGGGCCAAGGATGTGATCAAGTCCGGCGGTGAATGGATTTCCTCCATAGACCTGGAAAACGCCGCCTGCGGCCACCCGGCGGTGGCCGAAGCAGCAGTCATCGGCGTGCCCCACCCCAAATGGCAGGAACGGCCGTTGCTGGTGGTGGTGCTCAAGCAGGGCATGTTGGCGACGCGGGACGAGTTGCTCGGCTTTTTACAGAACCACGTGGCCAAGTGGTGGCTGCCCGACGCGGTGGCTTTCGTCGAGGCACTGCCCTATACCGCAACGGGTAAAGTGCAAAAAATGAAATTGCGCGAACAGTTCCGGGACTATCGTTTATAACCAGCGATACTTTGTACCCCAGTCCAAAGGGCCCCCCATGGATCGCATTGCACCGGAACTGGTCCTCAAGACCACGCCACCGCGAAGTCAGAAAACCGCTCACATGCGTGAGCGGCTGAGCATCGACTCCGCGGCCCTGGCGGACAAAATGGCCGTTGCCGTGCAAGGCCCGGCGGGGTTCGGCAAGACGTTTCTGCTGGCCCAGTGGCGCCGGGAGTTTCTTTCCCGTGGGGCGGTGGTGGCCTGGTTGACGCTCGATGAACATGACGATGGCGTTCGATTCGCCGGGGGACTGTCCGCGGCCATGGCCATTGGCAGTGGACGGCCAACGTTTGCCGGTTTCCTGGAGCGCATGCCCGGACCCGGCCGCGACGAGATGGAAGGGCTGACCGACTGGTTGGCCGAGGTCGCGGACCTGGGGGGCGAAATCGTGCTGATGCTCGACGAAGCCGACCGGCTACCCGAAACCACTGTGCGTCATTGCCTGGCCTACCTGCTGCACAATGCCCCGGCCAACCTGCGCATCATCATGGCCTCCCGTGGGCGCCTGAACCTGCAGGTGGCCGACCTGCAGGCCCGCGGCTTCTATGTCGTCATCGGCGCGGACGCCTTGCGCCTGCGGGTGGAGGAAACCGTGGCGATCCTCAGCAGCCGCTTCGGCCAGCGTATCGATCCGGACCTGAGCGTGCGCTTGCACGAAGCCACAGAGGGCTGGTCACTGGGCCTGCAACTGGCGATCGCTTCCATCGAAAAAAGCCCGAGCGTGGTCGCGGCGGTCGAAGAGCTGTCGGCAGGGACCGGTGATATACGACGCTATTTCGTCGACACCCTGATCGCCCACCTGCCTGCCGAACAGATTGAATTTCTGATCAGCATTGCGCTGCTGGAGGTGTTGCATCCGTCCCTGTGCATCGCCTTGACCGGCGACGAGCAGGCCGGTTTGCGCTTGCAGGAGCTGTGCGTGGCAACGCCGATTTTTGTCGAAAGCGTGGACAGTGAATGGGTGCGTATCCACCCGCTGGCCCGGGAGTTCCTGCTGGGGCGCTTTGCCAGTCTGCCCGAGCCCCGACGCCTGGACCTGCATGAGCGGGCGGCCAGCTGGCTCGAGGCCCATGAATTCCTGGAGCAGGCGGCTCGTCATTATCTGTTGGCCGGGCGCACCCGCCAGGCCTATCAGATGATCGAGCAATGCCTGTATGAAATCATGTTGCGCGGGCAGTTCAGCCGGGTCCTGGAATGGGTGGAGGAGCTGCCGGCGCAGGAGGTCGAATCGCGCTCGCGCATGTGCCTGGCGGCCGCCTGGTCCCTGGCCATGAGCGATCGGCATGAGGAAGCAGTGCGCCTGGTCGCCGGTCTGCGGCAGGACCCGGCGACCGATGACAGCACGCGTTGCGAAGCAGCGATGATTGTTGCCACCGCCGCCTATTTTGCCGACCGGCCGGACGAATCGCTGGCGCTGGTGACCCCTTGGGTGGACGCCTTGCCGACTGGCGAGATCAAGTTACAGGCAGTCTTCGCCAACCAGATCGCGCGCCTGACCCTGTTTCAGGGCCAACCGGAAAAAGCTCGACGGATCTTTCAGCGGGCACCCTTGTATGCCTGGAGCTCAGGCCTGGACGCCATCCGCGGTTTTGGCGAATGGGTGATGGGCCTCAGCTATGTCAGCGAAGGTCGCCTCGTGCCGGCCGAAAGAGCGCTGCGCGACAGCCTGGCTCGCGCCGAACAGGACATTGGCCGACGCAGTCCGGTGGCGGTGATGTTGGCCAGCGGACTGGCTACAGTGTTGCTCGAGCGCGATCAGTTGCAAGAAGCCGCCACGGTCCTGGCCAACCGTCTGGACGTGGTCGAGCGCCTGGCTTCTCCGGATGCGATTGTATTGGGTTTTGTCACCGCCTCTCGCCTGGCGGTCCTGCAGGGCCAGGGCCATCGTGGTTATGACCTGCTCGAGGCGCTGTTCGTGCTCGGCGAAGAGCGCGGCATTGCGCGTTTCTGCATTGCCGCACTGGCCGAGCAGATTCGCCTGCACGCACAGCAAGGCCGGGCCGATACCTGCCTGGCATTGGGGCGCCGGCTCGATGCCCAGGTGCCGCAGGTCGCGCGTGAACAAACAGGCCTGCTCGGGCCGGAACTGGCCTTGATGGTGATGCTGGCCAAGGCCTATATCGCCCATGTGCAACGTGACTGGCAAGGGATGCTGGCGCTGTTGGAGCGTGCCGGCGAAACAGCCGAGCGCATTCGTCGCGGCCGTGAAATCGTGCAGATCAAACTGCTCAAGGCGTTGGCGCTCCACGAGTCGGGCGGCAACGGCCTGGCCTGCCTGCATGAAGCGATCAGCCTGGCCGAGGAAAACGACCTGCGGAGGATTGTCGAAGACACCCACCCGCAATTGCTCAAATGGTTGCGCCAGATCCGGCACGAGGTACCCCCGGCCGCTGCGCAAGGCACACCACCCCCCGCGCCGGCGCCACTGGCGACCAGCACGGTGTCGCCCAGCCGGTTGCTGACACCCAAGGAACGCGAAGTCTTGCAATTGCTCGCCCGTAACCTGTCGAACAAGCAGATCGCCCTGGCGCTGAATGTCGGTGAAGAAACCGTGAAATGGCATTTGAAGAACCTGTTCGGCAAGTTCCAGGCCGGCACCCGCAAGCATGTGGTGGATCGTGCCTACATGCTTGGCATCCTCGATGCAGCCAGCTGAAACCTGGTCCTTCTGCTCGCGCATTATTTCCGGTCCGCCACGGCCAATGTGAGCTGGATGAACGCGGCGCGCTTGAGTCCATCGCCAGCAGGCTGGCTCCTACAGCTTCAGCGTGGGCACGTTCCCTTGTGGGAGCTGGCTTGCCAGCGATGGTCGTTAACGATAACG
>NZ_JBYSYZ010000064.1:0-19311 GCF_058783925.1 Pseudomonas sp. FW305-70
GATGTTGACTGACACTCCCTCTTCGCGAGCAAGCCCGCTCCCACAGGGGTAACCTGTCTTCACGGCTTGTTTTGGTTCTCATTATCATATAATAATAAATCTCATTACCGAATAGGCCCGGATCATGAGTAGTGTCTTGCACGAGCTGCCTTACCTCGAAAGCTGGCGCTGGATGAGTCGCCAGATCCGTTGCGCGATGAATCCCGATGAGCCTCGCCTGATCGACCACTATCTGGCCGAAGGCCGGTATCTGGCGGCCTGCACGGCAACCTCACCCTGGACCGTCGCCGAAACTTCCTTCCGTTTGTTACTCGACACCGCCGCTGATGTCGCGCTGCCGTGGCATTGGCGCACTTACTGTCTTGACCAGGCCTGGCGCCCGCTGCGCGAACTGGAGCGCCTCTCTTTGTGCAAATGCCGCCTCAAGCGCTGGCAGAGCTACACCTGGCAACTCGCGACCTGTGAGTTGCAGCCCTCGATTCCTCTTACTGAACTGGTGCAAGGACTTTCTGATGAACAAGACACGTATTGAGCGCGACAGCATGGGCGAGCTTCAGGTCCCGGAAGACGCCCTCTACGGCGCACAGACTCAACGTGCGGTGGATAACTTCCCGATCAGCGGTAAGCCGATGCCCGTGCAGTTCATTCGCGCGCTGATCCTGGCCAAGGCCGCGGCGGCCCGCGCCAACATCGAGCTCAAGCAGATCGGCGAAGCCCAGGGCAAGGCCATTGTCGATGCGGCCCAAGGCCTGCTTGAAGGCGATTTCATGCAGCACTTTCCGGTGGATGTCTTCCAGACCGGTTCGGGCACCAGTTCCAACATGAACGCCAACGAAGTGATCGCCACGCTGGCCAGCCGCTTGCTCGGCGAGGCGGTGAACCCCAACGATCACGTCAACTGTGGCCAAAGCAGCAACGACATTATTCCGACCACTATCCACGTCAGTGCGGCGCTGGCGTTGCATGAGCAATTGTTGCCGGCGCTGACGCACCTGGTGCAGGTCATCGAGCGCAAGGCCGGACAGGTTCATCACCACGTCAAGACCGGGCGTACGCACCTGATGGACGCGATGCCGGTGCGCATGAGTCAGGTGCTCAACGGTTGGGCGCAACAGCTCAAGGACAACATCGGCCTGCTGCAAGGATTGCAGCCAAGCCTGCAATCCCTGGCACAGGGCGGCACGGCGGTGGGTACGGGCGTCAACGCCCACCCCGAGTTCGCGGCGCGCTTCAGCCAGCAGCTGAGCACATTGACCCGGGTTCAGTTCCAGCCGGGCAAGGACCTGTTCGCGCTCATTGGCTCTCAGGACACCGCCGTCGCGGTCTCCGGGCAACTGAAGGCGACTGCCGTGTCGCTGATGAAAATCGCCAACGACCTGCGCTGGATGAACTCCGGCCCGCTGGCCGGCCTTGGCGAGATCGAACTGGAAGCCTTGCAACCGGGCTCTTCGATCATGCCGGGCAAGGTCAATCCGGTCATTCCGGAGGCCACCGCGATGGTCGCGGCTCAGGTCATCGGCAACGACAGCGTGATCACCATTGCCGGTCAGTCGGGCAACTTCGAACTGAACGTGATGCTGCCGATCATCGCCCAGAACCTGCTGAACAGTATCGAGTTACTGGCCAATTCCAGCCGCCTGCTGGCGGACAAGGCGATTGCCAGCTTCAAGGTCAATGAGGGCCGGATCAAGGAAGCGCTGTCGCGCAACCCGATTCTGGTCACCGCGCTCAACCCGATCATCGGTTACCAGAAAGCTGCCGAGATTGCCAAGAAGGCCTATCAGCAAGGTCGGCCGGTGATTGACGTCGCGTTGGAACACACCGACCTGTCGCGCGGCCAGCTGGAAGAGTTGCTCAACCCGGAAAAACTCACCGCGGGCGGCGTTTAAGCCCCGCTGCCGCTTGGGAGGCGCACCATGGAGCACTGGAAACGCACGATCGAAAGAGCCAATCGCTTTTTCATGCAGGGTGAACTGGTCGATGCCCGCGAGGCGTATCTGCAGGCATTGGCCCTGGCCCAGGTGCTGTTCGAGCGCTGGGCGGATGCCGACGAAGCGGTGGCAGCTTGCGTGATCTCCCATCACAACCTGGCGGACCTGCACTTGCGCCTGAACCAGCCGGAGGAGAGCGCCGAATACCTGTGTGCCATCCACCAACGGCTGTTGCAGGCCATGCAGGACCCGCGACTACCACAAACATTGCGTGAAGCCGCGTTGCGCCAGAGCAGCAAGACCTACGTCGAGCTGCTGAATTTCATCAGTGAGCACGGCGAATATCCACGTACCCATCGACTGTTGCACATCGATGCCGCTTCGCCTGTACCTCATCATCATGGAGTCCATTGAACATGGCTTTTAGCTTGCCTGCCTTGCCCTACGCCTACGACGCCCTGGAACCGTACATCGATGCGCAGACCATGGAGATCCACTACACCAAACATCACCAGACCTACATCAACAACCTCAACGCGGCCGTCGAGGGCACCGAGTATGCCGAGTGGCCCGTGGAGAAGCTGGTGTCTGCCGTTCAGCAACTGCCGGAAAAACTGCGCACGGCGGTGATCAATCAGGGAGGCGGCCACGCCAACCATTCGTTGTTCTGGGACGTCATGACGCCCGGCGGCGGAGGGAAACCCGAAGGCGCGCTGGCCAAGGCTATCGATGAGCAATTGGGCGGACTCGACAGTTTCAAGGAAGCCTTCACCAAGGCTGCGTTGACCCGCTTCGGCAGTGGCTGGGCCTGGCTCAGCGTCACTGCGCAAAAGACCCTGGTAGTGGAAAGCAGCGGTAACCAGGACAGCCCGTTAATGAGCGGCAATACGCCGATTCTGGGCCTCGACGTCTGGGAGCATGCCTATTACCTGCGCTATCAGAACCGCCGTCCTGAATACATCAGCGCGTTCTACAACGTGATCAATTGGCCGCAAGTCGCTGCGCGCTATCAGGCCGCACTGGTTTAAGTCCTCCATAAAAATCATCCAGGGCTGGGCTATGGGCACTGAAACACTGGCGATTGGAAGTGGACGGCTGTTTCGTTACGCGTCTGGATCGCTGTTACTGCTGGCGGGCATGAGCCTATTGGTTGCCCATGGATTGGCATGGCTCGACCTTGAGCCGAGGTTGCTGCGCGCACTGCAGGGCGGTGCAATCTGCGCCCTGGGTACCGCGTTGGGCGCGGTACCGGTGTTGGTGATTCGGCGCATGCCGCAGGTGCTCAGCGACACTTTGCTTGGCTTTGGCGCTGGCGTGATGCTCGCGGCGACGGCATTTTCGCTGATCGTCCCGGGCATCTCTGCCGCCGAAGGGCTTGGACTGTCACCTTGGGCATCCAGTGGGCTGATCAGCTTCGGCATTATGCTCGGTGCGTTCGGGTTGTTCCTGGTGGATCGGAAGGTCTCCGGCGTCAGCCCGGACAGGCTGGTCGGTACCCTGGAGCGCCCGGTCATTGCTCCGCGCATCTGGCTGTTCGTGTTTGCCATCATCGCCCACAACATCCCGGAAGGCATGGCGGTCGGTGTTTCTGCCGGCGGCGGCATGCCTGAAGCCGACAGCCTGGCCATGGGCATTGCCTTGCAGGACGTGCCGGAAGGGTTGGTCATCGCCTTGGTACTGGCCGGGGCAGGGATGTCCCGGGTCAAGGCGTTCCTGATCGGTGCCGCATCAGGGTTGGTCGAACCGGTGTTCGCGCTGGTGTGCGCCTGGCTTGTGAGCCTGGCCGAGCTGCTGCTGCCTTTGGGGTTGGCGCTGGCGGCAGGGGCGATGTTGCTGGTGGTAACCCACGAAGTCATTCCCGAATCGCGCCGCAACGGTCATGACAAGCTTGCCAGCCTCGGGCTGCTGATGGGGTTCTGCTTGATGATGGTGATGGATACGGCGCTGGCCTGAAAAGATCGCAGGCTGCGATCTTTTGATTTTGATCTTTACTCGCCTTCGTCGAAGTAGTTATTGATCAGGGCTACCAGCGCGTCCATCGCTTCCTGTTCCTGCTCGCCTTCCGTGCTCAGATGAATTTTGGTGCCCTTACCGGCAGCGAGCATCATCATGGCCATGATGCTTTTGCCATCGACTGTGGATTCAGGTGTGCGTCCTACCCTGATCGTACAGTCCTTGAACTGGCCGGCGACTCCGACGAATTTTGCAGACGCTCGGGCATGCAGACCCAACTTGTTGATGATTTCGATTTCCAGAGCAGGCATCGCGATGTGAATCCTTTAGCTGAGGTCGCGGTGGCGAACCTGGACGTTCTTCAGGGATTTTTGCAGCGCCTGCCCCAGGCGCTCGGTCAGGTAGACGGAGCGGTGATGTCCGCCAGTGCAGCCAATGGCAATGGTGACGTAGGCGCGGTTGCTGGCGGCAAAACGAGGCAGCCACTTTAGCAGGTATGTGGAAATGTCCTGGAACATCTCTTCGACATCCGGTTGTGCCGCCAGGTAGTCGGCAACCGGTTGATCGAGTCCGGACTGCTCGCGCAATTCCGGTTTCCAGTAAGGGTTGGGCAGGCAACGCACATCGAACACCAGGTCGGCGTCCACCGGCATGCCACGCTTGAACCCGAAGGACTCCACCAGGAACGCAGTACCGGGTTCTGGCTGGTTCAACAGGCGCAGCTTGATGGTGTCGCGCAGTTGATAGAGGTTCAGGCTGGTGGTGTTGATCTTGAGATCGGCGAGGTCGGCAATCGGCCCGAGCAGGACGCTCTCGACGTTGATGGCTTCGGCCAGCGAGCGGTTGGCGTTGGTCAGGGGGTGACGCCGGCGGGTTTCCGAGAAGCGCTTGAGCAGGGTTTCTTCGTCGGCATCCAGGTACAGGACATCGCACTGGATGTGGCGGCTGCGGACTTCTTCGAGCAGTTCGGGGAAGCGTGACAGGTGGCTGGGCAGGTTGCGGGCGTCAATGGAAACGGCCACCAGCGGCTGCATCAGCTCGGTATGAATCAACGCTCGTTCGGCCAGTTCCGGCAGCAGGCCGGCAGGCAGATTGTCGATGCAGTAGTAGCCGTTGTCCTCAAGAACATTGAGGGCGGTGCTTTTACCCGAGCCGGAACGGCCACTGACGATGATCAAGCGCATGATTACTGACCGTTTTGCTCGTCCAGGACAACCTGATACAGGGCTTCGTTGCTTGCGGCATTACGCAGTTTTTCGCGAACGTCCTTGCGGTCAAGCATGCTGGCGATCTGTCGCAGCAGCTCAAGGTGCGCATCGGTAGCGGCTTGCGGGACCAGCAGAACGAACAGCAGGTCAACCGGCGCGCCGTCGATGGCGTCGAAATCGATTGGGGCGTCCAGGTGCATCAATGCACTGATGGGCGATACACACCCCTTGAGACGGCAGTGTGGAATAGCGATGCCGTTGCCAAAACCGGTGGAGCCGAGTTTTTCACGGGCAATCAGCGCCTCGAAGACATCTTGCATCTCCAGATCCGGCACTTCTTTGTGGATAAGGTTGGCAATTTGTTCGAGGGCTTTCTTTTTACTGCCGCCCGGCACGTTCACCAGGGAACGGCCGGGGGTCAGGATACTTTCAAGTCGGATCATGGGTTGGGAGTGTTAACGACCGGTTGCGCCCTGAAGGAGGCTCTGGGTCTTTTCCTTATGCTTTTTGAGTTGTTTATCCAGCTTGTCGGTGAGTGCATCGATCGCAGCGTACATATCGGTATGTTCCGCATTGGCGACCACTTCATTCCCGGGAATATGCAGCGTGGCTTCGATTTTCTGCTTCAGCTTCTCGACGGTCATCGTGACCTGCACGTTAGTGATCTTGTCGAAATGTCGCTCCAATCGTTCGAGTTTTTCGCCGATGTAGGTGCGAAGAGGTTCGGTCACTTCCAGTTGGTGTCCACTGATGTTGACTTGCATACAGCTTCTCCTTCGTTGCCAGTGCATAAAGCGGTAGATCAGATGATCTACCACTGGAACGCTGTGGCGTGGCTCTACATCAACCGCTTGCGTTCGCTCGAAGGCGCGATCCCGAGGGATTCGCGGTACTTGGCGACGGTGCGGCGAGCCACCTGAATGCCTTGTGCCTCCAGTAAACCAGCGATCTTGCTGTCACTCAACGGCTTTTTCTGATTTTCCGCGGCAACCAGCTTTTTGATGATCGCCCGGATCGCCGTGGACGAGCATTCGCCGCCTTCGGAGGTGCTTACGTGACTGGAAAAAAAGTATTTCAGTTCATAAATGCCCCGGGGGGTGTGCATGAACTTCTGGGTCGTTACCCGTGAAATCGTCGACTCATGCATGCCGACCGCTTCGGCGATGTCATGCAGGACCAGCGGCTTCATGGCTTCGTCGCCATATTCAAGGAACCCGCGCTGATGCTCCACGATCTGGGTGGCAACCTTCATCAGGGTTTCATTGCGGCTCTGCAGGCTCTTGATGAACCAGCGGGCCTCCTGCAACTGATTGCGCATGAACGTGTTGTCGGCGCTGGTATCGGCACGGCGCACAAAACCGGCGTACTGGGCGTTGACCCGCAGCCGTGGCACCGACTCCTGATTCAGCTCTACCAGCCAGCGCTCGTTGTCCTTGCGTACGATGACGTCAGGAACGACGTACTCGGCTTCGGTGGACTCGATTTGCGAGCCCGGGCGCGGGTTGAGGCTCTGGACCAGCTCTATGACCTGGCGCAGCTCATCTTCCTTGAGCTTCATGCGACGCATCAGCTGGCTGTAGTCGCGGCTGCCCAGCAGGTCGATGTAATCGGTGACAAGGCGCTTGGCTTCGGCCAGCCAAGGGGTCTTGGCGGGCAACTGGCGCAATTGCAGCAGCAGGCATTCGCCCAGATTGCGTGCGCCGATGCCGGCCGGCTCGAATTGCTGGATGCGGTGCAGGACGGCTTCGATTTCGTCCAGTTCGATGTCCAGTTCCGGATCGAAGGCTTCGAGGATTTCCTCGAGGGTTTCGTCCAGGTAGCCCTGATTGTTGATGCAGTCGATCAGGGTCACGGCGATCAGGCGATCGGTGTCGGACATCGGAGCCAGGTTCAGCTGCCACAGCAAGTGGCTTTGCAGGCTTTCACCGGCCGAGGTGCGGGTGGTGAAGTCCCACTCGTCATCGTCATTGCTGGGCAGGCTGCTGGCGCTGGTCTGGTAAACGTCTTCCCACGCGGTGTCGACGGGGAGTTCATTGGGGATGCGCTCGTTCCAGTCACCCTCATCGAGGTTGTCAACCGTCGGGGCGCTTTCCTGGTAGGAGGGTTCCTGGATATCGGTGTTGGGCTTTTGTTCGGCGTTGTCGGCCAAGGGGTCGGAATTGTCGAAGTCGTCGCCTTCTTCCTGGCGTTCGAGCATCGGATTGGACTCCAGGGCCTCCTGGATTTCCTGTTGCAGGTCCAGGGTCGACAATTGGAGCAGGCGGATGGCCTGTTGCAGCTGAGGTGTCATCGTCAGCTGCTGGCCCATTCTCAAGACTAGCGATGGTTTCATGGCAGGGGCTTAACACCTTATTCGCCGGCGCACATGCGCCATCCACTACAGGGCGCCGGGGCGCCAAACATAAGCAAATTATATGCCTGAAACTGAAGGATTTGCCTAGAGCGCTGTAACAATAAAAAACTATAAATTTGTGTTGCGGTGCTGCCCATGTTGGGGGCTGAACGCGCAGGTTCGCATCGGGCACCGAAGAATCGCGAGACCGGTGCCCGGGCGCCTGCCTGGGCACAGCTCAGCGTTTACAGGCGGAACTCATGGCCCAGGTACACTTCCTTCACCAGGTCGTTGGCCAGGATAGTCTCTGCGTCACCTTCGGCAATCAGTTGGCCGTCATTGACGATATAGGCGGTTTCACAGATATCCAGGGTTTCACGAACGTTGTGGTCCGTGATCAGCACGCCAATGCCTTTGGCCTTGAGGTGGTAAATGATCTGTTTGATGTCGCCGACCGAAATCGGGTCCACGCCGGCGAACGGTTCATCGAGGAGGATGAATTTCGGGTTGGTGGCCAGGGCGCGGGCGATTTCCACGCGGCGGCGCTCACCACCGGACAGACTCATGCCGAGGTTGTCGCGGATGTGGCTGATGTGGAACTCCTGCAGCAGGCTTTCCAGCTCCTTGCGACGACCGGCCTTGTCGAGCTCCTTGCGGGTCTCGAGGATGGCCATGATGTTGTCGGCCACCGACAGTTTGCGGAAGATCGATGCTTCTTGCGGCAAATAGCCGATACCGGCTTTTGCACGGCCGTGCATCGGCTGGTGGCTGACGTCCAGGTCATCGATCAGAACGCGGCCCTGGTCGGCTTGCACCAGGCCCACGATCATGTAGAAGCAGGTGGTCTTGCCGGCGCCGTTCGGGCCAAGCAGGCCGACGATCTGACCGCTGTCGATGGACAGGCTGACATCACGCACGACCTGGCGGCTCTTGTAGCTCTTGGCCAGATGCTGAGCTTTCAGAGTTGCCATTACTGGGCCTTATTCTCGTCGGTTTTCTTCTTCGGCTGGATCACCATGTCGATGCGCGGACGCGACTCGGTCACCTTGCTGCCGGTGGCGCGCCCGGCGCTGGCCAGCTTTTTCTCGGTGTCGTAGACGATTTTCTCGCCTTGGGTGACGTTGTTGTCCTTGTCGACAACCTTGGCCTTGTCGATCAACACGACGCGATTTTGCGTGGCGTGATACTGGATCGTCACGCCCCAACCCTGAACAGGCTTGGTATCGCCAGCCGTTTGCAGTTGCTCGAAGTACGCCAGGTTGCCCACCGAGGTCACTACGTCAATGTCGCCAGTCGGGGTGCGGGTGATGGTAACGGTGTTGCCTGTCACCTTCATCGAACCTTGGGTGATGATCACGTCACCCTTATAGGTGGCAATACCTTGCTTGTCGTCCAGTTGGGCGTCGTCGGCTTGAATGCGGATAGGCTGCTCTTGATCGTTCGGCAGAGCCCAGGCACTCACGCTTCCCAGTGCTGCGCCCAGACTGAGCAAAATCGGGAGGGTTTTAACGAGCCTCATACTGTCCTCTTACGTTCGATAGCAGGTGTATCCTGCTTTCTTTCAAATACGCTTTCATTCCCTTGCCAGTCGATACACCGCCAGCGCCGTCGATTCTAACGTCTTGCTCGGTCTGCGCATATTGCTGCTGCGGGAACACGGTCATGCGGGTGCTGGTGATCAGGGTCTTGCGGTTTTTCTCATCGAAGCGCGTGATGCGCACGTCATCGATCAGCTCGACCTGTGTGCCGTCAGGGTTGACCTCGCCGCGCAGGCTCTGGACGTGCCACGGGTACTCAGTGCCGCGGAACACGTTCAGGTCGGGGTTGGTCAGCAGTGTCACCTCGGTCGCCTTCAGGTGCTCGACCTTGTCGGACACCAGATCATATTGCAGCTTGCCGTCCGGCAGGTACTGCACGCTGTGGGCGTTGATGGCGTAATAGTCGATCGCGCTTTCATCGACCGGCGTTACCGGCTTGTCGAGGAAGCGTTCCGGGCTGATGTTCCAGTAGCCAACCGCGACGAATATCGCCGCGATGCAACTGAATATCAGGGTGTTGCGAAACTTTTTGCTCAGCATATCGGGCTCACAGGTACGCCGCATTGGCCGCATCGAGGCGGTCCTGGGCGCGCAGGATCAATTCGCAGAACTCGCGAGCGGCACCTTCGCCGCCACGGGCGAGGGTGATGCCGTGAGCATGTTCGCGCACGAAACCGGCGGCATTGGCCACCGCCATGCCCAGGCCGACGCGGCGAATCACCGGCAGGTCCGGCAGGTCGTCGCCGAGGTAGGCCACCTGTTCGTAGCTCAAATTCAGTTGGGCCAGCAGTTCGTCGAGTACCACCAGTTTGTCTTCGCGGCCCTGATACAGGTGCGGGATGCCGAGATTTTTGGCTCGCCGCTCGACCACCGGGGTCTTGCGGCCACTGATGATCGCGGTTTGCACTCCGGCGGCCATCAGCATCTTGATGCCCTGGCCGTCGAGCGTGTTGAACGTCTTGAACTCGCTGCCGTCTTCGAGGAAGTACAGGCGTCCATCGGTCAGCACGCCGTCGACATCAAACACCGCCAGTTTGATCTGTTTGCCGCGTTGCAGCAGGTCCGCACTCATTACATTACTCCTGCACGCAGCAAGTCGTGCATGTTCAAGGCGCCGACCGGACGGTCTTCGCTGTCGACCACGACCAGCGCGCTGATTTTATGGTCTTCCATGATTTTCAGCGCTTCGGCGGCCAGCATTTCGGCGCGGGCGGTCTTGCCATGGGCCGTCATGACCTGGTCGATGATAGCGCTGTGGATGTCGATGCTGCGGTCCAGTGTGCGGCGCAAATCACCATCGGTGAAGATTCCGGCCAGCTTGCCGTCGGCCTCGAGGATGACGGTCATGCCCAGGCCCTTGCGGGTCATTTCCATCAAGGCATCCTTGAGCAGGGTGCCGCGCCGGACCTGCGGCAGTTCCTGGCCGGCGTGCATGACATTTTCCACTTTCAGCAGCAGGCGTCGGCCCAGGGCGCCGCCGGGATGGGAAAAGGCGAAGTCTTCGGCGGTGAAGCCACGGGCTTCCAGCAGCGCGACCGCCAGGGCGTCGCCCATGACCAGGGCGGCGGTGGTCGACGAGGTGGGTGCCAGGTTCAGCGGGCAGGCTTCGTGTTCGACGTGAACATTCAGGTTGACCTCGGCGGCCTTGGCCAGCGGCGAATCAGGGTTGCCGGTCACGCTGATCAACTGTATGCCCAGGCGCTTGATCAGTGGCAGCAGGGTGACGATTTCATTGGTGGAGCCGGAATTCGAGAGCGCCAGAATGATGTCGTCGCGGGTAATCATGCCCATGTCACCATGGCTGGCTTCCGCCGGGTGCACAAAAAATGCCGTGGTGCCGGTGCTGGCCAGGGTTGCGGCGATCTTGTTGCCGACGTGCCCCGACTTGCCCATGCCGACCACGACCACGCGGCCTTTGCTGGCCAGAATCATCTCGCAAGCGCGTACGAAATCTGCGTCGATATGGGGTAGCAGGCCTTGCACGGCTTCTACTTCGAGGCGGATGGTGCGTTGTGCTGATTGAATCAGGTCGCTGGATTGGCTCATGTCAGAAATCGTATAGCCTGATGAAAAGGCGGCGATTATAGCGGTTATGATCGAATCCCTCACGCAAGTTCGTCGCGCATTGTCATTCCTTGCTACCGGAAACCCTCTAGACGGGGCTTTGAACCACTCCTGCAGTTGCACATGACTCGGCTTTGGTCTTGGGCGTGCAGCCTTTGCAGTGATATAGTTCGCCGCCAGTTCGGCCTGCAGGGAGGCATGTGCTTTCGTCTGAAAGCCAGGCGTCCGAGTGAGAGGCTGCATCGCAAGGAGTTTAGATGAGTGCCGATAACGCCTACGCGGTCGAGCTGAAGGGACTGTCCTTCAAGCGCGGAACGCGCAGCATTTTCAATAATGTCGATATCCGTATCCCGCGAGGCAAGGTCACCGGCATCATGGGGCCTTCCGGGTGCGGCAAGACCACGCTTTTGCGTCTGATGGGGGCCCAGTTGCGGCCTACCAGGGGCGAAGTATGGGTCAACGGTCAGAACCTGCCGAAACTGTCGCGCAGCGACCTGTTCGATGCGCGCAAGCATATGGGTGTGCTGTTTCAGAGTGGCGCGCTGTTTACCGACCTCGATGTCTTCGAGAATGTCGCGTTTCCGCTGCGGGTTCACACGCAACTGCCGGAAGAAATGATCCGCGACATCGTCCTGCTTAAATTGCAGGCCGTGGGTTTGCGCGGTGCCATCGAATTGATGCCCGACGAGCTTTCCGGCGGCATGAAGCGCCGGGTCGCGCTGGCCCGGGCGATTGCGCTCGATCCACAGATTCTCATGTACGACGAACCCTTTGTCGGCCAGGACCCCATCGCCATGGGCGTTCTGGTGCGTCTGATTCGCTTGCTCAACGATGCGCTGGGCATCACCAGCATCGTGGTTTCCCACGACCTGGCCGAGACCGCGAGTATTGCCGATTACATTTATGTGGTGGGCGATGGTCAGGTGTTGGGGCAGGGGACCCCGGACGAATTGATGAACTCGGATGAACCGCGCATTCGTCAGTTCATGACCGGCGAACCCGATGGCCCGGTTCCGTACCACTTTCCAGCGACGGATTACCGCGCAGATATTCTGGGGAAGCGCTGATGCGCAGAATTTCATTGATAGAGCGCGTTCGCCGCTTCGGTCAGGCCGGCATCGATGTGCTGGCGGTGTTCGGACGTTCGGCCTTGTTCCTGTTTCATGCCTTGCTTGGCCGCGGTGGTATCGGTGGCGGCTTCGGGCTGCTGGTCAAGCAGCTGCATTCGGTGGGCGTGATGTCCCTGGTGATCATCGTGGTCTCCGGGGTGTTCATCGGCATGGTGCTGGCGCTGCAGGGCTTCAACATCCTTTCCAGCTACGGTTCGGAGCAGGCTGTCGGGCAGATGGTTGCACTGACGTTGCTGAGAGAGCTGGGGCCGGTGGTGACCGCCTTGCTGTTCGCCGGGCGCGCAGGTTCCGCGTTGACCGCGGAAATCGGCAACATGAAGTCCACCGAGCAGTTGTCCAGCCTGGAAATGATCGGGGTTGACCCGCTCAAGTACATCATCGCACCACGTTTGTGGGCCGGCTTCATTTCCCTGCCGGTGCTGGCGATGATTTTCAGCGTGGTGGGCATCTGGGGCGGCTCGTGGGTCGCTGTCGACTGGCTGGGGGTCTATGAAGGTTCCTACTGGTCGAACATGCAGAACAGCGTGACGTTCACTGAAGATGTGCTCAACGGGATCATCAAAAGTATCGTCTTTGCCTTTGTCGTGACCTGGATCGCCGTATTCCAAGGCTATGACTGCGAACCCACTTCCGAGGGGATCAGTCGTGCCACTACCAAGACCGTTGTCTATGCCTCGTTGGCAGTGCTCGGCCTGGACTTTATTCTGACCGCCTTGATGTTTGGAGATTTCTGATGCAAAACCGCACCCTGGAAATCGGTGTCGGCCTTTTCTTGCTGGCTGGCATCCTGGCTTTGCTCTTGTTGGCGTTGCGGGTCAGTGGCCTGTCCCCGACTCCGAGCACCGACACGTATAAACTTTACGCCTACTTCGACAATATCGCCGGTTTGACTGTCAGAGCAAAGGTGACCATGGCCGGTGTGACCATCGGCAAGGTCACGGCCATCGATCTGGATCGCGACAGCTTTACCGGTCGGGTGACCATGCAGCTGGAGAAACGCATCGATAATCTGCCGGCGGACTCCACTGCGTCTATCCTGACCGCAGGACTGTTGGGCGAGAAGTACATCGGTATCAGCGTGGGCGGGGAAGACACCCTGCTCAAGGATGGTGGAACCATCCATGACACGCAGTCATCGCTGGTGCTCGAGGACCTGATCGGTAAATTCCTGCTCAATACCGTTAGCAAAGAAGCTAAATGAGGAACTGTTAAATGATCTCTACCTTGCGACGTGGCCTGTTGGTAATGCTCGCGGTGTTTCCGTTGGTGTCCCACGCCGTAGCGGCACCTTCGGCGCACGATCTGGTGCAGGACACAACCAACCGTATGCTCGCGGACCTGGCGGCAAACAAAGAGAAGTACAAGAAGGATCCGCAAGACTTTTATGCGGCGCTGAACACCATCGTCGGACCGGTCGTGGATGCCGAGGGTATTTCCAAGAGCATCATGACGGTCAAGTACTCGCGTAAAGCTACGCCTGCGCAGATGAAGACCTTCGAAGAAAACTTCAAGAGGGGCCTGTTCCAGTTCTATGGCAATGCCTTGCTGGAGTACAACAACCAGGGCATCACCGTTGAACCGGCCAAGGACGAATCGGGCGACCGTACCAGCGTTGGCATGACTGTCAAAGGCAGCAGCGGCTCGATCTATCCAGTGTCCTACACGCTGGAAAAGATCAACGGCGAGTGGAAACTGCGTAACGTCATCATCAACGGCATCAACATCGGCAAGCTGTTCCGCGATCAGTTCGCCGATGCAATGCAGCGCAATGGCAACGACCTGGACAAGACCATCAATAGTTGGGCCGGGGAAGTCGCCAAGGCCAAGGAAGCCACCGACAAGAAGCCAGAGCAGTCAGCCCAATGAGTGAGTCGGCAGTCCAGATGGACGAAGCGGGTGAGCTGCGACTCAGTGGCGTGCTGGATTACCGCAGCGGCCCAGGCCTGCGTGAGCAAGGTAAGGCGCTGATCAACGCCAGCAAGGCTGCGGCGCTGGTGGTCGATTGTTCGGCGGTGACCAAGTCCAGCAGTGTCGGTTTGTCATTGTTGTTGTGCTTCATCCGCGATGCTCAGGCGGCCGGCAAGGCGTTGAGCATCCGTGGAATGCCGGAAGACATGCGTGAAATCGCTCAGGTCAGCGAGCTGACCGAGCTGTTGGCGCATCCCTAACCGCATCTATAAAGAAGCCCCCCGTCAGAGTCCTGCTTCGCGGGGTTCGCAGGCGCGGGGCTTTTTTGTATGATGTCCGACCCGCGCGCACAGGGCGCCGATTGAGGTTGAGCATGCAGGCCGTAGAAGTAAAGAGCTTCCTTGAAGGAAAGCTGCCCGGAACGTTGGTAGAAGTCGAGGGCGAAGGCTGCAATTTCCAGCTGAATGTGATTAGCGATGAACTGGCGGCGTTGAGCCCGGTGAAGCGTCAGCAGCAGATCTATGCCCATTTGAACCCATGGATCACCGATGGCAGCATCCATGCGGTCACAATGAAATTTTTCAGCAGCGCGGCCTGGGCCGAGCGCACCTGAGCCCAAGGGCGTCGAGATTCTTATGGATAAATTGATTATTACTGGCGGTGCTCGTCTTGACGGCGAAATCCGCATCTCCGGGGCAAAGAACTCTGCCCTGCCGATCCTTGCTGCCACGCTGCTGTGTGATGGTCCGGTGACCGTTGCCAACCTGCCGCACCTGCACGACATCACCACCATGATCGAACTGTTCGGTCGTATGGGGATCGAGCCGGTGATCGACGAAAAACTCGCCGTCGAAATCGACCCGCGCACCATAAAGACCCTGGTCGCACCGTACGAACTGGTTAAAACCATGCGTGCGTCGATCCTGGTACTGGGCCCGATGGTTGCCCGTTTCGGCGAGGCCGAAGTCGCGCTGCCTGGCGGTTGCGCCATCGGTTCGCGTCCGGTTGACCTGCACATCCGTGGCCTGGAAGCCATGGGCGCGGTCATCGACGTCGAAGGCGGCTACATCAAGGCCAAGGCGCCTGAGGGCGGCTTGCGCGGTGCGCACTTCTTCTTCGATACCGTCAGTGTGACCGGTACCGAAAACATCATGATGGCCGCTGCACTGGCCAAGGGTCGTAGCGTTCTGGCCAACGCCGCGCGCGAACCGGAAGTGGTCGACCTGGCGAACTTCCTGAACGCCATGGGCGCCAAGGTTTCCGGCGCCGGCACCGACACCATCACCATCGATGGCGTCGAGCGTCTGCACACCACCACTTACAAAGTGATGCCCGACCGTATCGAAACCGGCACCTATCTGGTGGCGGCGGCTGTGACCGGTGGTCGCGTGAAGGTCAAGGACACGGATCCGACCATCCTCGAAGCCGTTCTGGAAAAACTCCGGGAGTCCGGTGCAGAAATCACCTGCGGCGAAGACTGGATCGAGCTGAACATGCACGGCAAGCGTCCGAAAGCCGTCAACGTGCGGACCGCTCCGTACCCGGCGTTCCCGACCGACATGCAAGCGCAGTTCATCTCCCTCAACGCCATCGCCGAAGGCACGGGTGCTGTGATCGAGACGATCTTCGAAAATCGCTTCATGCACGTCTACGAACTGCACCGCATGGGCGCCAAGATCCAGGTCGAGGGCAACACCGCGATCGTCACCGGCACCGAGAAACTCAAGGGCGCGCCAGTGATGGCGACTGACCTGCGTGCTTCGGCCAGCCTGGTGATCTCGGCCCTGGTCGCCGAGGGCGACACCCTGATCGACCGCATCTACCACATAGACCGTGGCTACGAGTGCATCGAGGAAAAACTGCAGATGCTGGGCGCCAAGATCCGTCGCGTTCCGGGCTAGTACTGCTGCAAGGGCATAAGGACATGCCCGTTGATTTGTTGAAGTCGAGCCGTTTTCGGCTCGATGTGTGTCCGGCGCCATTTGCGACCGGGCATGAGTACCTTGATAAGGACTGACGTTTCCCATGTTGACCATCGCACTGTCCAAGGGCCGCATCCTTGACGATACCTTGCCGCTTCTGGCTGAAGCGGGCATCGTGCCGACCGAGAATCCGGACAAGAGCCGCAAGCTGATCATCCCCACGACCCAGGACGATGTCCGTCTGCTGATCGTGCGTGCCACCGATGTGCCGACCTATGTCGAACATGGTGCTGCCGACCTCGGCGTCGCCGGTAAAGATGTGCTGATGGAATACGGCGGCCAGGGCCTGTACGAGCCGCTGGACCTGCAAATTGCCCAGTGCAAGCTGATGACCGCCGGTAAAGTCGGTGCAGTCGAGCCCAAGGGCCGTCTGCGCATCGCCACCAAGTTCGTCAATGTTGCCAAGCGCTACTACGCCGAACAGGGTCGTCAGGTCGATATCATCAAGCTCTACGGTTCGATGGAACTGGCGCCGCTGATCGGTCTGGCGGACAAGATCATCGACGTGGTCGACACCGGTAACACGCTACGGGCCAACGGCCTGGAGCCACAGGATTTCATCGCGGCCATCAGCTCCCGCCTGATCGTCAACAAGGCTTCGATGAAAATGCAGCACGCCCGTATCCAGGCGTTGATCGACACCCTGCGCAAGGCAGTGGAGTCTCGACACCGCGGCTGATTCACCTGCGCGACCGCAAGGCGCGCCGTCTATCCGCCTCATAGCCAGAATTCTCAGGTGCCCAAGCGGATCGAATGTTAGCTTCGGGCGCCTGAGTTTTTTGCCATTCCTATGAGGCTCTCGCTATGACCGCACTGACTGCAATTCGCCGACTCAACGCTGCTGACCCGGATTTCGCGCATCATCTGGATCATCTGCTGAGCTGGGAAAGTGTGTCTGACGACTCGGTCAATCAGCGGGTGCTGGACATCATCAAGGCCGTGCGCGAACGCGGTGACGCGGCGCTGGTGGACTTCACCCGTCAGTTCGACGGCCTGGACGTGAAGTCCATGGCCGACCTGATCCTGCCGCGCGAGCGTCTGGAGTTGGCACTGACCCGCATCTCCGTGGCCCAGCGCGAAGCACTGGAAGTCGCCGCAGCCCGCGTGCGCAGCTACCACGAGAAGCAGAAGCAGGACTCCTGGAGTTACACCGAGGCGGACGGCACCGTACTGGGCCAGAAAGTCACGCCGCTGGATCGTGCCGGTCTGTATGTGCCGGGCGGCAAGGCGTCGTACCCGTCGTCTGTGCTGATGAACGCGATTCCGGCCAAGGTGGCCGGCGTTACCGAAGTGGTCATGGTCGTACCGACCCCGCGCGGTGAAATCAACGAGCTTGTGCTGGCTGCGGCCTGCATCGCCGGTGTCGACCGCGTGTTCACCATCGGTGGCGCCCAGGCCGTTGCGGCGCTGGCTTACGGCACCGAAAGCGTGCCGAAGGTCGACAAGGTCGTCGGCCCGGGCAACATCTATGTGGCTACCGCCAAGCGCCACGTGTTTGGCCAGGTCGGCATCGACATGATCGCCGGCCCTTCGGAAATCCTCGTGGTGTGCGACGGCCAGACCGATCCGGACTGGATCGCCATGGACCTGTTCTCCCAGGCCGAGCACGACGAAGACGCCCAGGCCATTCTGGTCAGCCCCGACGCCGGGTTCCTCGACAAGGTCGCCGCCAGCATCGCCAAGTTGATGCCGACCATGGAGCGTGCCGCAATCATCGAAACTTCGATCAATGGCCGTGGTGCACTGATCAAGGTTCGCGACATGGAACAGGCCATCGAAGTGGCCAACCGCATCGCGCCGGAGCACCTCGAGTTGTCCGTTGCCGATCCGCAAGCCTGGTTGCCACAGATCCGCCACGCCGGCGCGATCTTCATGGGCCGTCACACCTCCGAGGCCCTGGGCGACTACTGCGCAGGCCCGAACCACGTGTTGCCGACCTCCGGCACTGCACGGTTCTCTTCGCCGCTGGGCGTGTATGACTTCCAGAAACGTTCATCGATCATCTTCTGTTCCGAGCAGGGCGCATCGGAACTGGGCAAGACCGCATCCGTGCTGGCCCGTGGCGAGTCGCTGACCGCGCACGCGCGTAGCGCCGAATACCGCATCGTTGACGACAAGCAGGTGAAATGAAGATGAGTAGATTCTGGAGCCCGTTCGTCAAGAACCTGGTGCCATACGTGCCGGGCGAGCAGCCGAAACTGGCAAAGCTGGTGAAGCTCAACACCAACGAAAACCCGTACGGTCCATCGCCCATGGCCTTGGCCGCGATGCAGACCGAACTGAACGACAACCTGCGCCTGTACCCGGACCCGAACAGCGACCTGCTGAAGAACGCGGTCGCCAGGTACTACGGCGTGCAAGGCAATCAGGTGTTCCTCGGCAACGGTTCCGACGAAGTCCTGGCGCACATCTTCCACGGTTTGCTGCAGCACGATCAGCCGCTGCTGTTCCCGGACATCAGCTACAGCTTCTATCCGGTCTACTGCGGACTGTATGGCATCAACTTCGACGCGGTGCCGCTGGACGAGCAATTCCGGATCAACCCGGCGGACTACGCCAGGCCGAACGGCGGGATCATCTTCCCCAACCCGAACGCACCGACCGGCTGCCTGCTGGCGCTGGAAGCGGTGGAGCAGATTCTCAAGGCCAGCCCGGATTCGGTGGTCGTGGTGGACGAGGCCTACATCGACTTCGGCGGCGAGACGGCAATCACTCTGGTCGATCGTTATCCCAACCTGCTGGTGACCCAGACACTGTCCAAGTCCCGCTCCCTGGCCGGTCTGCGGGTTGGCCTGGCGGTGGGGCATCCGGACCTGATCGAGGCGCTGGAGCGGATCAAGAACAGCTTTAACTCCTATCCGCTGGATCGCATGGCGAATGTCGGCGCCGCTGCCGCGTTCGAGGATCGCGAGTATTTCGACAAGACCTGCCGGTTGGTGATCGAGAATCGCGAGAAGGTCGTTGGGCAATTACAGGCCAAGGGATTTGAAGTGCTGCCGTCAGCAGCGAACTTCATTTTCGCCCGCCACCCCCGGCACGATGCGGCGGGGTTGGCGGCGAAGTTGCGTGAGCAGGGCGTGATCGTCCGGCACTTCAAGCAGGAGCGGATTGCCCAGTTCCTGCGGATCTCCATCGGCACGCCAGAGCAGAACCAAGCGCTGATCGACGGCCTGGGCGACCTCTAAACCGCCGCCAACCCTGTGGGAGCGGGCTTGCTCGCGAAGGCGGTGTGTCAGTTAACTTCTGCGTCGACTGACACACCGCC
>NZ_JBYSYZ010000065.1:0-17416 GCF_058783925.1 Pseudomonas sp. FW305-70
GGGGCATTGCCCTCCGGTCGGCTTCGCTTCGACCTACATGCAATGAGTTCGACTGCGTCGAACGGCGCTGCGCGCCCATCCCCGGATGAACACCTGCGCTCAGCCTGCCGAGGGGGCGGGTGGATCAAGATCACAAGCGGCAGGCGAGCTAACGCTCGGCCTGTTGAGTGGTGGGGTTGTACGCTGGCCCACTGGCAGGAGCTGCGGTGGGCTGCGATCTTTTGATCTTGATCGTCCGCCTCTTCGACACTTGGTCAAAAATCAAAATCAAAAGATCGCAGGGTATGACTCACCCACATAGGTAACAGTTTTTAACCGGCACTGATCGAACACCCTGGGCCCATACCGTGATCGGGTGGAAAACCTGCTGGTGCAACGGGTGCAGGTGATGGATCATTCGCCAGGTCAGCGGGCTGATCGGGTGCAAGCGCCGTCAGGATGGTTTGCCGGTGGTCCAGCAAGCGTGGCGACAAATGAAGAGGGTGTTTTGATGGCGGGCAGGTTGATCTATCTCATCGGGCCTTCAGGTTCGGGCAAGGACAGCCTGCTGGATGCCGCGCGAACGCGGTTGGCCGAACGCGGCTGTCGTATCGTGAGGCGGGTCATTACCCGCTCGGCCGAAGCCGTGGGTGAGGCGGCGCTGGGTGTCAGTGCGCAGCAGTTTGCCGATATGGAAGCTCAGGGCGCGTTTGCCCTGAGCTGGCACGCCAATGGGTTGTCCTATGGCATCCCGCGGGAAATCGACGATTGGTTGGCCGCCGGCCAGGACGTGCTGGTCAATGGCTCTCGGGGGCATTTGCAGAACACGCGCCAGCGCTATCCAGACGTATTGGTGCTGTTGTTGACTGTGGATCAAGAGGTACTGCGGCATCGCTTGCTGGAGCGCGGGCGAGAATCGTTGATCGAGATCGATCAGCGTCTGGCGCGCAATGCGCGATTCAGCGAGCGGCTGCTGGCCGACGACCCGGCCGTGCTCCTGCTCGACAACTCCGGGCCGCTGGAGTCCACGGTCGAACACTTGCTGGCCTGTATTGACGAGCAATCCCCATGTGCCTGACGTTGCAGTGCATCGTCGAGTTGCAGCCGAAGCCGCTGGTGTTGACCCGTGTCGGGCACACCTTGAATGCGTGGTTGATAAATCATCGTGGTGATTTGCCGGCGAATGTCAGGGTCGGGTTTGGTGGGTGTGCGTTGTAGCGATCAGGCGTGGTGATTTTCAAAGCATTGCCCGGAAACTGTTCAATGCCTTGACCGACTGAACCAAGCCTTGACGTAACAATAGATCGAGATAAGTGTCAGTGTTCATCGGTGGGGCCTTCAGTTGCTTGCGCTGTCGTTGTGCCGCGGCGACCACTGCTGCCGGATCCAGGTCGAAAAGGTCATTGACGAATTCGTCGGGGTGCTGGGCCTCGATGCCATAAGGTTGCAACGCGGTGCGGGGGAAGTCTTTCTGGTTGAAGGTGACAATGACGCTGGCGTTGCAACGAATGGCAGCCGCCAGGACATGTCGGTCATCCGCGTCGGGCAGCGTCAGTCCTTGTATCAAAACTTCGTACCCCGACACGCAGGCGTCGGGAATCGCCAGATCCATTAGCTCGCAGGTGCGATTCAATTGCGTGGCGTTGAGATCCGGGCGGTTTTTCAGCAGATTGCGTTTCCATTCATCGTGTATTGCCACTGACCATTTCGCCCTGAAAAGCCCGGAGAGCGCTAGCCACATCAGAAAGTCTCTCAAGGGCGCGGGGTAAAGCACGCAAGCGTCATATACAGCGGTAAATGAAGAGTGCCTCACTCGTATCCTGTCCTTAACGCCTGTGCCTGCTCGGCGAGAAGCATCATTGCCTGCTCGCTGGCGGTGTCGCGCCGGTTTTTATAGTCCATCAAGTCGGCAAAACGCACACGTCGGTGCTTGCCGGTTTTGTGGTAGGACAGTTCGCCGGATTCGAGCAGTTTGATCAGGTGTGGACGTGAGACATTGAGCAGGTCTGCCGCTTCTTGCGTAGTCAGTTCAGCGTGAACCGGGACTACTTTCACAGCGTTACCGGCCGCGAGTTCCGCCAGAATATCGACTAGCAAACGGAGCGCCGAGGTGGGCAGTTCGATGTTATGCGCTTCGTTCTGCTCATCGAATATCTGGATGTGCTGAGTTTCGAACCGGGTGGCGAGATAGGCAGCCAGGGTGCGTTGCCCCTCGATCGCGGCCTGTATTTCGTGTTTTGCGGGCAAATTGATTGGCGGATGAATGACGGTCGACATGACGGCTTCCAATTTCAGAATAATCGATTTCAATAGGCTATTCGAATTAATCGAAAATCGCAATAAACGAAACGCCTGGCTTTCAAACCTCGTTCTTCAACAACCCCTGCACATACTCCACAAACGCCCGAGCCTTGGCGCTGGCCATCCTGCCTGTAGGGAACACAGCCCACAGGTCCTGGTTCGGCACTGCCCAGTCCTTCATCACTTCCCGGACCGAACCGTCGGCCAGTTCCGGCGCGAACATCCATTGCGAAGCCATGGTCAGTCCTTGATGGGCCAGCACGGCTTCACGCAGGCCTTCGGCGGCGTTGACACGGATCCGTCCGCTGACGGTCACCGACCGCTCCTCGCCGGCCTTGTTGAACTGCCAACTGGCACCGTCACCGAGGGTGTAGACGATTGCCTGATGCTTGCACAGGTCGGCGGGGCAGGTGGGGGCGTCGTGTTTTTCGAAGTACGCCGGTGTACCCAGTACCATGCGCCGGCATTCGGCGATCTTGCGCGCAGTCAGGCCCGAGTCGCTCAGCGCGCCCATGCGCAGGGCGATATCGACGCCTTCTTCCACCAGATTGACATTGCGATCGTCGAGCATCAGGTCGATGTTCAGCTCCGGGTGTTGCTCCAGGAAGGGGCCCAGGTGCGGAACGATGTGCAGCCGGCCGAAGGTGACCGCCGCGCAGATACGCAGGTTGCCACTCAGCCCGCTGGCGCAACCCCGTGCGGCGTTGTCGGCCTCGTCGGCTTCTTCGATGGCACGCTTGGCCCGCTCGAAAAAGGCCAGCCCGGCTTCGGTGGGCGTCAGGCCGCGAGTCGAGCGCAGCAACAACCGCACCGCCAGACGCGATTCGAGTTGCGCGATGGTTTTCGACACGGCCGGCTGGCCGATGTTCAGGCGTCGTGCCGCGGCGGAAAACGAGCCGGTTTCCACCACGTAGACGAAGGTTTCCATTGCGCCGAGGCGGTCCATTGAGGGTCCTTGTGCCAAATCTTGAGGATGTCGCAAGTCAATGGTTTCAAGCCGTCGCCAACGATGCCTTCGGCGAAACACTCAGGAACCGCAATAACGCCAGCAGTGGAAACGCACTGCCGACGATCACGATCCACAGCCAGCCGCCCTGTTCGTACACTGCGCTGGCCACCGAAGAGCCGAAGGCGCCGCCGATGAAGATGCTGGTCATGTACAGCGCATTCAGGCGGCTGCGGCTTTTGCCGTCGAGGGCGTACACCGCACGCTGGCCGAGGACCATGTTCATCTGCACGCAGAAGTCCAGCACCACGCCGGTCACGGCCAGGCCGATGACACTGTAGGCCGGATGGATGAACGCCGGCATGAAACTCAGGCTGGCGAACAGCAGGGCCAGCAACGACGCGATGCGGGTGTGGCCGGCATCGGCCAGGCGTCCGGCGATCGGGGCGGCGATGGCGCCGATGGCCCCGACCAGGGCGAAAATCGCAATCTCGCTTTGCGACAAACCGTGATTGCGCGCCAGCTCCAGCGGTACGGCGGTCCAGAACAGGCTGAAAGTGGCAAACATGCAGCCCTGGTAAAACGCCCGCTGACGCAGCACCGGTTGTTTGCGCAGCAGCGTCCACAGCGAGCCCAGCAACTGGCCATAGGAGGCGCTGTGATCGGGTTCACGTTTGGGAATGGTCATGGCCAGCACAATGCTGATGGCCGCCATCAACACCGCGGCAATCACAAACATCGCGCGCCAGCCGAAGTGGTCGGCCACCACGCTGGACACTGGCCGGGCCAGCAGAATGCCGAGCAGCAAACCGCCCATGATCCCGCCCACCACACGGCCACGGGTTTCCTCCGGCGCCAGGTGTGCGGCCAGTGGAATCAGGATCTGCACCGAAACCGAGCTGAACCCCACCAACAGCGAAATCAGCAAGAACACGTTCGGCTGATCGGTGAACGCCGCACCCAGCAGACTGGCAATCGCCACCAGGGTGGTGATGATCATCAACCGGCGATTCTCCAGCAGATCCCCCAGCGGCACCAGGAAAAACAGCCCCAGTGCATAACCGATCTGGGTCAGGGAAACGATCAGGCTGGCCATGGTGTTGCTCAGGCCAATGTCCGGGGCGATCAGGCCGATGATCGGCTGGGCGTAGTAGATGTTGGCGACAATGGCCCCGCAGCAGAAAGCGAACAGCAGCACCATGCCTCGGGTCATTGTCGCGGTGCCGCGGGGCACCTGGGTCGCTGGGTTCATAACGGGGCTCGCTGTACGGAAAGGAATGCGCGCAGGCTAACGGGCTGGCTGAAACGGCGGAAGCGGGATTGGAGTGATAGCTATCATTCCATTGCGGAATGACTGACTGACGCGCGTGTCGTCCGCCGAATGGCCTTGCCTGTAGGAGCGAGTCTGCTCGCGATGGAGTCACGGTCAACGCGTTTATTCAGAAAAACGCATTATCGTTGACGTCCATCGCGAGCAAGCTCGCTCCTACAGGTGTTTATTGCGCATAAATCTGGTCGAAAACCCCGCCATCGTTAAAGTGGGTCTTTTGCACGGTACGCCAGTCACCGAAGGTCTTCTCGACGGACAGGAAGTCCACTTTCGGGAAACGGTCGGTGTACTTGGCCAGCACGGCCGGGTCACGCGGGCGCAGGTAATTGGCGGCAGCGATCTCCTGGCCTTGCGGCGACCACAGGTACTTCAGGTATTCCTCGGCGGCAGCGCGGGTGCCTTTCTTGTCGACGGTTTTGTCGACCACCGACACCGGTGGCTCGGCTTCGGCGGAAACGCTTGGGTAGATGACTTCGAACTGATCACGGCCGAACTCGCGGGCGATCATTTCCGCTTCGTTCTCGAAGGTCACCAGCACGTCGCCGATCTGGTTGGTCATGAAGGTGGTGGTGGCGGCGCGGCCACCGGTATCGAGTACCGGCGCTTGCTTGAACAGCTTGCCGACGAAGTCTTTGGCCTTGTTCTCGTCACCGCCGTTTTTCAGCACGTAGCCCCAGGCCGAGAGGTAGGTGTAGCGACCGTTCCCCGAAGTCTTCGGGTTCGGCACGATGACTTGCACGCCATCCTTGAGCAGGTCCGGCCAGTCTTTCAGGGCTTTCGGGTTGCCCTTGCGCACGATGAACACGGTGGCCGAGGTGAACGGCGCGCTGTTGTTCGGCAGGCGCGTGACCCAGTTGTCCGGGACCAGTTTGCCGTTGTCCGCCAGGGCATTGATGTCGGTGGCCATGTTCATGGTGATGACATCCGCCGGCAGGCCGTCGATCACTGAGCGCGCCTGTTTACTGGAGCCGCCAAAGGACATCTGCAGGGTGATGTTTTCATTGTGCTCGGCTTGCCAGTGTTTCTGGAACGCAGTGTTGTAGTCCTTGTAGAAATCGCGCATCACGTCGTACGAGACGTTGAGCAGTGTCGGTGCGGCTTGAGTTACGCTTGTCAGTACCAGGCCAGCGGCTAGAAGAGAGGCGCTAAAGAGTTTTTTCACTGCGCAATCCTTGTTCTATTTAAAAGATGGGGCATTTTGCCAGCGACTATAACCGTGCTCGCATAGACCTTTAAAGATTAAAAAGCTCTTTGCTTATTCCAGTTTTTTGAACAGTGCGTTGCCGCAACGGGAGCAAAATGCAGCGCCCTGTTCGTGGCTGTTTTTCTTGCACACCGGGCAGTCGTGTTGAAGTTGATCGCCGCGCATGGCGTTGGCCAGTTCAGCGGTGAAAATCCCGGTAGGCACGGCGATGATCGAGTAACCGGTGATCATCACCAGCGACGAAATCACCTGGCCCAGCGGCGTCTTTGGCACGATGTCGCCGAAGCCCACGGTGGTCAGTGTCACGATAGCCCAATAGATACCTTTGGGAATGCTGGTGAAGCCATGTTCCGGGCCTTCGATCACATACATCAGCGTGCCGAATACCGTCACCAGCGTGCAGACGCTGACCAGGAACACCACGATTTTCTGCTTGCTGCCGCGCAGCGCCGACATCAGGTAGTTGGCTTGCTTGAGATAAGGGCTGAGCTTGAGCACGCGGAAGATCCGCAGCATGCGGATGATCCGGATAATCAGCAGATACTGCGCATCGGCGTAATACAGCGCGAGGATGCCGGGCACAATGGCCAGCAGGTCCACCAGTCCGTAAAAGCTGAAGGCGTAGCGCAGGGGTTTGGGCGAGCAGTACAGGCGCAGGATGTATTCGCCGAGGAAGATCACCGTGAAGCCCCACTCGATATAGGCGAGTACATCGGCGTAGTTGCGGTGAATGCTGTCGATGCTGTCGAGCATCACGATCACTAGGCTGGCGAGGATGATCAGCAGCAGGATGCCATCGAAGCGCCGACCCGCCTGGGTGTCGGTCTGGAAAATCATGACGTAAAGGTCTTCACGCCAGTGTTTGTTGCTGTCCATGGATAACGCCTGACTCGATGATCAGCGCAGCCTAGGTTGATTCTCCCCGGTAGCGCAAGGCGCGCTTTCGACCCGGGCTTTGCCGAGCATCTGAACAACCGTGCGGATCAGCCAGCAGCCAAGAATGAACGGCGCGGTCAGCGTGGGCAGACCCATGGCGGCAAACACCGGCGTCAGCAACAGCGCCAGGCCGATGCCAACCAGCGGCAGCCACGGTTGGCGACGCTGCGAGCTGAAGGCGAGGGCGGCGAGTACGGCGTTGTAGCCGCCGAGACCCAGCAGTGCGGTGTAGAAGTCGTGCTGCAGCAGGCTCCAGCCCATGCCCGCGACAGACGCCAACAACGCCCAGCAGAAGGCGCGGCGATCAGCGATCAGCAAACCGGCGGCAATCATCGCACCGGCCAGCGGATGACCGAGGAACATCACCTGACCGATGCCTTTGAAAGGGGCGGCGAGCATGTTCAGGGTGCTGACTTCGATCAAATGCGCCTCTGTCGAGGGCGTGGCGAAGCACAGCAGCACCCAGCTCAGCACCACGAACGGCGTGGTGTAGGCGGGGAGGTATTGGCTGAACCGGACGCGCTTTAGCCACTGCTGGGTGAGCATCGCGCTCAGGCCGCCGGCGGCCAGAATCAGCGGCGGCATCATCGCCGACCAGGGGAAGTACAGGCTCAGCAACAGACCGAGCAGAACGCCGTTGTAGCTGAACAATCCGGCCTGACGGTCAGTCTTGGCGTAGTTGCGACGTTGCGCGGTGAACAACCCGGCAACACCGCCGAGCAAGGCGCCGCCCAGCAAGGCGGGTGCAGTGAACAAAATGGCCAACAGACACAGCAGGCCGCACAGCGGATTACGCTGGAGAAAGATCTGGCTGAAGCCGTTGAGCAAGGCTTCGGCCCAGTCGGGGCAGTGGGTGTTGAAATGGTTGGCAGGCATGATGGAGTCTGTGGTGTTTCCAGTGAATCGTGTCGCCTGCTTCGCGAGCAAGCCCGCTCCCACAGTTGATCTGTGTGCACCACAGAATCAATGACTGAACAAAGATTCAATGTGGGAGCGGGCTTGCTCGCGAAGAGGCCAGTTCAGGCGCTAGATCAATGTCTCGATACGCAGAGAGTTAGTCGATCCCGGCTGTCCAAAGGGCACACCGGCGGTGATCAATAAGGTGTCGCCACGCTGCGCCATGCCTTGGGCCTGGGCGATCTCCAGCGCTGTGGAGCAGACTTCATCGACCTGGCGCAGGCGATCGTTGACCACCGAGTGCACACCCCAGGCCACGCTCAGGCGACGGGCGGTCTGCAGGTTCGGCGTCAGGTTGAGGATCGGCACGGTCGGCCGCTCCCGCGCCGCACGCAGGCTCGACGCGCCGGATTCGCTGTAATTGACCAGCACCGCCACTGGCAGCACGTTGCTGATACGGCGAATGGCGCAGCTGATCGCGTCGGAAACGGTGGCTTCGGCTTTCGGTCGGCTGACGTCGAGTTGAGTCTGGTAGTCCGGACCGTTTTCCACCTGGCGGATGATCTTGCTCATCATCTGCACGGCTTCGAGTGGGTATTCGCCGGACGCGGTTTCCGCCGACAGCATCACCGCGTCCGCACCTTCGGCCACGGCGTTGGCAACGTCAGTGACTTCGGCGCGGGTGGGCGCCGGCGAGAAGCGCATCGACTCCAGCATCTGCGTGGCCACCACCACCGGTTTGCCGAGCTGGCGGCAGGTGCTGATGATGTTCTTCTGGATCTGCGGCACGCTTTCGGCCGGCACTTCCACGCCCAGGTCACCGCGGGCGACCATGATCGCATCACTCAATTCGGCGATTTCGCGCAGTTGTTCGACCGCCGAGGGCTTCTCGATCTTGGCCATCAGGAAGGCCTTGTCGCCGATCAGGCTGCGGGCTTCGCGGATGTCGTCCGGACGTTGCACGAACGACAGTGCCACCCAGTCCACGCCCAGCTCCAGACCGAAGGTCAAGTCGCGGCGATCCTTGGCGGTCAGCGGGCTCAGGTCGAGCACCGCTTGCGGCACGTTCACGCCTTTGCGGTCCGACAGTTCGCCGCCATTGAGCACGGTGGTGTCGATGGCGTCGGCGTACTTGGTCACGACCCGCAGGCGCAACTTGCCGTCGTCCAGCAGCAGGTCCATGCCCGGCTCCAGCGCGGCGATGATTTCCGGGTGGGGCAGGTTGACCCGGCGCTCATCACCCGGCGTGGCATCGAGGTCCAGGCGCAGGGCCTGGCCGCGTACCAGTTGCACCTTGCCTTCGGCGAATTTGCCAACCCGCAGTTTCGGGCCTTGAAGGTCCATCAGAATGCCCAATGGATAATTCAGTTGGCGCTCGACTTCACGAATCCACTGGAAACGCTGGGCGTGGTCCGCGTGATCGCCATGGCTGAAGTTCAGGCGGAAGATGTTGACCCCGGCCAGCACCAGCTCACGGATGTCGTCGATGCCGTCGATGGCCGGGCCGAGCGTGGCGAGGATTTTGACCTTTTTGTCAGGCGTCATGTTTAGGGCTCTCAAGGATCAGAATGGCGCGGAAGTCGTTGACGTTGGTTCGGGTCGGCTCGGTGACGATCAGGGCGTCGAGTGCCTCGAAGTAGCCGTAGCCGTTGTTGTTGTCCAACTCGTCGCTGGCGCTCAGGCCCTTTGCGGCGGCGCGGGCGTAGCTGTCCGGGGTCATGATTGCGCCGGCGTTGTCTTCCGAGCCGTCGATGCCGTCGGTGTCACCGGCCAGTGCGTAGACGCCGGGCAGGCCTTTGAGGCTGTCGGTCAGGCTCAGCAGGAACTCGGCGTTGCGCCCGCCACGGCCATTGCCGCGCACGGTGACGGTGGTTTCACCGCCCGAGAGAATCACGCAGGGCGCCGCCAGTGGCTGACCGTGCAGGACGATCTGTCGCGCGATGCCGGCGTGGACCTTCGCCACCTCGCGGGATTCGCCTTCGAGGTCGCCGAGGATCAGCGGACTGAACCCGGCCTGGCGGCATTTCACTGCCGCCGCTTCAAGGGATTGCTGCGGACGGGCGATCAATTGGAAGTGACTGCGTGCCAGGCTCGGGTCGCCGGGTTTAACGGTTTCCGATTCGGGGCTTTGCAGCCAGGTGCGCACCGAGGCCGGAACCTCGATGGCGTAGCGTTTGAGGATCGCCAGGGCTTCGGCCGAGGTGCTCGGGTCGGCCACGGTAGGGCCGGAAGCGATGACCGTGGCGAGATCGCCCGGTACATCGGAAATCGCATAGGTGTAGACAGTGGCCGGCCAGCAGGCTTTGCCCAGGCGGCCGCCCTTGATCGCCGAGAGGTGCTTGCGCACGCAGTTCATCTCGCCGATGGTCGCGCCGGACTTGAGCAGGGCTTTGTTGATCGACTGCTTGTCGGCCAGGGTGATGCCTTCGGCCGGCAGTGCCAGCAGGGCAGAGCCACCACCGGAGAGCAGGAAGATCACGCGGTCGGATTCGTTGAGGTCGCTGACCAGTTCCAGCACACGCTTGGCCACGGCCAGGCCGGCGGCGTCCGGTACCGGGTGCGCGGCTTCGACCACTTCGATTTTTTCGCAAGGTGCGCCGTGACCGTAACGGGTCACCACCAGGCCTGACACTTCACCCTGCCAGCAGCGCTCGACCACCTGTGCCATGGCGGCTGCGGCTTTGCCGGCGCCGATGACAATGACGCGACCGCTGCGGTCGGCAGGCAGATGGGCTTCGAGGACTTGTTGCGGATGCGCCGCGTCGATGGCTGTGGCAAACAGCTCGCGCAGCAATTGTTGCGGATCGACCGACATGGCGGGCTCCCGGAATTCTTGTTATTTGAAGGGCAACTCGGTCCAGTGTGGGAGCGGGCTTGCTCGCGAAGGCGGCTTCACATTCAACAGAGATGTTGACTGACATGGCGCCTTCGCGAGCAAGCCCGCTCCCACATGGGGATGGGGCAGGACTTACTTCTTGTCGCGAATCGAGAAGTTCGCCATGTGTTCCAGACCCTTGATCAGCGCCGAGTGGTCCCAGTTGCTGCCACCGATGGCCGCGCAGGTGCTGAACACTTGCTGGGTGTTGGCGGTATTCGGCAGGTTGATGTTCAGCTCCTTGGCGCCTTGCAGGGCCAGGTTCAGGTCCTTCTGGTGCAGGCTGATGCGGAAGCCAGGATCGAAGGTGCCCTTGATCATGCGCTCGCCGTGCACTTCGAGGATCTTCGAGGAAGCGAAACCGCCCATCAGTGCTTCACGCACCTTGGCTGGATCGGCACCGTTTTTCGAAGCGAACAGCAGGGCTTCGGCCACGGCCTGGATGTTCAGGGCCACGATGATCTGGTTGGCCACCTTGGCGGTTTGACCGTCGCCGTTGCCACCGACCAGAGTGATGTTCTTGCCCATGGCCTGGAACAGCGGCAGGGCGCGTTCGAAGGCGTCGGCATCGCCGCCGACCATGATGCTCAGGGTCGCCGCCTTGGCGCCGACTTCACCACCGGAGACCGGGGCGTCGAGGTATTGCGCGCCTTTTTCGTTGATCTTCGCGGCGAAAGCCTTGGTGGCGGTCGGCGAGATCGAGCTCATGTCGATCACCACTTTGCCTTTGCCCACGCCGGCAGCGATACCGTCGGCACGGAACAGCACGTCGTCGACCTGCGGGGTATCCGGCACCATGACGATGATGAACTCGGCTTCCTGGGCGACTTCTTTCGGGTTCGCCAGAGCAACGGCGCCAGCGGCGACCAGGTCGGCAGGGGCGGCGTCGTGGTGCGCCGACAGGAACAGGCTGTGACCGGCTTTCTGCAGGTTCAACGCCATTGGGTGGCCCATGATGCCGGTGCCGATAAATCCGATTTTAGCCATGAGAAAATCCTCTTGTTTTGTGCTTTCTGTAGGAGCGAGCCAGCTCGCGATGAACCCCGAAGCAACGCGGGCATCCAGACAGCCCGCGTAATCGTTGACGACCATCGCGAGCAGGCTCGCTCCTACAGGGATATGTGTCAGATCGCGTTGTGGGTTTTGAGCCAGCCCAGGCCCGCTTCGGTGGTGGTCAGCGGCTTGTATTCGCAACCGACCCAGCCCTGATACCCGATGCGGTCCAGGTGTTCGAACAGGAAGTGGTAGTTGATTTCACCGGTGCCTGGTTCGTTGCGCCCCGGGTTGTCCGCAAGCTGCACGTGGTTGATCTCGCCCAGGTGCGATTGCAGGGTGCGGGCCAGGTCGCCTTCCATGATTTGCATGTGGTAGATGTCGTATTGCAGGAACAGGTTGGCGCTGCCGACCTGCTCGCGAATCGACAGGGCTTGCGCCGTGTTGTTCAGATAGAAACCTGGAATGTCACGGGTGTTGATCGCCTCCATCACCAGCTTGATACCCGCCGCTTGCAGCTTGTCGGCCGCGTACTTGAGGTTGGCGACGAAGGTTTTCTCCACGGTGGCATCGTCAAAGCCCTGCGGCCGGATACCGGCCAGGCAGTTGACCTGGGTGTTGCCCAGCACCTGCGCGTAGGCGATGGCCAGATCGACACCGGCACGGAACTCCTCAACCCGGTCCGGCAGGCACGCGATACCGCGCTCGCCCTTGGCCCAGTCACCGGCCGGCAGGTTGAACAGCACTTGGGTCAGACCGTTGGCGTCGAGCTTGGCCTTGATTTCGGCGGAGCTGAAGTCGTACGGGAACAGGTACTCGACACCACTGAAGCCGGCTTTGGCGGCCGCTTCGAAACGGGCAAGAAAGTCCTGTTCGGTGAACAGCATGGACAGGTTGGCTGCGAAACGCGGCATGGTGGTCTCCCGTATATGTATGAAGTCCCTTGTGGGAGCGGTCAGCAGTTAGTCCAGCAGCGAAATCGCGGTTGGTGCGTCGTCGCCGACCAGCGCCAGGTCTTCGAATTCGTTGACGGCGTTGATCTCGGTGCCCATGGAAATGTTGGTCACGCGCTCCAGGATGATCTCGACGATCACCGGAACCTTGAACTCTTCGATCAGTTCCTGAGCCTTGCGCAGGGCAGGCTGGATCTGAGCCGGTTCGAACACACGCAGCGCCTTGCAACCCAGGCCTTCGGCAACTGCAACGTGGTCGACACCGTAGCCGTTGAGTTCCGGCGCGTTCAGGTTGTCGAAGGACAACTGCACGCAGTAGTCCATGTCGAAACCGCGTTGCGCCTGGCGGATCAGGCCCAGGTACGAGTTGTTCACCACGACATGAATGTAGGGCAGCTTGAACTGCGCGCCCACCGCCAATTCCTCGATCATGAACTGGAAGTCATAGTCCCCCGACAGGGCCACGACTTTACGGTTCGGATCAGCCTTGACCACGCCCAGTGCTGCCGGAATGGTCCAGCCCAGAGGGCCTGCCTGACCGCAGTTGATCCAGTGGCGCGGCTTGTAGACGTGCAGGAATTGCGCGCCGGCAATCTGCGACAGACCGATGGTGCTGACGTAGCAGGTGTCCTTGCCGAACACCTGGTTCATCTCTTCGTAAACGCGCTGCGGCTTGACCGGCACGTTGTCGAAGTGAGTCTTGCGCTGCAGGCTGGCTTTACGCTGCTGGCAGTCTTGCAGCCAGGCGCTGCGGTTTTTCAGTTTGCCGGCGGCTTGCCATTCGCGAGCGACTTCGATGAACACGGTCAGCGCGGCAGCGGCGTCGGAAACGATGCCCAGGTCCGGGGTGAACACGCGGCCGATCTGAGTGCCTTCGATATCGACGTGGATGAACTTGCGGCCTTCGGTGTACACGTCGACCGAACCGGTGTGACGGTTGGCCCAACGGTTACCGATGCCCAGCACCACGTCCGACTTGAGCATGGTCGCGTTGCCGTAGCGGTGCGAGGTCTGCAAGCCAACCATACCCACCATCAGTGGGTGATCGTCCGGGATGGTGCCCCAGCCCATCAGGGTCGGGATCACCGGAATACCGGTCAGCTCGGCGAACTCCACCAGCAGGTCGCTGGCGTCGGCGTTGATGATGCCGCCACCGGCCACCAGCAATGGACGCTCGGCCTGATCCAGCAAGGCCAGGGCCTTCTCGACCTGAACCCGGCTAGCGGTCGGCTTGGCCAGTGGCAGTGGCTGGTAAGCGTCGATGTCGAATTCGATTTCCGCCATTTGAACGTCGAACGGCAGGTCGATCAGCACCGGGCCTGGACGGCCGGAGCGCATTTCATAGAAGGCTTTCTGGAACGCGTAAGGCACCTGGCCCGGTTCCAGAACGGTGGTCGCCCACTTGGTGACTGGCTTGACGATGCTGGTGATGTCGACAGCCTGGAAATCTTCCTTGTGCATACGGGCGCGGGGTGCCTGGCCTGTGATGCAGAGGATTGGAATCGAGTCGGCCGAGGCGCTGTAGAGCCCGGTGACCATGTCGGTGCCGGCAGGGCCGGAAGTACCGATGCACACGCCGATGTTGCCGGCTTTGGTGCGGGTGTAGCCCTCGGCCATGTGCGAGGCGCCTTCAACGTGGCGAGCGAGTACGTGATCGATGCCGCCGACCTTTTGCAGGGCGGAGTACAGCGGGTTGATGGCGGCACCCGGGATGCCAAAAGCGGTATCGACCCCTTCACGGCGCATCACCAGAACGGCGGCTTCGATTGCTCTCATTTTGCTCATGGTTTTGTGCCTCTTTACGTTTTGTAATTGTATACAAGTGGCTTTGCGCAGAGTGTATTCACGGCGGACGGCGCAGGTCAATCCATTTTCTCAAGCGCTTGTTTCATTCGTCGGAAGCCCGTTCCACTGTGGCTTTTCGTCGCATGTGGCGCCTTTCGAGAATTATTGTATACAAAAAAATAATTCATTGTGTTCTATTTGTTGCATCGGGCTGCGGCACAAACGCGCAGCCCCACGACTTTCCCTATAACAAAATGAGGACGGCACCATGAGCGCTTTAACCTTGAAAGTCGCAGTCAACCTGGTCAACGAGGCCATCACCGCCGGGCGAGCAATCGCCGCGGCACCCTTGACCATTGCGGTACTGGATGCCGGCGGGCATCTGATCACCTTGCAACGCGAAGACGGCGCCAGCCTGCTGCGCCCGCACGTCGCCATCGGCAAAGCCTGGGGCGCCATCGCCCTGGGCAAGGGCTCACGCCTGCTGGCGCTGGACGCCCAGCAACGCCCGGCGTTTATCGCCGCGTTGAACAGCCTGGGGCAGGGCAGTGTCGTGCCGGCACCGGGTGGTGTGCTGGTGCGGGATCAGGATGGGAACGTGCTGGGGGCGGTGGGGATCAGCGGCGATCTGTCGGATGTTGACGAGCAGTGCGCGATCAATGCCATCGAGGCGTTGGGGTTAGTGGCGGATGCGGGGGTGGCGGCTTGATTTTCGCTGACTGAACTACCGCTTTCGCGGGCAAGCCCGCTCCCACATTGGATCTATGGTGTTGCAAATCCTGTGTGGGAGCGGGCTTGCTCGCGAAGGCGATCTCCCAGACACATCCAGCTAAAGGTCTGTACCGCCATTCTGTCTTCGCTGATCTAGCCTTTTCTGGAGTTCATCCATTAGAGGGGCAAAGGAATGCCTGAGCTGTCAGCTTCACACCGCCTGCGCATCGGCCGCTACACCGAACAAAATCGCATCTATCTACTGACTGCCAACACACTAAAACGAGAGCCCGTTTTCAGGGATTACCCCTTGGGCAGGTTGGTGGTGCATCAGTTCAGGCAAGCACAGAGTGAGGGATTTGCCGAGTCGTTGGCCTGGGTGGTCATGCCCGATCATTTCCACTGGTTAATACAATTGCATAGAGGATCGCTGGCGCAACTCATGTGCCAGACGAAGTCATTGAGTACTCGTGCAATCAACAGTGCAACTGGCAGATCGGGCAGTCTCTGGCAACAGAGTTTTCATGACCATGCGCTGAGAAAAGAAGAGGATCTGGTAAAGCTGGCTCGATACGTTGTGGCTAACCCATTGCGGGCTGGGTTGGTTCAGAAGCTGGGTGACTATCCGTTGTGGGATGCGATCTGGGTTTGATCTAAAACCGGGTTGCCGCCATTCGCGAGCAAGCTCACTCCCACATTGGATCTATGGTGTTGCAAATCCCCTGTGGGAGCGGGCTTGCTCGCGAAGGTCGCGACTCGGTCTACCGCTCCGGCTCACAGCCCTTGAGCACCAACCGGATAATCGTCTGCGCCGCCGCTTCGTAATCTTCTTCATCCAGCCTGGCCTTGCCGGTGATGGCGGTGATCTGCCAGTCGAAGTCGGCGTAGGTCTGGGTGGCGGCCCAGATGCTGAACATCAGGTGGTTGGGGTCGATGGGGGCGATTTGTCCGCGGTCGATCCAGGTCTGGATGCACTCGATGTTGTGTTTGGCCTGGCCATTGAGCTGTTCGACCAGATCGCTGCTCAGGTGGGGCGCGCCGTGCATGATTTCGCTGGCGAACACCTTTGAGGCGAAAGGCAGGTCGCGGGAGATGCGGATTTTCGAGCGAATGTAGCCGCTGAGCACTTCGCCGGGTTCGCCGTCCGGATTGAACGGTGTCGAAGCCTGCAGGATCGGCTCGATGATGCTTTCCAGGACCTCGCGGTAGAGGTTTTCCTTGGATTTGAAGTAGTAGTAGACGTTGGGCTTGGGCAATCCCGCCTTGGCCGCGATGTCGCTGGTTTTGGTCGCAGCGAAGCCTTTGTCGGCGAACTCCTCACTGGCGGCACGCAGGATCAATTGTTTGTTGCGCTCGCGGATAGTGCTCATAAACCCGGTGATTCCTTGCCTGTTCTGGCGGTTGCGCATGGTATCACCGGCCTCGCGCGGCGCTCAAGAATGCACCGTAGGCTCTTGTGTCGCGCTATGCTGCTGCGCATTCATTGCAGAAGGAAACCCGATTCATGGCAGGAAGCAGTTTGCTGTTGCTGATCGACGATATCGCGGCCGTGCTGGACGACGTGTCGGTCATGACCCAAATGGCCGCCAAGAAAACGGCCGGCGTACTCGGTGACGACCTGGCACTCAATGCCCAGCAAGTCAGCGGTGTGCGGGCCGAGCGGGAAATCCCGGTGGTCTGGGCGGTCGCCAAGGGTTCGTTCATCAATAAATTGATCCTGGTGCCGTCGGCATTGGCGATCAGTGCGTTCATTCCGTGGCTGGTCACGCCGTTGTTGATGGTCGGCGGCGCTTATCTGTGCTTCGAAGGCTTTGAAAAGCTCGCCCACAAGTTCCTGCACAGCAAGGCTGAAGACGCCGCCGAGCATGCGCAACTGGTCGAGGCGGTGGCCGATCCTGCCACTGACCTGGTGGCGTTCGAGAAGGACAAGATCAAAGGCGCGATCCGCACCGACTTCATTCTTTCGGCGGAAATCATCGCCATCACCCTCGGCACCGTGGCCGGTGCTCCGTTGACCCAGCAGATCATCGTGCTGTCGGGCATTGCCATTGTCATGACGGTCGGCGTTTACGGATTGGTGGCGGGTATCGTCAAGCTCGACGACCTTGGCCTGTGGTTGACCCAGAAACCCGGGCAGATGGCGAAAAGCATCGGCGGCGGGATTCTGCGTGCGGCACCCTACATGATGAAGAGCCTGTCGGTGATCGGCACCGCGGCGATGTTCCTGGTGGGCGGCGGGATTCTCACGCACGGTGTGCCGGTGGTGCATCACTGGATCGAAAGTGTCGGTGCGGCGGCGGGTGGCGGCGGATTTATCGTGCCGGTGTTGCTCAATGGTGTGGCGGGGATTGTGGCGGGTGCGGTGGTGTTGGTCGGCGTGATGGCCGTCAGCAAGATCTGGAAAGCCCTGAAAGGCTGAAGACTACACCTAACAAATGTGGGAGCGGGCTTGCTCGCGAATAGGGTGTGTCAGTCACCAAAAAGGTTGTCTGACACACCCTATTCG
>NZ_JBYSYZ010000066.1:0-16199 GCF_058783925.1 Pseudomonas sp. FW305-70
CACCACCACCGCCCGTTGCTCGATACCGGCCGCCTCCACCGCCGCCAGCACATGGCCGAGCAGCGGCCGGTTGCCCACCGGGTGCAAGACCTTGGTCAGCGGCGACTGCATCCGCTTGCCCTGCCCGGCCGCGAGAATCACCGCCAGCGTCGACCCGCCCATGTTGTCGCTCATCACGATCCTCCTGTGTGCATCCGGGCTTCAGGCCGGATCGCGATAGAACACATCGTCGGCATAGGGATACCACCAGTCCTGAATCTTCGGCTGGTGATCGATGATGACCATTTTCGAGCGGCGGAACGCTTCCAACCCCTGACGCCCGAGCTCGCGCCCAAGGCCGGACATCTTCCAGCCACCGAACGGCAGCGCATCGTTGTCGATCAACGGGTTGTTGACCCAGACCATCCCCGCCTCGAGCCGCTCGGCGGCCTCCATGGCTTCGGCCAGGTCCGTGGAAAACAGCGAGGCCCCGAGGCCGAACGGCGAGTCGTTGGCCAGCCGCACCGCCTCATCGAAATCGCTGACCCGGCAGATCGCCGCCACGGGGCCAAAGCACTCTTCCTGAAGAATCGCCATGTCAGCGGTCACGCCGGTGAGGATGGTCGGCTCATAGAACCAGCCGACCGTCTGCCGGGGTGGAATCCGCCCGCCACACACCACTTTCGCGCCCTTGGCCACGGCGTCATCGACCAGGCGCATGACTTTGTTGCGGGCCGCTTCGCTGACCATCGGCCCGATCTCCGAGCGCTCCAGGCCATGGCCGATGCGCAGGGCGCGGGTGCGTTCGGCGAACTTCGCGACAAATTCGTCATGCACCTCGTCCACGACATACAAGCGCTCGGCCGAGGTGCAGATCTGCCCGCTGAGATGGAACGCAGCCGTCACTGCCCCCGCCGCTGCCACGTCCAGCGGCGCATGCCTGGAGATGATCAATGGATCGCTGCCACCGGCCTCGATGACGCAAGGTTTCATCCGCTCGGCACAGGCCACAGCCACCGCCTTGCCCGCCGCGACACTGCCGGTGAAGGCCACCGCGTGGGTCTGCGCCGACTGCACCAGCAACTGCGCGGTCACCGCATCGCCCGGCACACAGGACACCAGCCCCGGCAACAACGCGCTGAAATGTTCCATGAATTTCAGGGTGCACAGGGTCGTGGCTTCCGCCGGCTTGATGAGGCAGGTATTGCCCGCCGCCAGCGACGCGGCGACCGTCCAGCACATCAGCAGGATCGGAAAGTTGAACGGCATGATGTGCACGCTGACGCCATAGGGCTCGTAGCGCACATGCTGGAAGGAGCCGATCTGCGTGGTGCCGGCGACCTTGCCGGCATCGTCCCGGGCCATTTCCGCGTAGTAGCGAAAGATCGGCGCGCAGTTGGCCAGTTCGCCCATGGCCTCGGGAAACGGCTTGCCCATCTCCAGGGTCATCAGGCGCGCGACTTCACGGTTGCACGCCAGGTTCTGTTCGATGGCATTGGCCAGTTGATGCAGGCGCGCGGCGCGGCTTTTCGCGTCCACCAGGCGCCACTGTTTTTGCGCGGCGGTGGCGGCATCGATGGCGGCTTGCACATCGGCTTCGCCACATACGCCGACTTGCCCGACCGGTTGCAGGGTCGCCGGATCGAGCACCTGGCGCACGCGACCATCGCTCAGCGGCAGGAACTCGGGGTTGATGAAACGCAAGGCAGAATCGCTGTTAAAGGTGGCCATGGGATGATCCTTGAACCAATCGATAAGGGGTTTGACGCAATGTCGCCAGGGTCGTGGCGGGCAGCTCTTCTCGCCAGCCCGATACGTGCCGGTCGAGCCACTGGCGCAGGGGCGCAAAGGCCTCGGCGTCCAGCGCACGGACAAACAGACCCAGGGTGCGCGGCAGGTGCGCCAGGTAAGCGTGCTTGCCGTCACGGCCGGCCAGGCGCACGAAAATCCCCAGCACCTTGGCGTGACGCTGGGCGGCCAGGCGCCGGTAGTCTTCGAGAAAACCCGGCGCATCCAGCTCCGGGCGCTGCAACAGGTAATGGCTGATCAGTGCCTCACGCAACGCCTCGGGCACATCGCGCCGGGCGTCTTCGAGCAGCGACATCAGGTCATAGGCCGCCGCCCCGGCCAGGGCGTCCTGGAAATCCAGCAAGCCACAGGCGGCAACACCTTCGCGGCCTTGCAGCAGCATCAGGTTGTCGACGTGAAAGTCACGCAGCACCAAGGCTTCGCGACGCTGGGCAACGTCACCACAAGCCGCGGCGAACAGCGCCAGGTACTCATCGCGCAGGCCCTGTGCCGCCTCCTTGCCAACGAGTAAAGGCACGTACCAGTCGATAAACAGCGCGCACTCGTCCGCCAGTCGCTGCGCGTCGTAAGGCGCCAGTTCCGCCGCTGGCGCTGCGCGGTGCAAGGCCACCAGCGTATCGACCGCCAGGTGATACAACGCCGACTCCGAATGCCCGGCCAGCAGCAGCCGGGTGTAGGTGTCGTGACCGAAATCCTCGATCAGCGCCAGCCCCGCCTCTTCATCCACTTCCAGCAAGGCCGGCGCGGACAGGCCCAGCCCTTGCAACTGCCGGGCGATGCGCACAAACGGGCCGATGGGTTCGCTCTGGGGCGGCGAATCCATCAGCAACAGGCCGGCGCCGTCCAGGCGGAAATAGCGCCGGGTCGAAGCATCCGCCGGCAAGGCCACCAGCGGGGCCCCGGCGAAACCGGCGCGTGCCAGGAAGGCGGCGCGCTGGTCTTCACGGGTTGGCAATGACGCCAGTGCATCAGTCATGGCAGTCACCGGATCATGTAGACCTTTTTGATGGTCTCGTGGACCGTGCACACACCCTTCCAGTCCTTGCCGAAGAAGGCGGCGGTGTCGGGCTTGATCTCGATCACTTCGCCGGACTCGTGGACGTACGTGCAGCGGCCTTCGAGGAAGTGGCAGAACTCGTCGCTGGTGACATGGCAAAACCACTTGCCCGGGGTGCAGATCCAGATGCCGCATTCGGACTGGCCTTCGGGGCCTTTGTGCAGCACCACGCCGGAGACACGGGATTCGCCTTCGAGCATGGTCGGGATCACGCCCCAATCCTTGACGTCGGTGATGCTCAGCGGGTCGTACAGAAACGGGGTAGTCATGTGTAGTTCTCCAGGTTGTGTGTGTAGGAGCGAGCTTGCTCGCGAAAAACGTAAGGGCGCCGCATTCATTCAGGCCCCCCTCGTCATCGTTAACGCCCATCGCGAGCAAGCTCGCTCCTACAAAGGGCAGGCTCAAGCGAGCATGTACACGTTGCGCAGGGTTTCCCGGACGTCGCATTCACCGGTCCAGCCGGCCGGGAACAGCACCAGGGTGTTCGGGCGCACTTCGATCACTTCGCCGTTGTCGTTGCGGTAAGTGGCGTGCCCGGCAATGAAATGGCACAGCTCGTCCCGGGGAATCGACAGCCGCCAGCGCCCGGGGGTGCACACCCACAACCCGGTTTCGGGGCTGTTGTTCGGGCCCTTGAACAGCAAGCGGCCGCTGGAATGCGAGACGCCTTCGACGGCGTCGCTCTGCACGCCCCAGTCCACCAGGTCGGTGCGGCTGCTGACGGCTTCGAGGTACGGCGTGATACCCGCCGTGGTGGATGAATCAGGCATCGTTGAGCACCTTGTCGAGAATCGCGGCCGCATCTTGCGGCCCTTTGCGGGATTGCATCTGCGCGCTGGTGCGCTGCAGGCGTTGGCGCATCGCCCCGTCGTTGAGGCAGGCGTGGAGTTTTTGTGCGAGCTGTTCTTCGCTCCATTCGTAGCGGTCGAGCTTGAAACCGTGGCCGCTTTCTTCGGCGCGCATGGCGTTGTCGTGGCCGTCCCAGACGTAGGACATGACGATCGCCGGTTTGCCGAAGAACAGGCACTCGGTGAAGCTGTTGTTGCCGCCGTGGTGGATCACCGCGTCGACCTGAGCGATCACCGACGGCTGCGGGAACCAGTTGGAAACCTGCACGTTGTCCGGCAGGTCGGTGTATTCGTCCAGGTGCTCGCCGACGTTGAACAACGCCCGGTAAGGCAGCTTGCCCACCGCCTCGATCAGGCGCTTGAGCAACTCGACATCGCCGGAACCGAGGCTGCCGAAGCTGGCGTACAGCAGCGGCTTGTCGTTGTGGGCGCGGAACGGTGGAATCTCGTACGGCGTGTCGTGGCGCACGCAGCCTTGCAGGTAATGGAAACGCTCGGCCGGCAGCGGATGGCGGCGGTCGAACTTGACTGCATCCGGGTACAGCAGCAGGTTCATGAAGGGCGAGGCTTCAAAGAAGGTCCCCAGCGGATAAGGCGCTTCACCGTGGGCCTGGAGGAACCGGTTGAAGTCCTCGTGGATCGGCCCCACCACGTCCTCGAAGCGCTGGCGAAATTGCGCGTGGCCGGCCTTGTCGTCGATGCTCATGCCCGACAGGTGCGGCGGGATATCCGGGTCTTCGATCTCGTTTTCCGAGCAGGAAATGATCCGCACCCACGGCTTGCCGTATTGCTTGATCGCCGGGAACAGGATCACGTTGTCGACGCAGATCAGGTCGGGTTTGACCTTGTCCAGCACCGCTGGCAGGTCCTTTTGCGCCCACTTGGCGGTTTCGACGATGGCCGCCCAGCACTCCTTGACGTAGTTGTCGATCTGCTCCAGCGGCGACTTGCGGAAATTCGGGATGTGGCCGTTGATGAAATCCACCCAGTAGCGGGCCATCTCTTCGGCCGGCATCGGTGCCGACATGTTGACCATGTGCTCCTCGAAACCATAACCGGCGTAGACACCGCTCATGCCCGGGTCGGTGAGGAACACCGCTTTATGGCCCAGGGCTTCACAGGCCTGGGCGATACCCACTGAGTTCAGCGCCGGGCCGTAGGCGGCTTCGGGGAAGAATGCGATCACTTTCTGTTTCATCGAGTGCTGCTCCTGCCTGGTCTTTTTATTGTTCAGCGTGTCAATACGCGGGCATGCCGGGCCTGCCAGCCCAGCCGGATGGTCGTGTCGATTGCAAAATGGGCGAATTCAAACTGTGAGGACGGCACGCGCACGATCAGCGGTTTGTCGCTGAGGGCTGTCTGCACATGCAGGTTGGTGTCGAGGCCGTGGTAGGCGACTTCGACGATTTTGCCGCTGACCTGATTGGGGCAATCGTTGCCCTGCTCCGTCAGCACTTGCAGGCGCTCGGGGCGCACCACCACGGCGACGGATTGACCGGACACCAGCGGTGCGTCGGTTTCCACGCTCAACTCCTGGCCATTCACGCGCACCGAGTGCTGGCCCGAGCGCACGCCTTCGAGCAGGTTGCTGACGCCGATGAAGTTGGCGACAAACCGGCTATTGGGGTTCTCGTACAGCTCCGACGGACTGCCGCACTGGCACACCTTGCCGCCGTCGAGCACCGCCATGCGGTCGGACATCACCAGCGCTTCTTCCTGATCGTGGGTGACGATGATGAAGGTGATGCCGCTCTCGTGTTGCAGGCGCTTGAGTTCCAGCTGCATCTTTTCCCGCAGCTTTTTGTCGAGGGCACCCAAGGGCTCGTCGAGCAATAAAACCCGTGGCCGTTTGACCAATGCCCGCGCCAGTGCCACGCGCTGACGCTGGCCGCCGGACAGCTGATCGGGTTTGCGCTCGGCCAGCTCACCGAGCTGCGCGGTGCTCAGCACCTCATCGACCCGGCGGCGGATTTCGCTTTCGGGCAGACGCTCCATTTCCAGGCCGTAGGCGATGTTCTTGCGCACGGTCATGTTGGGAAACAGCGCATAGGACTGGAACATCAGGTTCAGCGGACGCTTGTTGGCCGGCAGCGGCGAGATGTCATTGCCGTCCAGGTAGATGCAGCCACCGCTGGGGGTCTCGAAACCGGCGAGCATGCGCAGCAGCGTGGTCTTGCCGCAGCCGGACGGCCCGAGCAGCGCGAAGAACTCGTTCTCGCGGATGCTCAGCGACACCTCGTTGACCGCCAGACCGTTGCCATAAGACTTGCTGACCTTGTCCAGGATCAGTACCGCAGATGAATTATTCATGGGTGCGAGGAGCCTTGTTGAGACGCTGCGAAGCCAGCAGCGCGGTGATGCTGACCAGCATCACCAGCGTCGCCAGAGCGTTGATTTCCGGGGTGACGCCGAAGCGAATCATGGCGTAGATCTGCATGGGCAACGTGGTCGAAGCCTGGCCGGAGCCGGAGTTGAAAAAGGCGATGATGAATTCGTCCACCGACAGGGTGAACGAGAGCAATCCACCGGCCAGCACGCCGGGGAAAATCACCGGCAGCAGGACCCGGCGAAAAGTGGTGAACCAGCTCGCGCCGAGGTCGATCGAGGCCTCGAGTATCGAATAGTCGAAGTGCTTGAGCCGCGTGCGCACCACCGCGCAGACGAAGGCGATGTTGAACACCGCGTGGCTGATGATGATCGAGTGCAGGCCCAGTCCGACCTTGAGCAGGTTGAAGAAGCTCAGCAGCGCAATCGCCAGCACGATGTCGGGAATGATCATCGGCGCCATCAGCAAGGTATCGACCACCTGGCCCTTGTCATGGCCCTTGCGACGCAACTCGATACCCAGCGCGAGGAACGTGCCGAGCACACAGGCAATGAAGGTGGCCGACAAGGCGACGATCAGGGTGTTGAGCGCCGCCGACAGGATCGCCGTGTTGTGCGCCAGTGCCGCATACCACTTCAGCGACACGCCGCCCCAGGCGGTGGGCAACCCGGACTTGTTGAACGACAGCAGGATCAACACCAGGATCGGTATATAAAGGAAGGCGTACACCAGCCCCAGGTGCGAACCCAGCACGGTGGCGCTGACAGAACGTGGCTGACTCATGAGCGCGCCCCTTCTGCACGACGGGCCACCAGTGCCTGGATGAACAGCAGGATCAGCATGATCGCGATCAGGAAGAAGCTCAGTGCGGCGCCGAACGGCCAGTCCCGCGCCGTGAGGAATTGCGAATAGATCAGGTTGCCGACCATCTGCACCTGCTTGCCGCCCAGCAGGTCGGCGGTGATGAAGTTGCCGATGCTCAGCACGAAGACAAACACCGCACCGGCGGCGATACCCGGCACGCTCAGCGGCAGGATGATCCGGCGAAAGGTCATCCAGCCCGAGGCGCCGAGGTCTTTCGAGGCGTCCCAGAGTTCGTTGTTGATCCGTGACAGCGACGAGAAGATCGCCAGGATCACAAAGGGGATGTAGTTGTAGACCAGCCCCAACACCACGGACGACTCGGTGTACAACAGGCTGATGGGTTCGCCGCTGTAGCCGAGCATTTGCAGCAGACGGTTGATCAGGCCTTCACGGTTGAGCAGGACGATCCAGGCGTAGGTGCGGATCAGGTAGTTGCTCCAGAACGGCAGCATCACCAGGAACAGGTACACCGCCTGGCGCCGCCGTGGCGCGCGGGCAATCGCATAGGCCGCCGGGTAGCCGATCAACACCGCGAACACCGTGGCCAGCCCGGCGATTTTCGCCGACTTGAGCAGGATGCCCAGGTACAGCGGATCGAATGCGCGCTGGTAGTTTTCCCAGGTGAACAACCAGTCGATGCCACCGTAGGCACCGCGTTCGACGAAGCTGTAGACCAGCACCAGCAGGCACGGAATCACCAGGAACATCAGCAGCCAGCCAAAGCCGGGCGCAAGAAGCCAGGCCGACAGACGCCTGTCAGCATGCAAAGCACTCATTAACCCTATCCTCCCGCTTCAGGACAGAAGCGGCTTGCGAGCGTGGCGAGGCATGCCGGGCATGCCTCGGATCGACGTGGCGTTAGTTCTGCGCGGCCATGATTTCGGTGACGGCGCGGGTGTAGGCCTTTTGCGTGGTGCCGCCCAGGTCGCGCAATTGCTCCATTTTCAGCAGCTCGGCGGGGGCGATGGTCAGGTTGGGGTATTGCTTTAGCAGGTCCGCGGACAACCCGGCCATGGCCGCCTGGTTGGGGACTTTGTAGAGGATGTTTTCAGCGACCCAGGCGTGGTTTTCCTTGGCCAGCATGAAGTTGATGAACTTGAAGGCCTGGTCCTGGTGCTTCGAATTCTTGAGCACCACCATGGTGTCCACCCACAGGTCGGAACCTTCCTTGGGCACCACGAACTTGATCGCTGCGTTGGCCTGGGTGCCGTAGTTGCACCAGCCGTCCCAGGCGTGGGCCATCAGCGATTCACCGGAAGCGAGCTTGGAATAGAAGGTGGTGTCGTCGAAGGACAGAATGCGTTTCTTGGTGGCGATCAACTGGTCGCGAACCGCGGCGATCTGTGCCGGGTCACTGTCGTTGACCGACCAGCCCTTGGCGAGGAAACCGGCGCCGAGCATCCAGCGGTCGGTGGCCAGCATCGTCACTTTGCCTTTGAGGGCATCGCTCGGATTGAGCAGTTCGTTCCAGCTTTGCGGCGCCGGCGTCACCTTGTCGGAGCGATAGCAGATGCCCGTGGTGCCCCAGGTGTAAGGCACGGAGAACCGGTTGCCCTGGTCATATTCCAGGTGAGTGGCTTCGGGGTAGAGGTTTTTCAGGTTGGGGACTTTGACCGGATCGATGTCCGCCAACAGCCCCTGCTTGTGCAGGACTTCGGCGAAGGGCGAGGAGACGAACACCACGTCATAACCTTCACCACCGGAGGCCATCAGCTTGCCCATGATTTCTTCGTTGGTGGCGTGCAGCGCCTTGTCGACGTCCACACCGCTGGCAGCCTTGAACTTCTCCAGCGCATCCGGGGCCATGTAGCCGTCCCAGATGGAAATCACCATGTCTTTCGCACTTGCAGCCTGTGAGGCGATCGCCAGGGAAACGGCCAATCCCGCGCACAGAAGATCATTCAGCTTGCTCATAAATACTCACCCGACGATTGTTTATTGTTGTGTTCGAAGGCAGTACGGCAAAACGAGAAACGATTGCTTGTGTTTTTTTTTAGAAATTAGGACCAGTATCAAAAGATGTCAACGCTTTTTTACGGCCTGACGACTGGCCAGCGCATGACATAAGATGGGCAACTGAGTCCCACTGCGGATCACAACGAGAAAAGACGCTTGAGCACGACAGCCGAAAAAAAACCGCGCACCAATCACCTGGAACTGGCCCGGCGCATCCTCGAGCACACCCAGGAAAGCGGCCTGGTGGCCGGCGACCCGGTGGCCGAACAGGCCCTGGCCCGCACGTTCCAGGTGTCGCGCACGCTGATTCGCGGTGCGCTGAAAGTGCTATTGGAAGAAAACCTGCTGAGCCACGAAGCCGGCAAGGGCTACCGATTGCTGGCCTCGCCGGCGGGCCAGGCGTTCAACGCCGCCCTGCCCCAGGCCGAGGAAGAAGAACTGGCCGCCTCGGTGCTGCGTGACCGCATGGCCGGGCGCCTGGGCGACAGCATCAGCATCAGCGAACTGATGCGCCGCTACGACATCGGCCGGCCGGCGGCACAAAAGGCCCTGCAGCAACTGAGCGAAAGCCAGGCCATCGAGCGCGGCCCCGGCCAGTCCTGGCTGTTTCGCCCGTCGCTCAATAGCCTGGCCGCCCTCGAAGAAAGCCTGAAATTTCGCCTGATCCTAGAGCCTGAAGCCTTGCTCAGCCCGAGCTTCAACGCCGACCCGCAACGCCTGGCGCTGTTGCGCAGCGCCATGCAAAGCCTGCTCGCCCGCCCCGTGGAAGACTTCGATCTGCAGCAGTTTCGCGAGCTGGACATCAGCTTCCACGAACTGCTGGCCCAGAGCTGCGGCAACCGCTTCATCAGCGACGCCCTGCTCCAGCATCAGGGCTTGCGCCGCTTGCCGAACCTGCTGCCATCGGTCAGCGTGCACCGCCTGCAAGAGGCCCTGCGCGAACACCTGCAAATCATCGCGCAGATCGAACGCGGGCAGATGGAGATCGCCGCCGACCTGCTGCGCCTGCACCTGCGCCTGAGCGCCGCGCAACGCCCGCAAACCGCCAACCGGGGCATTCCGCAAAGTCATCTGTTTGGGCGTCGTTAAGCACCACGCAAAAACATGATGATTTTTTTTTGAAAATAAGACAGCATCAAAAACACCTTCAGGAGCGGCGGGTCTGACCCGCCATGGACAGCCCTCGCCATGCAAAAACAAAAACTGATCGCCCTGTTTCCGGAAGCCAGTTTCGGCGCGGCCTTGAACTGCATTGGTATCGCTCAGTCGCTGCGCGAGTTGGGCGCCAGACCGGTGTTCATCTGCCACGAGCATTTCCAGGGGCTGTTCGCCGAGTACGGCTTCGACGAATACCCGATTCCGCAAGTGAGCCCATTGTCGGCGGCGGAACACCAGCACTATTGGGAACGCTTCATCGAGCGCAGCATTCCCTACTTCGACCAGACCCCGCTGGCGCAGATCGACAGCTACGTGGCGCCCGCCTGGGAAGCCATCATCGACACCGCCATCGAAGCGGAAAAACCCTTGCAGCAGCTGCTCGGCCGCCTCAAGCCCGACGTGATCGTGCTCGACAACGTGGTGATGTTCCCGGCCATCGCCAACGCCGGCTGCCCGTGGGTGCGGGTGGTGTCCTGCGCCGAGACCGAACTGCCGGATGCTGCCGTTCCACCGTACCTCTCCGGCTGCCTGGCCAATGACACCGAGGCTTGCGAGCGTTACTCCGGGCAGTACCTGAAAGCTGTCGCACCGGCCCATGAACGCTTTTCGCAGTTTCTCCTGGGCAACCATACGGCGCCCTGTCCGGCGGGGCAGTTCCTCACCGATTCACCCTGGCTCAACCTGCTGCTGTCGCCGACGCCGGTGCGCTATGAACGCCGGCAGCCGCTCGATCCGCAGCGCTACGTCTACCTCGACGGCTGCGTACGCCGCGAAGCGCCTTACATCGTCCCCGACTTTCCCCGGCACAACGACGCACCGCTGATCTACCTCAGCTTCGGCAGCCTCGGCGCCGCCGACACCGGGATGATGAAGCGCCTGATCAGCACGATCGAAACCTTGCCGTACCGCTTCCTGGTCAACGTCGGCGCCTACCGCGACATGTACACCACCGTGCCGGACAACGTGTACCTCGACAGCTGGTTTGCCCAGCCCGCCGTGCTCAAGGAATGCGATGTGTTCATCCATCACGGCGGCAACAACAGCTTCTGCGAGGCGCTGTACTTCGGTTTGCCGTCGCTGATCATTCCGTATTGCTGGGACGGCCACGACAACGCCGCCCGCGCCGAGGAAGTCGGCGTCGGCCGCTACCTGCCGCGCTTCGCCGATCCCCTGGCCGCCCTGCCGGGAGCCCTCGAACAACTGCTGGCCGACCAAGCGATGAAGCAACGCCTCGCCTCGTTCAGCGAGCGCATGCAGGCGACCCGCGGCACCGACATTGCCGCCCGCGCGATCCTAGACCTCTAGCCATAACAACAAAAACCGTCGGGCAACCGAACGCAATCGTCGCTGCCCGACACACCGCCGGAGTTTCAGCATGAATGCCCCACCGCGTCTCGATGCGCTCGACCACGTCCTGCCCCATCCTTTCTGGCAGGACACCGTCACCCCACCGCCCGCCGCACCTTCCGTCAGCGCAACCATGCAATGCGACCTAGCCGTGGTCGGTGGCGGATTTACCGGACTGTGGACGGCGCTACTGGCACGCCAGCGCCACCCCAAGCTGAGCATCGCGATCATCGAGGCCCGTCGTTGTGGCGGTGAGGCCAGTGGACGCAATGGCGGGTTCTGCGCGCCAAGCATTTCCCATGGCGTGTCCAACGCCCTCAAGCGTTGGCCGGATGAAGCGCAGCAACTGATCCGCCTGGGCCGGCAGAACCTCGATGAACTGGCCGCCGACCTGCAACGCTTCGGCCTGCAGGTCGAGTTCGAACGCCAGGGCAAACTCAACGTCGCCAGCCAGCCCTGGCAGGTCGACGGACTGCGCGCCATGCAACGTAACTACGCGCGATTCGGCATTGACTGCCAGTGGCTGGAAGGCCCTCAACTGGCACAAAAACTCGACTCCCCGGCCTACGTGGCAGGTCTGTTCGAACCCAACTACGCCCTGCTCAATCCGGCGAAAATGGCTGCCGAATTGCGCCGCGTATGCCTTGAACAAGGGATCACTCTGTTCGAAAACAGCCCGGTGCTGCAACTGGATGCCCGCAACGACAGCCTGCGCCTGCGCACGGCCGACGGCGAAATCATTGCCGGGCAGATCGCCCTCGCCACCAACATCGCTCCACCGCTGCTCGGCCATCTGGCCTCGAGCGTGATCCCGGTCTACGACTACTCGCTGGTCACGGAGCCACTGCGCGATGAACAACTGGCCGCCATCGGCTGGACCGACCGATACGGCATCGCCGATTCCGGCAATCAGTTCCACTACCTGCGCAAGACCGCCGACAACCGCATTCTCTGGGCCGGCTTTGATGCCATCTACCATTTCGGCGGGCGCCGCGACGAGGCCCTGACCCAACGCCCGCAAAGCTTCCAGCGCCTGGCCGAACAGTTTCAACAGACCTTTGCGGCCCTGGGCGATGTGCGTTTCAGCCATGCCTGGGGCGGCATCATCGACACCTCGGCACGCACCACGATGTTCACCGGTTGCGAACATCAGGGCCGCGTTGCCTATGCCCTGGGCTTCACCGGGCAAGGGGTATCGGCCAGCCGTTTTGCCGCGCTGAACATGCTCGACCTGCTGGCCGGTGAGCGCACCGAACGCACCGAGCTGCTGATGACCTCCAAGGCGCCGTTCCGCTTTCCGCCCGAGCCGTTGCGTTATGTCGGCGTGAAACTGGCCCAGCGCTCTTTGGCGCGGGAGGACCGCGACGGTCATCGCGACCTGCTACTCAAGACCTTCGATGCCTTTGGCATCGGTTTCGATTCCTGATCCGGAGACCACCATGTCCACAGCCCTGCCCCGGCACGTCATCGACTTCGCCAGCGACCTTGCCCCCCGTGAAACCGAAATCAACGACCCGGCCGTGGTCGACGCGCCTTATCGAAGCAAGAGTTGGCGGCACTTTGTGGCGCCCGGGAAAAACGCCGTGGCCGGCATCTGGGAGGCGGGACCGCACCGGGAGCGTTGCCAGTGCGATTACGATGAGCTGTGCCACATTCTCGAGGGCACGGTGCGCCTGACCGATGCCGAAGGCGTCGCGCGCACGTTCGGCCCCGGCGATTCCTTCGTGGTCGCCAGCGGATTCCAGGGCACCTGGGAAAACCTCACCCCGGTGCGCAAGGTCTACTTCATCCTCGGCTAACCGCCCGATGGAACGAGCAACAAACAACCTGTGGCGAGGGAGCTTGCTCCCGCTGGGCCGCGCAGCGGCCCCAAAACCTGATCACTCAGGTATCACCGAGCAAACAGGGATTGCGACTGCTGCGCAGTCGAACGGGAGCAAGCTCCCTCGCCACAGGTGCCGGTGGTTCGTCCTTCAAGGGGTTACTGTCGTACGAGGTTGCGCCCGTTGCGCTTGGCCTGGTACAGCGCGTCGTCGGCGCGGGTCAGCAGGCTTTCCGGCGTGTCGCCGGGTTGTGCATGGGCCACGCCGAACGACGCGGTGATGGTGTCCAGCACGGTATCGGTGCCCCGGGCCTTGACCCGCAGCGACTGGATTTTCAGGCGCAGGCGCTCGGCAAACGCACCCGCCGCCGCCAGATCCGGGCAGTCCTTGAGCACCACGCAGAACTCCTCGCCGCCGTAACGCGCCGCGAACGCTTCGCCCGACAGCGAGTCACGCAACACCCGGGCAACATGCTGGAGAACACGGTCCCCCAATGGATGGCCGTACTGATCGTTGAATTGCTTGAAGTGGTCGATATCCAGCATCACCAGCGCCACGCCGGTCGCCGAGTCATTCATCGCCTGTTCAAGCTTGCGGTTGAAGGTGGTGCGGTTGAGCAATTCGGTCAGGCCATCGAGGGTCGCGGCCAGTTGGGCGCGCTCCAGCTTGTCGCGCAGGCTTTTGATCTCGTGTTGCGCCGACTGCAACTGGGCGAGGAAGTGTTCCTGCTGCCCCTGCATCAGCCGGGTGCTCTGTTGCAGCTGGATCAGGATGCTCGGCAAGCGCTCGCTGGCCGGCTCTTCGAGCATTTGCAGGTACTGGCCAAGGCTGGCCTGGAAGTTCTGGTTACCCTTCACGCTGCGCGAAACATCACGCTCCATGTCGTCGACCAGGTTGATCGCTTCCTGCTGCCCGGAACGGGCGTCCGCCAGTTCGTCGCGGATGATGTACTCGCGAAACAGCCTGGCGGCCGACTCCGGCGGGAAAGAGTCGAAATCGTTGACCACCCGGTCCAGGTGCCGGTTGAGTTCCGGCTCCTGGCCCTTGCTGTAGGTGTACCAGAGCGCGTAGTGCACCGGGTTGGGCGGAATGTTGTGACGAACCATCAGCGGCACTGCCTGCTTGAGCAATGCCGCTGCCTCACGGGAATCTTCTGGATACAGCGCTAGAACAGTCGCACGCGTGTCGGATTGGCTCATGGCTTCACTGTGGTTGTTTATCATTGGCGATCGGCAGGCTCGCTGAGCATAACCATACGCCCGACAAACGGCTATCCCGAATTACAGCCTCATTTCAACCCGGTACGCCTGTTCCAGCGTCCTTTATATGTTGCCCGACATCAGACTCGCCACGTTCTGCCGGCGACGGTAAGCGGTATCGCGGTTCGCCAGCCAGTAGTACAGCGGCGTCGTGACGATCAAGCCCACCAGCCACGACAGATCCGCGCCATCGATATGCACCGCCACGGGGCCGGTGTAGATCGGCGTGTTCATGAACGGAATCTGCACCACGATGCCGATGGCGTAGGCCAGCAGCGCCTGCGGGTTGAAACGCCCATAGATACCGCCGTCGACGCGGAAGATCGAGGCGATGTCGTAGTCACCCTTGTGGATCGCGTAGAAGTCGATGAGGTTGATCGCGGTCCACGGCACCAGCACCACCAGCAACGCCAGCACCAGGTCGACGAAATGCCCGATGAAATCCGCCGAGGCGCCGATGGCCGCCACGCAGCAACCGGCGAGGATGATCAGCGACAGCACCGCCCGGCTCTGCGCGGTCGGAATCCAGCGGTGGGCGAAGGTTTGCAGCAAGGTGATCACCGAGAGCACCGCGCCGTACAGGTTCAGGGCGTTATGGCTGATCACGCTGAGCAGGAACAGCACCAGCATCAACGGGCCGATGGCACCGGTGGCGAGTTTCACCGCGTCCATGGTGTCCATGCCCACGGGCGTGGCCAGCACGGCGACGGCGCCGAACACGAAGGACAGGATCGAGCCCAGCGACGAACCCAGGTAGGTCGCCCAGAAGGTCGAGCTGACCTTGACGTCCTTAGGCAGGTAACGCGAGTAATCGGACACGTACGGCGCGAACGCGATCTGCCACAGCGCTGCCAGCGACACCGTGGCCAGCCAGCCGGAGATGTTGAAACTGCCGCGGGTCAGGAAGTCATCGGTCTGCACGTGGGTCAGGATGTAGCCGAAGCCCAGCACGATGCCCAGGCCCAGCACCCAGGTGCCGATGCGATTGAGCACGTGGATGAAGCGGTAGCCAATGATGCCGATGATCCCCGAACCGAGGCCGCCGAGGACGATGCCCACCGATACCGACACACTTTCGACCACGCCATGCAGCGACTTGCCGGCCAGGACGATGTTGGAGGCGAAGAAGCCGATGTACATCACGCCGGCAATCACCACCACCAGCAACGCGCCCAGGGAACCGAACTGCGCGCGACTCTGGATCATCTGCGGAATGCCCATCTGCGGGCCTTGCGCCGAGTGCAGCGCCATCAGCACCCCACCGACCAGGTGGCCGACGATGATCGCGACAATGCCCCAGACCAGGTTCAGGTGGAACAACTGCACGCCGAGCGCGCCGGTGACGATGGGCAACGGCGCGATATTGCCGCCGAACCACAGGGTGAACAGATCTTTGACCTTTCCGTGGCGATCCTCAGGAGGGACGTACCCGATCGTGTGTTTCTCGATGAGCGGGGCGGATGAAGCGGTGGTGGACATGACGAACTCCAAGGCAAGGATGAGTACGTGTTCGTACTTCGGTGTGCGCAGACGGAACGGCGCATTTCTTGTTGGAGACGATCATGGACAAAGAGCGCAGGGAGGAAAATTAGTTAATTTGTGCCTTTAAACCTTAAAAAAGATTGCGCAGTAATGGCCATCTATCAGCAGGAAAAACCAATAAAATTCCGAACGGCGGAATCCCTGTGGGAGCGGGCTTGCTCGCGAAGAGGCCGGCACAAGCAACATTAATGTTGACTGGCCCACCGCCTTAGCCGGCAAACCCCCACCCAC
>NZ_JBYSYZ010000067.1:0-15479 GCF_058783925.1 Pseudomonas sp. FW305-70
GCCATGAAAGAGGTAGCCAAGATGTTCAACAACAAAGTGGTGGTGATCAGCGGCGCCGGCTCCGGTATCGGTCGCGAACTGGCTGTGCAACTGGCCCGGGAGGGAGCGCTGCTGGCGCTCTCGGACATCGACCGTTCGAGCCTCGATGCCACCCTGGGCTTGCTCCCTGAAGCGAGCCAGGCCCGGGGCTACACGCTGGATGTTTCGTCCTGGTCGGCATTCCAGGAGCATGCCGAAGAGGTCATGCGCGATTTCGGCACGGTTCACTACGTCATCAACAATGCCGGCGCCACGGTGATCGGCACCGTGGCCAACACCAGCATCGAAGAGTTCGAGTGGCAACTGGGCATCAACCTGTGGGGCGTGCTGTACGGCACCAAGGCCTTCCTGCCGACGATGCTGGCCCAGCGTGAAGGTTGCATCGTCAACATTTCCAGCGTGTTCGGCCTGCTCAGCTACCCCACGCAAAGCGCCTACAACATGTCGAAGTTCGCCGTGCGCGGCCTGACCGAATGCCTCTGGGCCGAACTCAGGGGCAGCGGCGTGCGCGCCATCAGCGTCCACCCCGGCGGTATCAGGACCAACATCGAGCGGGCGGGCCGGCGCTGCAAGGCTGCAGGCGAGGAGGAAGCGAAGTTCGCCCGCCTGGCCGACAAGATGCTGCTGACCCCGCCCGCCGACTGCGCCGCCGACATCATCCACGGCATGCGCCACGGCAGCCGCCGGGTCATCACCGGCAACAAGTCCAGCACTATGTTCTGGCTAAGCCGATTGTTCCCCAACCGCTACCCCACCCTGCTCAGGCTGCTGGGCTGAGCCTTGTCTGACCCTATCGAGGAGTACTCCATGTCCAACGCTTACGCCCGTACCCTGTTCAGTATCGCCGCCGGCTTCAACATCCTGGCGGGCCTGCCCTTGCTGGTGGCCACGCAGCCGGTGGCCCAACTGATGGGCTTGCAGATGACCCCGACCACCGGCCTGTTCATCCAGATCACCATGATCGTGGTGCTGATGTTCGGCTGGGCCTACTGGATGATCAGCCGCGACCCGGTGCGCTATCGCCCCTACATCGTGTTGGGGATTGCGCTGAAGATCCTCGTGGTCGCGGTCATCACCAGCCACTGGCTGGCGGGCACCATTGCCTGGCCACTGCCGACACTGGCGGCGAGCGACATCGTCTTTGCCCTGCTGTTCTGGCGCTACCTGAGCAGCACCCGTTCGGCGCAAGCCCTCTCGCCATTGCACTGATTGAAGATCGCGCGCATCGCCCACCCCCCTCGTCGCCGGGGGGGTAATTTCTGCCCGCTCCCGCACGATGCCACTCAGAACATCCACCTGCCGCCAACGGCCCATCCGAGGAGCACCACCATGCTGTATGAAAGCATCGATACCGCCGCCATCAACGCCGACGACCTGCCCTGGGTGCCTTTCGCGCCTTACAACGACGACGTGCTCATCAAGTACATCAAGTGCGATCCGGTGCGTGGCGAGGTCATTACCCTGCTCAAGGCACCCGCCAGCATGACCCTGCCCAAGCACCACCACTCCGGCACCGTGATCGTCTACACCATCAAGGGTGGCTGGAAGTACCTCGAACACGACTGGATCTCCACCGAAGGTGGCGTGGTGTTCGAGACGGCCGCCACCAGCCATACGCCCATCGGCCTGCCCGAGCACGGCGACGAGGTGATCACGTTCAACGTCACCCTGGGCGATCTCATGTACATGGACGAAAACGACAACATCGTTGCCATCGAGAACTGGAAGACCAGCGTGCAGCGCTACCTGGCCTACTGCGAGGCCAACGACATCCAGCCCAAGGACATCACCAGTTTTTCGGTGTGACCGATACCCGGCGCCCCTCCCCGAGGGGGGCGCCCCACTCACTCCGCCAACAACAAGAACAGGAGTCTTCCATGATTCAGAAGTTTGCGCGCACCGGGCATTTCACACTGAAGGTGAGCATGCTGCTGGCGAGCTCCGTCGCCTGCGCCCAGGACACCCTGCCTTTCGCGCCGACGCCTTCGGCCAGCACCGCCGGGCCGACCCTGCAGGATTCCCATCACCAGAAGCGCCAGGCCCAGTCCCATGTGCCGGCCGGTGCACCGAACATCCTGGTGATCATGCTCGATGACGCCGGTTTCGCCCAGGCCGACACGGTTGGCGGCGCCATCCACACCCCGACCCTGAGCCGGGTGGCCGACAGCGGTGTGCGTTACAACGCCTTCCATACCACCGCCATCAGCTCGGCCACCCGTGCCGCCCTGTTGACCGGACGCAATCACCACCGGGTCGGCAATGGCGTGATCGCCGAGCTGGCCACCGATTGGGACGGCTACACCGGCAAGATTCCCAAGAGTTCGGCGACCATGGCCGAAGTGCTCAAGCAATACGGCTACAGCACCGCCGCCTTCGGCAAATGGCACAACACACCGACGTCGGAAACCACCGCCGCCGGACCGTTCGACAGCTGGCCGACCGGCTATGGCTTTGAACACTTCTATGGCTTCATGGCCGGGGAAACCTCCCAGTACGAGCCGCGCCTGTACCGCAACACCACGCCGATCGAACCGCCTCGCGATCCCAAGTACCATCTCAGCGAAGACCTGGCCAACCGCGCGGTGAACTGGCTGCAGGACCACAAGACCTACGCCCCGGACAAACCCTTCTTCATGTATTGGGCCCCCGGTGCCGTGCACGGCCCGCACCAGGTCAACGCCCAATGGGCCGACAAGTACAAGGGCAAGTTCGACGCTGGCTGGGATGTGTATCGCGAGCAGACCTTCGCCCGCCAGAAAGCCATGGGCTTCATTCCCAAGGACGCCAGGCTGACCCCGCGCCCCGCCGAACTGCCTGCCTGGGACAGCCTCGACGCCGGGCAAAAGCAATACCAGGCGCGCCTGATGGAGGTTTACGCAGGCTTCCTCGAGCATGCCGATACCCAGGCCGGGAAGATCCTCGACGAGCTGGAACTGCAGGGTAAACGCGACAACACCCTGATTTTCTACGTGCTCGGTGACAATGGGGCCTCGGCCGAAGGCATGGAAGGCACCATCAACGAACTGCTGGCGCAGAACGGCATTCCGGTGCCCAAGGAGCAGCAGCTCAAGGTGCTCAACGGCAGCTACGGTGGCCTGTCGGCCCTCGGCGGCCCGAAACTCGAGAGCATGTACAACGCCGCCTGGGCCTGGGCGGGTTCGGGCCCGTTTATCGGGACCAAGCTGGTGGCGGGCTACTTCGGCGGCACGCGCACGCCAATGGCGGTCTCCTGGCCCAAGCAGATCAAGGCCGATGCCAAGGTCCGCGGGCAGTTTCACCACGTCAACGACATTGTCCCGACCGTCTACGACCTCCTCGACATCAGCGCGCCCAAGGTGGTCAACGGCGTCGAGCAGGACCCGATGGACGGCGTCAGCCTGCGCTACACCTTTGCCGAGGCCGATGCAAAGTCGCGCAAGCCCCCGCAGTACTTCGAAGTGCTCGGCAGCCGTGGCATCTACAAGGACGGCTGGATCGCCTCGGTATTCGGCCCGCGCAAACCCTGGGTGCAAGGGTTTGCCCAGTTCATGGGCTGGAACCCGGACAACGACCAGTGGGCGCTGTATGACCTTGGCAACGACTACTCGCAAGCCACGGACGTGGCGGCCAGCCACCCGGAAAAACTGGCTGAGCTGAAGGCCGAGTTCGATACCCAGGCCAAGGCCAACCACGTCTACCCGATCGGCGCCGGTCTGTTTCCCTTCATGAACCCGGATGTACGCCCGGGTACCGACAAACACGAATGGAATTTCAGCGATCGCACCCAGCGCTTCCCGGAGTTCACCGCCCCCAACCTGCGCAGCCGCAACAACCGGGTACTGGTGACGGCCGACGTGCCGGCCAAGGCCAGTGGCGTGTTGTATGCCATGGGCGGGATCGGTGGCGGTGTCAGCCTGTACCTGGACGATGGTTTTCTGGTCTACGAGTACAACGCCCTGGCCATTGCCCGGGTCAAGCTGCGCTCGACCGAACGCGTGCCGGCCGGTAAAGCCAACATCGAAGTGTTGACCCAAATGAGCACGACCAAACTGGGCGCGCCGGCCAATCTGAGCCTGCGCCTGGGGGGGCAGGAAGTCGCCAGCGGCGTGACGCCGTTCACCCCGGCATTCACCTTCACCGCCAGCGAAACCTTTGACGTGGCCCAGGACCTCGGCTCGCCGGTCGCCCTGGATTACTTCGACCGCGCGCCGTTCGCTTTCAACGGCAAGGTCGACGACGTGCATGTCGCTTACTTGCCCTGAACCCTTGCCCTGCCCAGGAGATTCCCATGGCCACCACCGAACTTAAAAACAAGAACGTCCTGATCACTGGCGCCGCTTCCGGCATCGGTCGCGCCGCCGCGCTGGCATTCGCCCGCCGGGGCGCCCTGATCATTGCCACCGACATCAATCTCGTTGCGCTCAGGCAGGTGCAAATGGACGTCGAGGCCCTCGGTTCCCGCTGCACCATCCATCAGCTCGATGTCTCCAGCAGCGAAGCCGTGCGGGAACTGGCCGAGAAGCTCCATGCCTCGCTCGGGGCGCTCGACGTGCTGATCAACAACGCCGGCATCGGCTACCTGGGCCAGTTCCTGCAAAGCGACCTGGCCCACTGGCAGCGGGTGCTGGACATCAACGTGATGGGGGTGGTGCATGGCTGCTATCACTTCATCCCGCAGATGCTCAAGGCCGGCGGGCCGCGCCATGTGCTCAACGTGGCGTCGGCGGCCGGTCTGTACCCGTCGCCGACGATGGCGGCTTATGCCGCCTCCAAGCATGCGGTGTTCGGGTTCAACGAAGTGCTCAAGATGGAGCTGGCCGACAGCGATATCTGCGTGACCACGGTCTGTCCCGGCATCATCAATACGCCGATCACCCATGCCCGCAACAACGTCTCGCCCTCGGTCGACGAAGCCCAGCTCACGCGACTGCACAAGTACTATCAGACCAAGGGCTGCGGGCCCGAGGTGGTCGCCGAAGGCATGGTCCGCGCGGTGCAAAAGAGCCAGGACCTGTTGCTGGTCGGGCCCTTTGCGAAGGTGCTGTACCACTTGCGTCGGCTGTCCCTGGGCCTGTTGCGTCGCTTCGTGCTGAGCGATGCGCGCAAGGTCGGGTTTCTCTGATGGCGAGCGCTTCTCCTGTCGTGCAAGGGTTGCACTTGATGGCCAAGCCGGTCGGTCCGATCTGCAACCTCGATTGCAGCTACTGCTTCTACCTGGAAAAGGAGCAGTTGTACCCGCCCAGAGAGCGCTTTCGCATGTCCGACGAGGTGTTGCGCGCGTACATCCAGGGTTACATCGCCGCGCAACCCAGCCCCGAAGTGGAGTTCACCTGGCAAGGCGGCGAGCCGACCTTGCTGGGCCTGGATTTTTTCCAGCGGGCGGTGGCCTGTCAGCGCGAGTTTGGCGCTGGCAAGGTCATCCGCAATACCCTGCAAACCAACGGCACCCTGCTCGATGACCAGTGGTGTGCCTTCCTCGCCCGCGAGGGTTTCATGGTCGGCCTGAGCCTTGACGGGCCGCGTGAGGTCCACGACCTCTACCGACCGGACAAGCGTGGCCGCTCCAGTTTCGATGCGGTCATGGCTGGCCTGGGCCTGCTGAAGAAACACGGGGTGCCGTTCAACGTGCTGGTCACCGTGGCCCGCGACGTGGCGACTCATCCGCTGGAAATCTATGGTTTTCTCAAGGCCCAGGGCGTGCGGCATATCCAGTTCAACCCGGTGGTCGAACGCCTTCCAGGCGCAGCGGACGTCAAGCAGGGCCTGAGTTTCGCCACGCCGCCGGAGCTGCGACTGCATGCCGTGGACGAACCCGGGGTGGTCACGGCGCAGAGTGTCGAACCCGAGCGTTATGGCGACTTTCTCATCGCCATCTTCAACGAATGGGTGCGCCATGACGTCGGCGACATCCATGTGATGAACTTCGAATGGGCCCTGGCGGCCTGGTGCCAGCTGGCGCCTTCGGTGTGCCTGTTCAGCCCGCGCTGCGGCAAGGCAGCGATCGTCGAACATGACGGCAGCGTCTACTCCTGCGACCACTTCATGTACCCGGAGTATCGCCTGGGCAATCTCCAGGAAGATGACCCGGCCACCCTGCTCGCCTCCCCGGCCCAGAAGGCGTTCGGCGCGGCCAAGGAAACCACGTTGCCGACCTTGTGCCAGCAATGCGACTACCGCTTCGCCTGCCACGGCGAATGCCCGAAGAACCGGTTCATGACCGCGCCCAACGGCGAGCCGGGACTGAACTACCTGTGCCCCGCCTACAAGAAATACTTCCGCCACCTGACGCCCTACATGAACGCCATGGCCCAGTTGATCAGCCATGACCAGCCCGCTTCGCTGATCATGCAGGCCTTCGACGGCCCGCTGATCGTACCGCTCAAGCCAGCGCGATAATGGGTTGGGGGACTGTGGGAGCGGGCTTGCCCGCGAAGGCGGCCTGACAGGCGTCCCGGGATTCATTCTCTGAGTACATATCCATTTCTGCGGTAATAGCCACCGGCGGTTAACGCAGGAATGGATATGTACACCACCCTCAAAACATACATCGCCTGACGCTAGTCATCGCAGGCAAGCCAGCTCCCACAGGGTCCTGGTACATCCGCCAACATCAGTCCGACTGGCAGGCCGCCTTCGCGAGCAAGCCCGCTCCCACATGGGATCAGGGGTACTCACGAAATAACGTCAACCGCTAAATCGTATTCGCGAGCAGGCTCGCTCACACAACGGGATCGCAGAAAGACCCGTAACCAGATCGCCTCGTTCTGACTTTGGCTTTTGATCTTCCTGCTCCCTCGTGAGGCTTCGTTCCGGTTCTGCGTAGTGGGCAACCCGGCATGGATGCCGGGTTAGCCGCGTACGGCGATGGATGGCGGCGGGCTCTGTAGGAGCGAGCTTGCTCCGGGCGGCGTTCCGACGAAAAACCCGAGAGCACCTCGGGGTGTCAGGCTCCCCGCATCATCGTTGACCTCCATCGCGAGCAAGCTCGCAGTAAGGGCGGAACCATTAGCGGTCGTTACCGCAGGAATGGATACGTGCGCGAACAGAGAGCCTGGTCGGCCCGAAGGCCGCCAAGATCAAGATCAAAAGATCGCCGACAGATTAGCGAGCCTTCCTGAGCAAGAAATGCGACAACGCCGGTATCAGCACCAACGCCCCAATCATGTTCCAGATGAACATGAAGGTCAGCAGGATCCCCATATCCGCCTGGAACTTGATCGGCGACCAGGCCCAGGTGATGACGCCCGCCGCCAGGGTGATGCCCACCAGAGCGACCACCTTGCCGGTGAACGCCACCGAGTTCTTGTAAGCCTCGGTCAACGACAGGCCGGCACGCTGCTGGGCCAGCTGCACGCTGAGCAGGTACAGCGCGTAATCCACGCCGATCCCCACGCCCAGGGCGATCACCGGCAGGGTGGCCACTTTCACGCCCATGCCAAGACACACCATCAACGCCTCGCAGAGCACTGACGTCAGCATCAAGGGCACCACCGCCACCACGACCGCGCGCCAGCTGCGAAAGGTGATGAAGCACAGCACGATCACCGCGCCATACACGTACACCAGCATGGTGCGGTTGGCCTCGCGGACCACGATGTTGGTCGCCGCTTCGATCCCCGCGCTGCCGGCCGCGAGCATGAACTGGCGTTCACCGTTGCTGTGCTCGCGAGCGAAGGCCCCGGCGACACTGACCACATGTTCGAGGGTCTGTGCCTTGTGGTCGGCCAGGTAGGCCACCACCGGCATCATCGAGCAGTCGCTGTTGAACAGTTCCGGGTTGTTCACCGAGGCCTGTTGCGCGCCATAGTTGAGTACGTCCTGATTGCGCGCGATGGTCAGCATCTTCGGGTTGCCTTCATAGGAACCCGCGGTGATCTGCCGTACGGCGTTGACCAGCGACACGGTGGTCTGCACCCCCGGCTGCTGTTGCAGCAGCCAGCCGAGACGGTCAGCCTCGACCAGGGTCTCGTACTTCAGGCAACCTTCGCTCGCGGTCTTGACCATCACGGCGAACTGGTCGCTGGACAGCGAGTAGTTGTCGGTGATGTAGGCATTGTCGCGATTGTAGCGGGAGTCTGCGCGCAGCTCGGGCGCACCCGGGTCAAGGTCGCCGATCTGCAGCTGGGTACTGACCATGAACCCGCCCGCCGCCAGCAACCCGGCGACGATCACGGCGACTGTGGCCCAGCGGCGTTCGGTGAAGCGGTCGAGCAGGCTCCACAGATTGCCCAGGCCCTTGCCGTGCAGTTCCTTGTCTTCCTGACGCAGGCTGCGCGCCGCCGCCTTGCGACTGACACCGCAATACGACAGCAGCACCGGCAACAGCACCAGGTTGGTGAAGATCAACACCGCCACACCGATGCTGGCGGTGACGGCCAGGTCCTGGATCACCGGGATGTCGATCAGCATCAGCACGGCAAATCCGACCGCATCGGCGAGCAAGGCCGTCAGCCCAGCGAGGAACAGGCGGCGAAAGGTGTAGCGCGCCGCCACCAGTTGGTGTGTGCCGCGCCCTACATCCTGCATGATGCCGTTCATTTTCTGCGCACCATGGGACACGCCGATGGCGAACACCAGGAACGGCACCAGGATCGAGAACGGGTCGAGCGCATAGCCCATCAGCGCGACCAGCCCCAGTTGCCAGGCCACGGCGATCACCGAGCAGAGAATCACCAGCGTGGTGCTGCGCACACAGCGGGTGAAGAAATAGATGATCGACGTGGCGATCAGCGCAGCAGCGCCAAAGTACATCATCACCAGCACCAGGCCGTCGATCAGGTCGCCGACCAGCTTGGCGAAGCCGATCACGCGGACCTTGATCGGGCCCTTGCCCTCCTCGCCCCGGGCATGGGCATCGCTGCTGCCGGCGAACTCGTACTTGTCACGCAATTGCTCTTCGAGCACCCGCGAGAAAGCGTGGTAGTCGATGGCCTGGCCGGTGACCGGATCTTTCTCCAGCAGGGGCACGAAAATCATGCTCGACTTGAAGTTGTTGCCCACCAGGCTGCCGACGATGCCGGATCGGGCAATGTTCAAGCGCAGCTGCTCGACGCCCTTGGCCGAGCCGTCGTAGGCATCGGGCATCACCGGCCCGCCGCGAAACCCCTCTTCGGTCACTTCGGTCCAGCGCACCGCCGGTGTCCACAGCGACTTGACCCAGGCACGGTCCACACCCGGGGTCACGAACAGGGTGTCGTTGATCTGCTTGAGCACATCGAGGTATTGCGGGTCGAAGATATCGCCTTCGGTGTTTTCCACCACCACCCGTACCGCATTGCCGAGCCCGCGCAAGGACTGGCGGTTTTCCAGGTAGTTCTGAATGAACGGCTGGCTTTGCGGCAGCATTTTTTCGAAGCTGGCCGTCAGGCTCAGGCGAGTGGCTGCGAAGTAACCGAGCAGCACGGTGATCACCAGGCAACTCAGCACCACCAGCAGGCGGTTGTTGAAGATCAAGCGTTCGAGCAGGTTGCCGGAACGGGCGTCGAAGCCCTTGAGCTCCCGCACCACCGGCATCGTATCGAGTTCGTAGGTACCCATATCGTGTCTTGTCTCTTTTGTTGTACGCAGGTGGGCTTATTCGAGGGGGAGCTGGCGAAGACCGCGGGCGCCGGCCAGTACCAGTGCACCGGCCGTTGTCACTTGCGCTGCGGCCACCGGCGCCAGGCCGTTTTTCGCCTGCAGCTTGAAACTTGCGCCGTCGTCGTTGCTGACCAGGACATGGCCGGCCTGGCTCAGCAGGATGATCCGGCCGTCTGCAGTGACCGTGCCGGCGGTGATGCTCAGGGGCAGGCCAAGCTCGACCTGGTTCCAGTGGGCGCCGCCATCGACGCTGCGGTAGGCGTTGCCGCGCAGGCCGAACACCAGCACCGCGCCGGGCTTGCCGACAATGCCGAAAAAACTGCCGTTGTAGGGCGTGGGGGTGGCCTTGAAACGCTCGCTGGCCGGGTCGAACTTGAGCACCAGGCCCTGCTCGCCGACAACGAACAGTTCATTGCCAGCCGGGCGCAAGGCGTACAGGTTCAAGGCACTGGGGTTGTCGGTCCGGTCCAGCCACGGCGTCCAGTTGCGGCCACCATTGTCGGTACGGAAAATCAGGTTGAAGGCGCCGACGATGTAACCGACCTGGTCATTCTCGAACCACACATCGAGGAACGGCTTGTCGGCGCCCTCTTCGAACATGCGCTGGGCATCGGCCAACAAGCTGGCGACCGCCTCGTCGTCCGGGCGAGCCGCAGCCTGCTTGCGGTAATACGCGAGCAGGGTCGAGCCGACGTCACGGCCGTCGAATTGACGGCTCCAGCTTTCGCCCGCGTCGCTGCTGTGCAACACCACGCCGTCATGGCCGACGGCCCAGCCCTGGGAAGGACTGGGGAAATGCACGGCCACCAGGTCAGAGCTGACCGGTACCCTGGCTTGACGCCATTGCCGGCCTGCATCGTCCGAATAGAAAATGTGGCCACGCTGGCCGACCGCGACCAGGCGCCCGCCGGCACTGGCCAGTCCCGTGAAAATGCCATGCAGCGCCTTGTCGGTCTGCAACGCCGGCCGGTCGAGAGTATCGGCGAAATCCGCCGCCACCACGGCACGGGTGAAAGGCAAGGCCAACGCGGCACTCAGTGCAATGAGCACTGTCCATCTGATTTTATTCATCGCTGTTTCCCGGATAAAAAAAGCCACCGGAAGAGGCGTGGCCTCTCCCCGATGGCAAATACCACATGGAGTCCTGTCAGCGGATTCCGGCACCGGCCAGGGATTCCGGAGCCCACTGGGCCTTGGAGAGTGGCTCGATGTACTTCACACCACCGTACGGCCCGTACATCCCGGTAATGTTGTAGCTACCGGTGACGAAGTCGTAGAACATATGGTTGTCCGAGTTCGGCGCCTGCACGTCGTAGCTGTAGGCCATGTGGGCAAAGGCGCCGCGGTACAGCTTGCCGCTGGCGTCGTATTCGTCCGAAGCCAGGGCAATCCAGCTGTCCTCATCGAGGTAGAAGGTGCGCTTGCTGTAGATGTGGCGCTTGCCCGGCTTCAGGGTCGCCTCCACGACCCACACGCGGTGCAGTTCCCAACGCATCAGGTCGGGATTGACGTGGTTGGGAGTGGTCACGTCCGCAGCCACCTTGTGGTAGTTCAACTTGTAGGTGTTGTACGGGACGTACATTTCCTTCTTGCCCACCAGCTTGAAGTCGTAACGGTCCAGGGCACCGTTGAACACCCAGGAATCGTCATAGGTCGAACTGCCGGCCGACCCCGGGTTCGGCGTGTCGTAGGCGATGTCCGGCGCCAGCTTCACCCGGCGTTGACCCGGCAGGTACTGCCAGCCACGGCGGCCTTGCTTGAGCGGGTTGACCGCATCGACCACCAGGATGGCTTCACCGGCACGGCGTGCCGGGCCCTGGTAATACAGCTTGGTCTTGAAGAACACGTCGCTCTCGTTGGCCGCCGTGGTACGGGCCGGGTCGTACAGCGGGTACTCGATGTAGGCGTTGCCGGTGGTGGCCAGGGTCGCCCTGCCCGAGGAATCGACGTTCCAGGAATCGTACTTGGAGTTCAGCGCAAAGCCCTGATAGCGCAGCAGGTGGTTCCACATGGCTTCATAGCCATCGGCGGGGATCGGGAACGGCACGCCCGGCAACGCATTGTCCAGGGCTACCCCGCCCTCGGTGGTTTTGGTCCCGACCGCGTTTTTCGCCGTGTTGTCCAGCAATCGCTGAGGCATGGCCACGGTACGGTGGGTCGGGTAGACATCGACGCGGAACGACGGGAAGCGCTTGAGCAGTTCCTGGGTCGAGGCTGTCATCTTGCCGGCATACTGGGCAGCATTACCGGCGTTGATCACCGTCAGCGGCTTTTCACTTTCGAAGGGGTCGGGGCGAAACGAGCTGCCCGCCTGGTAGCTGGCCGGCGCCTGGGTCAGGCCACCGGTATAGGCCGGGATGCTGCCGTCGGCATTGCCGGCCTTCTCGGCGCCGACGCCGGTCAATGTGCTGCCAAGCCGGGTGGCCTGGTCGGAAGATACGGCCGCGTGGGCGGCACCGGTCACCGCCAGCGCAAGGGCTGCGGCCAATACGGATTGGGCAAGTTTCATGGGGTCTCTCCTGTTGCCTGGCAACGTTCGATCAGATAGTCGTTTTGAAGGTGAAGGTGACCATGCCGCGATCCTTGAGCTGGGCCGATGTACCGCCAAAGGCTGTGGCCTGCCCCGGGGTGCAGTTGTACTGGCCATTGGCGCCGGGGGCGGCACCCTCTCCCTGGCTGCCGGCATTGCCGGCGCGGTCGCAGGTATCGAACGGACCGAAGTTGTCCACGTACTTCAGGTCGAAGCGATACTGGTTGTGCACGTCCATGCCAACGCCGATCGAATAGCTTCCGGAGTCTTCGTTGCCCCCCATCTGGACGGCGGAGTTGCCATTGAGGCCAACGTTGTAGGTGGCCGGCATGTAGAAATCGATGCCGGGAAAAACCTGATACCAGGTCGGGTTGAAATTGACGCCGATGACGTAGTTGTCCTTGCTGACCTTGTCCACGCCGCGGTACCAGTCCTCACCCTTGAACAGCTGCTTGTTGTCGGTCACGTCCAGCCAGCGGCTGTAGCCCAGTTCCACCAGCAGCGAGGCGCTGTCCCACACCGGTGTGTCGGCGAAGGTGGTCAGGCCGTTGAGCACCGCATGCACGGTGTTGCCTCGGGCCACGCCGTTGTTGCCATCGAAACTGCCGATGAATCCGGGCAGACCGGCGGCGGCCGCGGCCGGGCTGACGGTGGCGGCGACACTGGCCAGCGGCATGTTCTCGCGGTAGTTGAGGTCGAAACCGACGCTGACCCCGGCGATGCTCTTGGACAGGCTGATGCCGTAGATATCGATATCATCGACGTAGAACTGGTTGTAGCTGCCGATGTTGCCCGAGATCAGCTGCGCCGGGCCGACAGCGGTCGGCTGCAGGACCAGGTTGGGCAGGATGTCCGAGGTGTTGCGGTAGTAGAAGCCCAGGGTCCCGTCCAGCCATTGCGGGCTCCACTTGGCCATCAGGCCGAAGTCGCCGTGATTGTCCGGGGTGAAGGTGTGGCCGTTGGTCAGCCGCAGGAACTCATTGGCGCCGATGGGGCCGGGAGCACCGAAGAGTGGGTTGCGGCCACCGATCAGCGACAGGTTGTGCCCGCCACTCTGGATGCCGTCGTTGAACCCCAGGTAGGTACCCGATTCCGGCAGGCGCGAGGCGTCCCAACCGAGGAAGTACTGGGCGCTCAGGGTCAGCTCCGGGCCAAAGGTCAGGCTGCTGGACAACTGGTTGCGCGGGATGAACAGTTCCTTGGCCTCGGTGCCCGGCACTGTCAGCCCCTTGGTGATGTCCAGGCCCGACTGGCCATAACTGTTGCCGTGGGCGAAGGCCAGGATACTTTCGCCCCAGTACTGGGTATGGCTGCCCAGCTTGGCGCTGAGCAGGGTTTCGTCACCGACCTCGGTGCTGCCAAACACGAAAGCATCGAGGATTTCCGCAGACGGTCCGTTGTAGTAACGGTCGGCATAACCGCTGATATGGCGTGAGTCCGGTACGCCGTTGTTCAGCTGGTTGGTCGAGGCGTTGGCACTGCCGACATTGTCATAGGCATGGTCGTACCAGCTGTTGGCACTGACGCGAAAGCCGGCCTTCTGCTTGTAGACCACGTCCAGTTCCGAGAGCACGTCCAGGCGCTGGGACACCGCACTGCCCGATGAGAAGTTGCGGTTGCCGTCATTGTTGTTCCAGCTGTTGGCCAGCTTGCTGTTGGCACTTTCCACGCGCTGGCCGTAGTTGAGCTTGAAGGTGTTGTCGAAACGCACCGACAGGTCTTCGTTGCCCGTATCGATTTCCAGGGCTTGAGCGGGCGCGATGCCCATCCCGGCCAGGATTGCTGTAGCCAAAAGCCCTCGACGCAGGTTTGCATGGCAGATCTTATTGTTGTTGTTCATCTAACGGGCTCACCTTCTCTGTGGTTCATGAAAACGCATTGAAACGGCACTGCGACGCTGTCCTTAGGTGCGCTGCAGGATGGTTACCGATACCGAACGACCCAGCGCCGCGTTGTGCGCAAGGGCCGTCCGGACACCGTTGTCGTGCCTGGACGGCGCCGTACCGCGCAACTGCCAGACCAATTCAGTGATTTGCGCCAGCCCCGTTGCTCCCGGGGCATGGCCGCGACCGAGCAATCCGCCGGAGGCACAGACATCGACCGGGGTGCCGCGGCTGTTGCGCCGTTCGCGCACGAAGCCGTCGATACCTTCCTCCCGGCACAAACCCAGGGCGGCGCTGTACACCATGAAGTCGCCGACGCTCTGGTCATGCAGCTCCACGGCCTCAATCTCGTCGGCACCGATACCGGCGTGCTCATACGCCAGTTGCGCAACCCGCCGGGTCGTGGCGCGCCCCAGCACATCGAGCACACAGCCGGACTCCTGCTCGGAGGCCAGGTCGCTACCGCGCACACAGGCCCTGACTGCCACACCACCGCGGGCGCCGTAGCGGGCCAGAAAACCCGGGGTACACAGCAGCACCGCCGCCGCCCCGCTCGCTGGCGGGCAAAGGTAGCGAGCCCGCCAGCCATCGAGTGCCGTACAGCGGTTGAGCACGGCCATGGGGTTGAGCATGGCCTTGTTCCGGGCCTGGCTGAGGACCTGCTCGAAGCTGCTCTGGGCCACGCCCATGCGGGTCAGCAACCAACTGGTCTGGGCCGCGAACAGCGCGGCCGGATGCTCGCGCCGGGCAAAATGAGCCTGGCAGGCTTCGGGCTGGCCAAGGCCGTCCCAGGCCTGCGGCGCGCTGTCGTCCAGACCAAAGAAGGCGCGATGGGTAACGTTCGACGGCATGCATTCAAAGCCCAGTGCCAATGCGCATTCGGCCTGACCGGACAACACGCTGTGACGCGCCAGCTGCAAGGCACTGCTGGCTGCCGAGCAGCCGTCCGCGAGGGAAAACACCGGGACACCGGTCAGGCCGATCTGGGCCAGGACCTGCTCAGTGCAACCGACTGCGCTGCTGACGCAGGCACTGAACACCTGGTCGACCAGGTCATAGTCAATGCGTGCATCGTCGAGCGCCTGGCGAATCGCCCTGCCCGCCAACGCAGCGACACTGTCGCCAGCGCCCAGCGGGACGAACGCAGACATGCCCACCCCCGCAATCAGCACGCTTTGACTCATACGCCTTACCTCGATAGTCGGCTGATGCCGATCCTCTCTTGTCTTCGAGCAACGCTCGGCAAGCGGCAATCCGCCGGGCCGGGTTGCTTCAAGTGAGGTCCAGACTATCGGTCAGGCGCGATCCAACCCCCCCATCGTCAGGGGGGGTGGAAGAACAAGGGGGGGGGAAGGTTCTTCAAGCATTTCCGGAGAACTGCAGGAGCCAGCCTGCTGGCGATGGACTCAAGCGCGCCGCGTTCATCCAGCTCACACGCGTTATCGTTAACGACCATCGCTGGCAAGCCA
>NZ_JBYSYZ010000068.1:0-15304 GCF_058783925.1 Pseudomonas sp. FW305-70
CGCGAAGGCGGTGTATCAGTTGACATAGTGTTATCTGACACACCGCCTTCGCGAGCAAGCCCGCTCCCACAGATGATCTTCGTTAAAGCATAAAAAGCCTGCTCCTTATTGGGAGCAGGCCCTGTTTCTCAATAAGTCAGTGACGACTCATTCAATTAGTAGAACCGGTCAATCACCCGAACTTCGTTCTGATTCTGCATCGAGGCCCAGGCCTGTTTCAGGGTTTGCAGAACATTACCGATGAAGTCCTTGTCGGCCGCGGCCTTCTTGCCGACATAGCCCTGGCCGCGACGGTACATCTTCAGTCGGGCGAGCAGGTTCTGGTTGTTCTGGTCGAACTCTGCTTCATGGGCGTGCGGCGACAGGGGGTCGATATGAACCTGGCCACATTTGCTGATCCAGAGAATATGGCTGTCGTGGCTGTCTTTCTTTGCAGCGAACATACGAGCCAGTTCATCGATAGTTGGTTGATTGTTCAGATTCATCATAAAGCCCCTTGACCAATTGGTGATCTTTCAAAGTTGATTCGCTAATACAGGTAGCCCATCGGTTAGTTGATCCCTGGCACCGAAACCAGGACGTCAGCGTTCGACCGCCTTATCGGGCGGGGTCCTGCGTCTGTTGCATGTAGTCGTGTTGAATAACTGCTACGCAATAGCGTCACAACGAAGAGAAGCGGCGAAAACCTTAAGGCCACTGCCGACATTTTCAGGGTCGGCCACAAGCATCATGAGGATTGCTCGCCAAGACTTCTCGCCCTTGTACTGGACGTTCAGGCCAGGTCAGCTTCTTCAATCTGCCTTGTGGGCAGCGTGTATCCGGGAAAAACAGCTCGGCGGTCAGACGAGCTTGCTCAAACGTGTTGCCTGTACTCCCGATCGGGGAGACGTCTGCATCATGCAAGGGCAAAACGGAGGCGTCAACGGTTTTGTAGTGATTATTTTCAGTCACTACATATTGTCGGACAAAGCTGTTCGGAATTAGCGAGGGGAGGCGAGGGTGTGTCGGTCAGGACGACAAAGGCGGACACTCAAAGCGGTAAAAAGTGCAGGGATGACCGTCTACCCGCTGCTGATGCAAGGCGAGCCCGCCAACGCCGAGCCCCGGCATCACGGTGGCCCAGAACAGGCGTGCCGGCTGATTCGCCTCGAGATGGAAAATCTGCCATTGACCGGGGAATTGACTCAAGAGGGTGGAAACGACAAATCGCGCGACACCCCGGCCACGAAAGCGTCGACTGACAAACAGATAGCCGATGTTGTAGTCGGCACCGGCGAGATGAGTCCGGTTATCCACGGTCACGAAGCCGGCCAGTTCCCCATCGACCTTGATCAGGAAAGGGCGGGTGGCCGGGTGTCGCCAGTACTCCGGCATGGGCAGGATGTTGAAGAATCCGGATTCACCCAGCTTTAGCGGCAACCATTCGCTGAAGTCGTAGGTGTAGAACTGCATCAGGTTTTCGATGGTTTCCAGTTCGTCGCGTTGGGCGGCGTGCAGTGCTATCGAAGACATACGGGGGTGGCTCCCGATCGGCCAGGGGACACATTTGATTATGGTCGGCGTCGCGCGATCTGTGGCGAGGGAGCTTGTCGGATCGCCGCACCGTCCCGTTGGGTCGCAAAGCGGCCCCAAAAACCACAAACAGGGCCTGCTGCGCAGTCCAGCGGGAGCAAGCTCCCTCGCCACAAGGTTTACGTTTTGACTGCCGGTTTTGCCCTGCGCCTGGTGCCGCTCGCGGGTTTGCGCGGGGCGTTCTTGCGTTTTTTCTTCCAGGGGGCTGCGGCGGATCCGTTAGGCGGCGGACCGCTGATGGTCAGGCTCAGTCCGGCGCAACGGCTGACCTGCTTGCTCATCCACGCCGCCTGTTTGGTGACGAACTCTTCAAGACTCATTTCACCGCTTTGCACCATGTCCAGGGCCTGTTCCCAGATCGCCGTGGTGCCCGGGTCGGCAATGGCCCGCGGCACGGCGTCGATCAGGCTGAACGCAGCCGGCGTGGCGGCCAGGGCCTTGCCGTTCTTGACCAGATAACCACGGTCGAGCAGGCCCTGGATGATCGACGCACGGGTCGCTTCGGTGCCGATGCCGGTGGTGTCCTTGAGCTTTTGCTTGAGCAGCGGGTCTTCCACCAGTTTGGCGACGTTCTTCATGGCCTTGATCAGATCGCCTTCGGTGAACGGCTTTGGCGGTTGCGTCCAGAGGTCCTTGAGTTGCACGCCGGCCACTGCGCAATCGATGCCTTCGGCCAGGTTGGGCAGTGTCTGTGGCGCTGGAGCTTCGCGTCCCTTGGTCGCAGCCAGTGCCTCGGGCAGGGCGCGTTTCCAGCCCTGCTCGATGATCTGCTTGCCGACAGCGCGCAAGGCAAAACCTGCGCAATCGAAGTCGGCCTGGGTGCGGTCGTATTCGTGATTGGGCAGGAACTGCGCCAGATACCGCGCGCGGATCAGTGTGTAGACCGCGCGCTGCTTGCCCGCCAGTTTGTCGAGGTTCTTCGCCGCCGCGGTGGGGATGATGCCGTGGTGAGCGCTGACCTTGGCATCGTTCCAGGCCCGTGAGCGCCGTTGCGGATCGAGGTGATCGTGCAAGGCGTTCAACGCCGGGTCGGCCTGGCGCAGCGCCGCCAGAATGGCCGGTGCCTCGCTGTGCTGGCTGAGGGGCAAGTAGCCGCAATCGCTGCGCGGATAGGTGATGACCTTGTAGGTTTCGTAAAGCGCCTGGGCAATGTCGAGGGTTTCCTGGGCGCCGAGGCCGAGTTTCTTTGAGCAGACCTCCTGCAGGGTGCCCAGGTCGAACGGCAGCGGGGCCACTTCGCGCATCCGTTCGGTGCGCAACTTGATCACCCGCGCACTGGCCGCGCCGCGCATGGCGTCTGCTGCTTGTTGGGCCAGCGCCTGATTCAGGCAACGGTCCTGATCGTCGCAAACCTCGGATGCCGCGCGCCATTGCGCCGTGAATGCGGTGCCGTTGTGCAGCAGTTGCACATCGATGGCCCAATAGGGGACGGGCACAAAGTCGGCAATGCTGCGATCGCGATCCACTACCAGGCGCAAGGTCGGCGTTTGCACCCGGCCCACCGGCAGCACGCCTTGATAGCCGGACTGGCGCCCCAGCAAGGTGAACAGCCGGCTCATGTTCATGCCGATCAGCCAGTCGGCCCGGGAACGCCCCAGGGCCGAGTGATAGAGGCTGAACGTCTCGTTGCCCGGTTTCAGTGCCGCGAGGGCCTTGCGGATGGACGCATCATCCAGGGCCGACAACCAGAGGCGGCGGATCGGCCCGCGATAGCGGCAATGCTCCACCAGTTCCCGGGCGATCATCTCGCCCTCACGGTCGGCGTCCGTGGCAATGATCAGTTCGCTCGCCTCACCGAGCAGGCGCTTGACCGCCTTGTACTGGCTGGCGGTGCGCGGCTTGACGGTCATTTTCCACTTTTCGGGAATGATCGGCAGGTCGGCCAGCACCCAGCGCTTGTAGCGCGCGTCGTAGGCATCCGGCGGTGCGGTCTCCAGCAGGTGGCCGATGCACCAGGTCACCGTGACGTCTGTTCCCAGCCAACAGCCATCGCCCCGGCGCCGGGCGCCGAGGACGGCCGCAATGTCTTTGGCCTGGGAAGGTTTTTCACAGAGGTACAGCCGCATAACCACCATCGTCGATCTATGTGTCAGGGGTGCACAGAATGGCGCTTGATGGACGATGGAGCAATCTTTATCTGTATGGATGTACAGCCTGATGTGTCGCTCCCGTTCGGCTGCGAAGCCGTCGCGAGGGTAAAACTTGGGTTATACCTGATAAACCGTGGTCTCAGGTTTTGGGGCTGCTGCGCAGCCCATCGCGGGCAAGCCACGCTCCCACATCATCGATTTGCAGGTCCATCACCGTCATGAGGAACGTATTCCATGAAAAGCTCCGGTCCTAGTCCTGTCATCACCATCGCCGAGCAGCCTGGCTGTCTGCTGGTGAGGTTTCACGGTATTCAAGTAGCCGCCTCGGCGCGGGCCCTGGTGTTGCTGGAGGCCAACTACCCGCCGGTGTACTACGTGCCGCGGGAGGATATCGACGAGAAATATTTCGCCCGCACCGACCACACCAGCTATTGCCCGTACAAGGGCGATGCGAGTTATTTCAGTTTGCAGGTGCCGGGGCATGAGAGTGCCAATGCGGTGTGGAGTTATGAGAACCCCAAGATATCGGTGCAGCAGATACGCGAATACGTGGCGTTCTACCCGGATCAGGTGAAGTTCGAGTTGCTTGACGCCGAGGTCTGATCGGGGTTGATCGCCGCGACGAGGGAGCCAGCTCCCTCGTCGGCAGGCATAACCTCAGTTCTTGTCGAGGTCCACGTTACGCGTCTCACGCAGGCAAATCATCCCCACCACCAGGCTCACCCCGGTGATCACCACCGGATACCACAGCCCGTAGAAGATGTCCCCGGTGTACACCACCAGCGCGAACGACACCGTCGGCAGGAAGCCGCCGAACCAGCCGTTGCCGATGTGGTAGGGCAGGGACATCGAGGTATAGCGAATGCGGGTCGGGAACAGTTCGACCATCAACGCCGCCAGCGGGCCGTAGCACATGGCCGAGATGATGATCAGCGCGACAATCAGCGCCACGATCATCGGTTTGTTGATCTGCTGCATGTCCGCCTGTTGCGGGTAGCCGGCGAGGGACACGGCACCGCGCAAGGCGGCTTCGTCGAAGCCATCGATCTTCACGTCACCGACGCTTACCTGCACGTCACTGCCGGCCGGGGCCGCTGCGCTCTGGTAGGGCAGGCCCTGCTTGACCAGGAAGGTCTTGACCTTGTCGCAGGGGCTGTCGAATTTCGCCTTGCCCACCGGGTCGAACTGGAAGGTGCAGGTGGCCGGGTCGGCCATCACGGTGATCGGTGCCTGGCGGCTGGCCTGGTCGATGGCCGGGTTGGCGTAGTGGGCCAGGGTCTTGAAGATCGGGAAGTACAGCGCGGTGGCCAGCAGCAGGCCGATCATCAGCACTGGCTTGCGCCCGACCTTGTCCGACAGCCAGCCAAAGAAAATGAAGAAAGGGGCGCCAATGGTCACGCTGACAATCAGCAAGCCGTTGGCCACCGCCGGGTCCATTTTCAGGAACTGGGTGAGGAAGAACAGTACATAGAATTGCGCGGCGTAGAAGGTCACCGCTTGCCCGGCATTGATGCTGAACAATGCGATCAGCACCACCTTGAGGTTTTCCCATTTGCCGAAGGAGTCGCGAATCGGCTGTTTGCACAACTTGCCTTCCTCTTTCATTTTCACGAAGGCCGGCGACTCGTGCAGGCTCAGGCGAATCCAGGTCGAGATACCCAGCAGCACGATGGAAAACAGGAACGGAATGCGCCAGCCCCAGACTTCGAACTGGTCACCGGTGAAGTAGCGGCAGCCCAGCACCACCAGCAGCGAGAGCAGCAGGCCCAGGGTCGCGGTGGATTGAATCCAGCTGGTGTGGAAGCCACGCTTGCCCATGGGCGCGTGCTCGGCGACATAGGTCGCGGCGCCACCGTATTCGCCGCCCAGGGCCAGGCCCTGGAGCATGCGCAGCACCACCAGGATGATCGGCGCGGCGATGCCGATGCTGGCGTAGGTCGGCAGCAGCCCGACACAGAACGTCGCCAGGCCCATGAGGACGATGGTGGCGAGGAAGGTGTATTTGCGCCCGATCATGTCCCCCAACCGGCCGAACACCAGCGCGCCGAACGGCCGGACGATGAAGCCGGCGGCGAAGGCCATCAGCGCAAAGATGAACGCGGTGGTGTCGTTGACCCCGGCGAAAAACTGTTTGCTGATGACTGCCGCAAGGGCGCCATAGAGGAAAAAGTCGTACCACTCGAAGACGGTCCCGAGGGACGAGGCGAAGATGACTTTTTGGGTTTCCTGGCTGGTGCCCGCGCTGCGCACGGCTTCCAGGGTTTGAACATTTTCTGACATACCGGTATCCCTCACAGTGATTGTTTTTGTTGTTCCACTGTCGGCGCCAGTCTTGAGGGCTGGTGCCGCTGTTGCGATGTATCGGGCGTACTCGTTACTTGTAGGAGCGAGCTTGCTCGCGATGAACCTGAGAGCGCACGTGGGTGTCAGGTTTACAGCGTTATCGTTGACGACCATCGCGAGCAAGCTCGCTCCTACAGGGGGCGCGCAGGATTCAGAGGTGTGCGATCAGTTCCATTGTCGGTGTGGTGCTCCTTGTGGCGGAGTTGAGGATCAGTTGTGCCGCCTTCTCGGCAATCATCAGCGTCGGCGAGCAGGTGTTGCCCGAGGTGATGCGCGGCATGATCGAGGCATCGGCTATACGCAAGCCGGGGATGCCATGGACCTTGAGTTGCGCATCGACCACGGCGTCGGCGTCATTGCCCATGCGGCAGGTGCCCACGGGGTGGAAGATCGTGGTGCCGATGCGCGCGGCGGCTTCGTGCAGTTGTTCCTCGCTTTGAAGACTGGCGCCGGGCAGGTATTCCACTGGATTGAAGGCGCGCAGGGCCGGCGCGGCGACGATGCGTCGGGTCAGGCGAATGGCGTCGGCGGCGATCCGCAGGTCTTCCGGGTGGCTCAGGTAATTGGGCTGGATCAGTGGGGCTTGTTGCGGATCAGCCGAGCGGATATCGACCCGGCCACGGCTTTGCGGGCGTAGATCGCAGACCGATGCGGTGAACGCCGGGAACCCATGCAGCGGTTCGCCAAAGCGCTCCAGCGACAGCGGCTGCACGTGGTATTCGAGGTTGGCTGAAGTCTGTTCTGGCCCCGAGCGGGCAAAGGCGCCCAACTGGCTCGGCGCCATGGACAGCGGGCCGCTGCGGTCATACAGGTAGCGCAGGCCCATGCCCAGCTTGCCCCACAGGCTGCCGGCCATCTGGTTCAGGGTGCGGGCATTTTCCAGCTGGTAGATCAGCCGCAGTTGCAGGTGATCCTGCAGATTGCCGCCGACACCGGGCAGTTCATGGGCGACGCCAATCCCCAGCCGTTCCAGCAGTGGACGCGGGCCGATGCCGGAGCGTTGCAGGATGCCTGGCGACCCGACCGAGCCGGCACAGAGGACGATCTCCTTGCGCGCCTTGAAGGTCTTCACCTCGCCTTGCCAGCGGGCGCTGACGGCAGAGGCGCGGCCATTGTCCAGCCGCACGCGGTCGACTTCGACACCGGTCAGCACCGTGAGATTGGAGCGTTGGCGAATCGGTTTGAGAAACGCCTTGGCCGCGTTCCAGCGGATGCCGGCCTTCTGATTGACCTGGAAATAGCCGCAACCTTCGTTGTCGCCCTGGTTGAAGTCATCGATGCTGGCGATGCCGCTTTGTTCGGCGGCACTGCGGAAGGCGTCGAGAATCGGCCACGACAGGCGCTGGCGTTCGACTCGCCATTCACCCGCGTCGCCGTGAAATTCGGCGGCGCCGGCGAAGTGGTTTTCACTCTGCTTGAACAGCGGCAACACGTCTTGCCAGCTCCAGCCGGGGTTGCCGTCGGCGGCCCAGCGGTCGTAGTCACCGGCCTGGCCGCGCATGTAGATCATGCCGTTGATGGATGAGCAGCCGCCCAGTACCTTGCCGCGCGGATAGCTCAGGGCGCGACCTTGCAGGCCGGGTTGCGCTTCGGTCTTGAAGCACCAGTCGGTGCGCGGGTTGCCGATGCAGTACAGGTAACCCACGGGGATGTGAATCCACGCATAGTTGTCGCGGCCGCCGGCTTCGAGCAACAACACGCGATGTTGCGGGTTGGCCGACAGTCGATTGGCCAGCAGACACCCGGCTGGGCCGGCCCCGACCACGATGTAGTCGTATTCATCAACGGAAGGCTGCATCCCTGACCTCGTTTTGTTGTTCTTGTTGTCTGTCATCCTAGTTGTTAGCTTTCGTCAAAAGAATGTTAGTTTTTGCGCAGCCGCTGTGCGTTTTTAAACAGCATCCCGAACGGCAAAGAACAAGGACGATTCATGTTCGACTGGAATGACCTGCGGTTTTTTCTCGAATTGCAGCGCAGCGGGCGTTTGCTGACGGCCGCCCGCCGCCTGAACACCACCCATGCCACCGTGGCGCGGCACATCGAGGCCATCGAAAAGAGCCTCGGTACGGCGTTGTTCGTTCAGCATGCCCAGGGCTATGAGATGACCCCGGCGGGCGAGGCGTTGCTTAAACACGCCGAGGCGATGGAGAACGTGGCGCTGCTGGCCCAGGAGGAAATCACCCAATCCACCGCGCCGCTGGGCAAGATCCGCGTCGGGGTGACCGAAGGCCTGGGCATCATGTTCCTTGCCAGTCGCATGAACGGCTTGTTCGAGCGCTATCCGGGGCTGGAAGTGGAACTGGTGGCGGTGCCGCGGTTTGTCAGCATCCTCAACCGCGAGGCGGAAATCAGCATCCACCTTGAGCGCCCGGCCGCCGACATGCTGGTCACCCGCAAACTCACTGACTATCGCCTGGCGTTATATGCCAGCCAGGAGTACCTCGATCATTCGCCGCCGTTGCGCAGTCGTGAGGACCTGGGGCGTCATGCGTGGATCGGCTATGTCGACGACTTGCTGTTCAGCCAGGAATTGATGTTCCTCAACAGCTTCTGCCGCAACCCGCAGGTGGTGTTTCACAGCACCAGCGTGATCGCCCAGCAGCAGGCTGCGCGCTCGGGCCTGGGGATCGCGGTGTTGCCGTGCTACATGGCCAGTGCCGATCCGGGGCTGGTGCCGCTGTTGCCGGATGAAAGCATCCAGCGCAGTTACTGGATCAGCACTCGTCGGGAGTTGCACAAGTCGGTGCGGTTGCGGGTGCTTTGGGATTATGTGGTGGAGTTGTGTGAGCGGGAGCAGGGGTTGCTACTGGGTGGCTGACCTGACGCCATCGCGGGCAAGCCCGCTCCCACAGTGGTTCATGTCGTACGCAAGTGTTGTGTACACCCGAGATACCTGTGGGAGCGGGCTTGCCCGCGAAGGCGGCGGAACATCCAATATCCATCTTGAGGTTTAAGCAACAATCTCGAACGCCGTGCTGGCCAGCCTTTCGCCGTTGACCATGACATGCACCGCATGGCGCCCCGCATAATGCCGGCGTGTTGTCAGCTCCTTGATCTGCTGCCCACGGCTGACGGCTTCGCTGGCGTTGCCGGGCAGTGTCAGCGCCTTGAGCTTGAACACCTTGGCCGAGGTGCTGCCGTTGGCCTTGACGTAATCGATGGCGTAGTCGATCACCAGGCGCTGGCTGCTTTCTACCGTGGATCTGATGGCAAACGACAGGGTGATCTTTTCTCCCAGGCCAATCACCGGCGGTTCGACTTTCACATCGACGATCTCGACTTCAGGCTTGCCGCCCGCTCCGATGATCGCCAGTGCCCGCTGGTTGCCCTGTTTGATCAGGCTGCGCAGGGCGTGCCTGGCGATCCATGCGGTGTGCCGGTTGTCCAGCGACCAGCCTTCGATCAGGTCCAGCACCCAGCCGGGGTGGTCCTTGGTGATGTCGTTGAGGTGGTTGGCCACGGATTTGCGCACGTACAGGCTGGTGTCGGCCTTGAGGTTGTCGAGGATTTTTGCGGCGAGTGTCGGGTCGGCCTGGACGGGTTCCAGGCGGAATGACCAGGGCAGGCGTGGCCGGCAGCCTTCACTGGCCAGGCGTCGTACGTGCTCGTTGTCATCCAGTGACCAGTCGTGCATTAGCTCGAGCGAACGTTCGAGGTCGCTGCGCAAAAAATAGCGGATCGCGAATTCCGAAGAGCCGAAAGCGGTGAAGTACTTCAGCGCGTCCATCGACTGCTCGAACGCATGGGCGCCGTAGCGGGCGACGTAGTGCGGCAGGCACATGCTGACGAAACCGCTGTTCAGGCGCGGGGCGAGGGCGCGCAGCACCTGCAGCGATGCTTCATAGTCCAGCGGCAACACCGCGTGCAGGCATTCGCTGACCCGGGCCATGCGCTGCATGACGCTGAGGTCTGCCAGACCGGATTGCGCCAGCTTGAGGAATTTCTTGCCGTCAAAATCGGGGTACACCGCCGTCATCTCTGTGGCGATGTGCTTTAGGCGCTCGGTGTTGAAGATTTCCTTGAGGGCGGGGGCAGGTTGGTCAGCCATGGTGGTTCCTTTGAAGTTGTGGTTATTCCGTCACACCGCGTTAGCGTTCTTCGCGAGCAAGCCCGCTCCCACACTGGATCTGAGGTGCTCACAAATATTGAGCCTGGCAGAGACCCCTGGTGGGAGCGGGCTTGCTCGCGAAGGGGCCCTCAAGTCCACCTCATTTCTTGCCCGCTTGCTCCTGCAGGTGATCCGACTCGAACAACCTGGCCAGTTCCGCCCGCGCTTCCTGCGCCGTCTGCAGCACTTTCACCGCGTCGTCATACACCGCGTGCTGGGCTTCGAGCACCACTTCGTCGTGCTGCTTGAAGCGCTTGATCCGCGCATCGGCCTGGGCCTGGGTCAATCCCAGGCCGATCAGGGTTTGCCGGCTCATTTCCAGGCTCGAAAAAAAGGTCTCGCGCACGGCGTGAGCACCGACGTCCATCAGCCGGTGCACATGCTGACGGTTACGGGCGCGGGCGATGATGTTCATATGCGGATAGAGCTTGCGCACCAACTCGGCGGTCTTGATGTTGGTGTCCGGGTCGTCGGTGGCGATCACAAAAAACTCGGCTTCGCCGACCTTGGCCGCACTGAGGATTTCCGGGCGCATCGGGTCGCCGTAGAACACCGGCACGCCACCGAAGCTGCGGGACAGTTCGATGGTTTCCACCGAGGTGTCCAGGGCCACGAACTTGATGTTCTGCGCGCGCAGAATCCGCGCAACGATCTGGCCCATGCGGCCCATCCCGGCGATCACCACCCGTGGTGCGTCGGTGTCGATTTCACGGAACTTCTCCGGTACTTCCACCGGTTGCACTTTCGGGCTGACCAGGCGTGCGCAAACCAGCAGCAACAGCGGCGTCACGGCCATGGACAGGGTGATGGTCAACACCAGCAAGTCATACAGCCCGGCGGCGAACAGCCCATGGTCGCGACCGATCTTGAACACCACAAAGGCAAATTCACCACCGGCCGCCAACACGATACCCAGGCGGATCGCACTGACGTTCTTCAAGCCTCCGGCCAGGCGACCGACAATAAACAGCAGCGGCAGTTTGATCGCGATCAGCAGCAGGGTCAGGCCCAGCACCGCGACCGGCATGCTCAGCAACAGGCTCAGGTTCGCGCCCATGCCGACGCTGATGAAAAACAACCCCAGCAGCAGGCCCTTGAACGGTTCGATCTGGGCTTCCAGTTCATGGCGATACTCGGAGTCCGCCAACAGCAGGCCGGCGAGGAAGGCGCCAAGGGCCATGGAAATACCCACCAGTTCCATCAACCAGGCCGTGCCGATCACCACCAGTAACGCAGTGGCGGTGGAGACCTCCGGCAACGCGGTCTTGGTCACCACGCGGAACACCGGCCGCAGCAGGTAACGCCCGCCGATCACCACCACGGCGATGCTGGCCAGCACTTGCAGGCCATGGTTCAGGTTTTCGCTGACGCTGGTGCTGTGATCGCCACCGGCCAGCAACGGCACCATGGCAATCAAGGGGATCGCGGCGATGTCCTGGAACAACAGGATTGCGAACGCCAATCGCCCGTGGGGGCTGGTCAATTCCTTGCGTTCAGCCAGGCTTTGCAGGCCGAACGCCGTGGATGACAGCGCCAGGCCCAGGCCGAGGACGATCGCGGTGTTCAACGGCTGGCCAAACAACCACAAAGCCACCACGCCAATCACCGTGCCGGTCAGCAACACTTGCGCCAGACCCACGCCGAACACTGATTTGCGCATCACCCACAAGCGTCGCGGCGACAGCTCCAGGCCGATGATGAACAGCAGCAACACCACGCCCAGTTCGGAAATGTTTGCGACGCTTTGCGGGTTGTCGATCAACCCCAGCACCGACGGGCCGATGATCACCCCGGCGAACAGATAGCCCAGGACCGCCCCCAGTTGCAGACGCTTGGCTAACGGAACGATGAGCACGGCCGCCATCAGGAACACGACAGCGGCTTGTAGCAGGTTGCTTTCATGGGGCATGGGCGAAATTCCAGGACTCGGGGCAGCGGGGGGTGTCAAGGATAAAGGTTGGGTTCTGTGAAGATCCACTGCGGGAGTGGTCTGTCATGGAGATTGATGGCGAATCTTGCCGGCCTCGCAGGAGCTGGGGGGTGATCGGGTTCTCATAAATCCGGAAAGAATCGGCGAATGACCTGTGCTGGAGTTTCGGGGCAAGGTCAGGCTGCGGGAACACCCCCCGCGGTGTTGCCGCAGTCCTCAGTCGCCAGTGGACAGCCCATGCTTGTGTGCATAAGCGTACAGATCTACGCGGTTTGTCAGGCCTAGCTTGCTGTAGATCGATGTCAAATGGTTGCGCAGCGTGTGCTCGCTGATGTGCAGTTTCTCGGCCACCAACTTGCCTGGCGCTGAGGGGTCGCGGGCCAGCGATGCAATGGTTTGCTGCTCGCGGCGCGTTAGCTTGGCGATTTTTTGTTGCTCCGGGTCTATTTCGCGCTCGGCTTTCTTGCGCGCCAGTTCAAGAAAGATACGGCTGGTGGCATTGCGGTCAATCCAGAGTTCGCCGTCATGCACTTTTTCTATGGCTTTGAGCAATGTTGATGCGGAGGCCGACTCCCGCTTATCCACCACGCCACGTGCGCCCGCCAGCACCGCACTGTCATGCAGCGCCACGTCGCTCGACCCGGTCACGACCAGAATCCTGGCTTTGGTCTGGTTGTGCAAGTCGGCCAGCGACTCGATACAGTCCTCGCTGTCCAGGTCCAGCACCACCACATCCGGCGCGTATTGGTGCGGCGAAAGCAGGTATTGCGCCACCGACGACACCGAACCCGCCAGCGCCAATCTTGGTCGAGCGCTTTCCACCAGACGCTCAAGGCCCCAGGCCACGAGCGGTAGAGCTACTAACAGAACTTGAATTGGCATGCGTGTCGCTGCCCCTTTAGGCGGGTTGTGTTAGCTGATCATGATAGCAATCGTTGCAGTCCTTAGTGTTTTCAATAGCGCTGCAGTCCCCCCCCTCCCATGACATTTGTCCCGTAAAACACTGTTTTGATGGGTGATTGACTCCCAGAAAAAAAGGGATAGCGCGCTCATGTAATAAACAGCGGTGGTTTTTAGACTGCCGACATGAAAGACACACACCGCATTGAGCCCCGTGAACAAGTCACCCTGTCGCTGCAACTGATCGGCGGGGGCAGCGGTGTCACCCGTGACATCAGCGCCTCCGGTTTGTATTTCGAAACCGATAGCGAGCAGCAGGTGGGTAGCTTGATTGACTTCGAGATCGAGCTCGACACTCCCGGCGGCCCCATGAAGTTCAGGGCGCAAGGACAAATCGTGCGCATTGAGCCGCTGGGCGGCAGGGCCGGGGTGGGCGTGAAGCTACTGGCCAGCCGGCTGGTAGCGGTGGAGTGAAGTGTTTGTGGAGTGAGCAAGAATCGGCTTGCGGCTGTTGGCGGCCCACAGCGGTTTTTTGCTCTGAGTGACATTCTTGGGAGAAAGACATGGCTAGCACCACCACTACCAGCGGCGGAACCGTTACCTCGTTTTCCAACACGCCACAGGCGAAGGATGACGTCTTTACCACCACTGAAAATCTGCTGGGGGTCGTGTATTGGGACGTCATGTCCAATGACCTCGGCGGTAACGCGAAGACACTCTGGTCACTCGACAACGCGGACAGTCTTTCTACTGCCACCAAGGCTTATGCTCCGGCCGACCTCCTGACCCAGGATACGTCGAGGGCTGAGGCGACGAGTTCTGACACCAGTGTGAATGGTGCAAAGATCTGGATCACCCTGGACGGCAAGGTCGGCTACGACGCCGCTACTTTCACCCCTGCTTTCAAGGCACAACTCCAGGCGCTTGCTGCTGGCGAGGTCCTGACGGACAGCTTTACCTATGCGATGCGTCTGGGCAACGGCACGCTCAGTTGGGCCACCGCGACAGTGCAGTTCTCGGGCATGAATGATGGGGTGACCGTCAACCTCGAGACGCAGGCCGGCATGGTGACCGAAGACGCCGACACCACTGCGAGCGCGACCGACTCGCTGACGGCCAGCGGCACCATTGTCTTTAACGACGTCGACCTGAGTGACACGCACATGGCGACGTTCGCACCGGCGGCGGGCAACGCTACTCATCTTGGTACGTTCGTGCTCTCGCCGGTAAGCGAAGCCGCGAACGCGGCCAACGGTTCGGTGCAATGGACGTACAACCTGAGCAATGGGGCGGCGCAGTACCTGGCCCAGGGACAGACAGTTACCGAAACCTACCTGGTCACCATCAGCGATGGTCATGGTTCGACGGTAACGCAGAATGTGACTATCACCATCACCGGCACCAATGACGCGCCAACGGTGACGGCGGCAGAAATCGAAGGCGGTGCGGTGACCGAAGACGGCACCACGGTGGCCAGCGGCAGCTTCGCCTTCGGCGACGTGGACCTGGCCGATGACGCCCATGTGGCCACCGTGAGCGCGCCGGCCGGTGCGCTGGGCACGCTGGTGGCCACTGTGAACGACGAGAGCACGGGCGACGCGGCGGGCAGCGTGGGCTGGACCTATACGCTGAACAACAGCGCGGCGCAGTACCTGGCCGAGGGCCAGACCAAGACTGAAGTGTTCACGGTGACGCTGACCGACGACTTCGGGGCGACGGTGACCAAGGATGTGACGATCACCCTGACCGGCAGCAATGACGCGCCGGTGCTCAGTTTCGCGACGGGCAATGATGCCGGTGCGGTGCAGGAAGACATCAAGCTCAGCGTCAGCGGCCAGTTCAGCTCGGCCGACATCGATCACGACGCGACGGCGACCTGGAGCATCAATGGCTCGCCAACCGGCACCTACGGCTCGATCGCCGTCGACAACAGCGGCCAGTGGACCTACACGCTGGCCAACGGCACCGATGGCGTTGCCAGTGCGGTGCAGTCACTGAAGGCGGGCGAGAGTCACAACGAAGTGTTCAGCGTGCAGGTCAGCGATGGCCTCGGCGGTGTCGACACCCAACTGGTGACTATCACCGTCACCGGCAGCAACGACGCCGCCGTGCTGTCCTCGGCCAGCGTTACGCTGAGCGAAACCAATGCTCCGCTAACCACCGGCGGCAGCTTGACCATTAGCGATATTGACAGCCCGCAAAGCTTCCAGGTGCAGTCCAACACCGCCGGCAGCTACGGCCAGTTCTCCATCGGCACCGGCGGTGCCTGGACCTACGTCGCCGACTCCGCCCACAACGAGTTCGCCGCCGGTACCACCTACACCGACACCTTCGCGGTGAGCAGTGCCGACGGCACCCTCA
>NZ_JBYSYZ010000069.1:0-15088 GCF_058783925.1 Pseudomonas sp. FW305-70
CGCGAAGGCGGAGTGTCAGCCAACATTCTGGTAACTGACACACCGCCTTCGCGAGCAAGCCCGCTCCCACATTGGAAATGTGTTGATTGGAAGATGGTTTTTCAGAGGCAAAAAAAGAGCCTCAAAGCTCTTTGATGGGGAGGAAGTAGAGCCCTCGAGGCTCAAGATGCGCATGAAGCAGGCGGTGAGCTTGGTAGGGGTTCAGTTCACTCACCACCTACGCAGCGGCTTGCACAAGCAAGCGACTGCGTAAGTTCATCCTAGAAAGACCGAGTGTTTCACTCAAGTACCGCTAGTCGCATCCCCCGGCCAGCCGGCGCGGCGCAACGCCTTGAGCAGGGTTTCGGCATCCAGCCCCGGCACCCCATGCCCATTGCCCTCGGCCGTTTCGGCGGCGAGCAGGGCATTGATGATGGCTTCTTCCACGGCTTCGGTGGCGGCCAGGAACAGCTCGCTGATGTGGTCGTTGTTGACCATGCTCAGGTTGTTTGTGGTCGGCGCTTTCTTGCTCTCGTAGGCCGCCGGTGGCACGTGATCGTTACCGGTGGCGAAAGCGATGAAGATGTCGCCGCTGTGGTCTTCATTGCCGCCGCCGGTGCGGGCCAGGCCGAGGCTGGCGCGTTGGGCCAGGCGCGTGCACTGGTGTGGCAGCAGCGGCGCATCGGTGGCCAGGCAGACCACGATCGAACCCATGCCCGGATGGGGCAGCGAAGCCTTGAGGAACGGCGAATCGACCTGTTCCATGTAGCGCCCGACCGGATACCCGTCGACGCGCAGTTCATGGCGGATGCCATGGTTGGCCTGGACAATCGCCCCCACTGTCCAGCCACCCTGGGCGCTGTTCAAGCGTCGCGACGCGGTGCCGATGCCGCCCTTGAATTCGTGGCAGATCATGCCGCTGCCGCCGCCGACATTGCCTTCGGCCACCGGGCCACCCGCCGCCGAGCGCACGGCTTGGGCTACGTGTTCCGGCTTCACGTGAAAACCGTTGATGTCGTTGAGCAAGCCATCGAAGGTTTCCAGCACCACCGGCATGTTCCAGTAGAGGCGCCCGTCATCGGCTTGCTGTTCGCGGTCGACCACGATCAGCGCATCGCGCACCACGCCCAGGCTGTGGGTGTTGGTGAAGGCGATGGGGCTGGTCAGCAAGCCCGCTTCGCGAATCCATTCCAGCCCCGTGGCATCGCCGTTGCCGTTGAGTACATGCACGCCGGCAAAGCAGGGTTGCTGACTGGTGGAGCCGGCGCGTGGTTCGATGACGGTGACACCCGTGAGGATGTCGCGGCCGTTGGCTGTGCGTCCTCGTACATCACAGTGGCCGACTCGCACGCCGGGGACGTCGGTGATGGCATTGAGCGGACCGGGTTGCAGTTGTCCGAATTGGATGTTCAGGTCGCGGGCGCGTGGTTTCATGGTTTTTCTCATCTTCGATTCGTGGCAGAAAAAAGGGGTATTTCGGGTACCGTAGATCCCCTGTGGGAGCGGCGGTGCGGCGATCCGACTTGCTCGCGAAGGCGTAGTGTCAGTCGCTATCAACGTTGGCTGACCCAACGCCTTCGCGAGCAAGCCCGCTCCCACAAGGGTATGCGGTGGGTTATTGGCCGTTTTTGACCTTGCTCCAGATTCGCGTGCGTGCGCGCTCGGTCGCCGGCGGCAGGGGCTGGAGGGTGAACAGGGTGGCCATGGCTTCGGCTGACGGGTAGACAGCCGGGTTGTTGCGGGTCGCTTCGGCCACCAGCGTGGTCGCGCTGCGGTTGCCGTTGGGGTAGTTGAGGTGGTCGCTGACCGGGGCGATGACCTCGGCGCGCATCAGGTATTCGATGAAGGCCATCCCTTGTTCCGGGTGCGGGGCGTCCTTGAGCAGTACCAGGGTGTCGAACCACACCGGTGCGCCTTCCTTGGGCAGGCTGTAGGCGATTTTCACGCCGTTGCCGGCCTGCTCGGCGGTGGTCTTGGCTTCGAGCATGGCGCCGGACCAGCCGACCGCCACGCAGATGTTGCCGTTGGACAGGTCGCTGATGAACTTCGACGAGTTGAAGTAGGCAATGTGCGGCCGCAGCTTGAGCAGCAGCGCTTCGGCTTTCTTGTAGTCTTCGGGGTGGGTGCTGTTGGGCGGCAGGCCGAGGTAGTGCAGGGCGACCGGCAGCATCTCCGACGGCGAGTCGAGCATGGCCACGCCGCACTCGCCGAGCTTGGCCAGGTTCTCCTCCTTGAACACCAGGTCCCAGGAGTCCACCGGCGCCTTGTCGCCCAGTACCGCGCGCACTTTGTCGATGTTGTAGCCGATGCCGTTGGTGCCCCAAAGATACGGCACGGCGTACTGGTTGCCCGGATCGTTGTTGGCCAGTTTCGCCAGCAGATCGGTGTCCATGTTCTTGAAGTCTGGCATCTGCGCCCGGGGCAGTGGGGCGAGGGCACCGGCCTTGATCAGGGTCGGCAGGCTGAAGTTGCTGGCCACCACCACGTCGTAGCCGCTGCGGCTGGTGAGCAACTTGCCTTCGAGCACTTCGGCGCTGTCGAAGGTGTCGTAGACCGGCGCGATCCCGGTGTCTCGCTTGAAGTCCTGCAGGGTCGTGGGGCCGATGTAGTCGTACCAGTTGTACACGTGCACGGTCGGGGCTTCGACGGCTTGCGCCGACAACGACACCGCCAGACAGGCGCCAAACCCCAGATTGAAATACAAGCGGTGACGACTCATGATGCGGCACTCCTGGCCTGTTGCGGCCGGTGGTAATCAGGAGTTTGCAGCGTATCGACCGGGGTGGCCTTCACCCATTCCCATCATGGGTTACTCAAAAGGGGTAGTGCGTGGACGCGTTGTTGAAAGAGTTGCCGGTGCACCAGGGGCTGGCGCGGGTCTTCGCGACGGTGGGGCGGGACGGTTTCTGGCGGGCGCTGGTCGATACCCTGCGGCTGCTGGTGCCGCTGGACAACGCCCTGGTGGCGCTGATGCGCCCGGGCCACGTGCCGCGCCTGCTGATTGATTTCGATGCCAAGGGCAACAGTGCCGAGCAGGAAGAACTGGCGGACTACCGCGCCGGCATGTACCTGCTCGATCCGTTCTATCAAGCCGTGTGCGCCGGCATCGCCGACGGCTTGCACAGCCTCGAATCGGTGGCCCCCGACCAGTTCCAGCACAGCGAGTACTACCTGAGCTACTTCAGCACCGTGGTCGGTGGGGACGAGTTGCAGTTCATGGTCAACCTCGACGGCGCCGTGCTCGGCCTGTCCCTCGGGCGTTCGACGCGCTTTGGCCTTGAGGACCAGGGGCGCCTGCTGTGCGTGCGTGACTGGGTGCTGTCGGCGATGCGCCGACACCTGGATTTGCTGCCACCCGAAGGGCCAGTCGCCGAGCCGCCGGCCGGCGATCTGGCGACCTTGCTCGATCGCTTCGACGCCCGCCTGACCGTGCGGGAAATCGAAACCGCGCGCCTGATTCTCCAGGGCTTCTCCAGCAAGGCCATCGCCCAGCAAATGGGCATCTCCCCGGAAACGGTGAAAGTGCACCGGCGCAACCTCTATCACAAGCTCAACGTGAACGGGCATGGCGAGTTGTTTGCGCTGGTGTTGCAGCCGCGTTGAACCTTGGTGGTTTGGTGAATGCACTGGACCCTTCGCGAGCAAGCCCGCTCCCACACTGGATCTCGGCTCGTCACAACGCCTATGTGTGCGGGCTTGCTCGCGAAGGGCACGACTCGGTGTTACTGCCGAAACACCAACGCCTTCAACCCACACTCGACATCCGCATCGGGAAACTCCGGCGGATTCTCCAGCCGCTGCTCAAACCGCAAGCTCGGTGCTTCGCGGGTCACGCCGTCGATCAGGAAGTCCGCCCCAAACGCCGGGTCGTTCATGCAGGCCAGCACCGTGCCTTCAGGGCTGAGCAATTCCGGCAACCGACGCAGCACCCGCTGGTAATCCTTGGTCAGCAAAAAGCTGCCTTTCTGGAACGACGGCGGGTCGATGATCACCAGGTCGTACGGCCCTTTGCCGATCACCTTGCCCCAGGACTTGAACAGGTCGTGGCCGAGAAACGTGACCTTGCCCAGGTCGTGGCCGTTGAGCCGGTGGTTGTCGCGGCCACGGCTCAGGGCCGGGCTGGACATGTCGAGGTTGACCACGTGGCTCGCGCCGCCTTCGATGGCCGCCACCGAGAAGCCACAGGTGTAGGCGAACAGGTTCAGCACTCGCTTGCCCTGTGCATGGGCGCGGACCCAGTCGCGGCCATAGCGCATGTCGAGGAACAGCCCGGTGTTCTGCTTGCGACCCAGGTCCACCCGGTACTTCAGGCCACCCTCGGTGATGGTCATTTCTTCGATGACTTCGCCCAGCAGCCATTCGGTGGTGCTTTGCAGCAGGTAGCGATGTTGCAGCAGCAGCGTATGGGCGCCGGATTTTGCCCACTGTTCAGACTGGGTGATTGTCATCAGCCGCTGTTTCAAGTCCTCCAGTTGCGCCGCCTCCGGCTCCTTGAACAACGCCACCAACACCACGCCTTGCAACCAGTCCACGGTCACTTGCTCCAGCCCCGGCCAGCAGCGGCCACGGCCGTGGAACAGGCGACGGGTTTCGGCGGGGGCGGCCGCGAGGGCGGTCAGCAGGTGCTGGTCGAGGGTGGCGAGGGCTTCAGGGTTCATCGGGTCGGGTCGGTGGCGTGGAAAGGGGCGGCATTTAACCATAATTGCGCATCCGGCGGACCACACAAATCCCCCTGTGGGAGCGGGCTTGCTCGCGAAGGCGTAGTGTCAGCCGCTATTAATGTTGGCTGACACTGCGCCTTCGCGAGCAAGTCGGATCGCCGCACCGCCGCTCCCACAGGTTTTTCGGTGCTCGTTGTGAGCGAGTTATCACGTTTAATTTAACTTTACGTGAGGATTTGGCGATCTTCCGGCTCCCATACTCGGCTCCAACGAACAACAAACGGGAGCCGGACATGTCGCAGTCAACTGCCTCACCCAAGGCCAGTCATCCACGCTGGCTACGCCTGACCCACTGGCTCAACGCCCTGGCGGTGCTGGTGATGGTCACCAGCGGCTGGCGTATCTACAACGCCTCGCCCCTCTACGAATTCAGCTTTCCCGCGTCGATCACCCTCGGCGGCTGGCTCGCTGGCGCGCTGCAATGGCATTTCGCGGCGATGTGGTTACTGGCGATCAACGGCCTGATCTACCTGGCCTTCAACCTGTTCAGCGGGCGCCTGAAGCGGCGCTTCTTCCCGGTGTCGCCCAGCGGCGTGCTGCATGACCTGTGGGCCGCCTTGCGCGGAAAACTCGGACACGCCGACCTCAACCATTACAACCAGGTGCAACGTGTCGCCTACCTGTTCGTGATGGTCGACATCACGCTGCTGGTGCTCTCCGGGCTGGTGTTGTGGAAGTCGGTGCAGTTCCCGCTGCTGCGTGAATTGATGTTCGGTTACGAAGGCGCACGCCGTGTGCACTTCTTCGCCATGGCGCTGTTGGTGGCCTTCGTGGCAGTGCATCTGCTGATGGTCGCGTTGGTACCGAAAACGTTGTTGGCCATGATCGTCGGCCGCAAGGAGCAAGCATGAAAAAGCGCATTCAGATCCCCGGGCTGGACGAAGCTTCGATCCTCACCGACGCCCGCAAGATCCTCGCCCCGCAAATCGAAGACCGCTCGCGGCGTTCGTTCCTGCTGCGTGGCCTGACCCTCGGCGGCGTGGCCATGTTGTCCGGTTGCAACATCACCGACAACGAAAGCGTCGACACCGCGCTGTCCTCCATGTCGCGCTTCAACGACCGGGTACAGGGCTGGCTGTTCAACCCCAACGCCATGGCGCCGACCTATCCCGCATCGATGATCACCCGGCCGTTTCCCTTCAATGCCTTTTATGGCATCGACGAGGCACCGACAGTGGAGGAGGAGAGCTATCGCCTGGAGGTCAGCGGCCTGGTCGCCGACAAGCGCAGCTGGCGCCTCGACGAACTGCGCGCCATGGCCCAGACCGAGCAAATCACCCGGCATATCTGTGTCGAAGGCTGGAGCGCGATCGGACGGTGGGGCGGCGTGCGCTTCAGCGATTTCCTCAAGCGCATCGGCGCCGACACCGACGCCAAATACGTCGGCTTCAAATGCGCCGACGACTACTACACCAGCATCGACATGGCCACCGCGCTGCACGCGCAAACCCTGCTGGCGCTGACCTGGGACGGCGCGGTGCTGCCGCGCGAGTACGGCTTCCCGATGAAGCTGCGCATGCCCACCAAACTTGGCTACAAGAACCCCAAACACATTCAGGCAATTTTCGTCAGCAATACCTACAGCGGCGGCTACTGGGAAGACCAGGGCTACAACTGGTTCGGTGGCAGCTGACGGATGCCTGGCTCTTTCACACCTCCACAACCCACGCTCCAAGGAGTTTCATCATGAAAAAGTTGACCACCGTTGTACTGTCCATGTGCCTGGCCGTTGGCGCTGCCTCCGTGTTTGCAGCTGACACGATGAGCAACGACAGCATGAGCAAGGATTCGATGTCCAAGGATGCCATGTCCAAGGACGCGATGAAGAAAGATGCGATGAAGAAAACCGATTCGATGTCCAAGGACGCCATGTCCAAGGATGCAATGTCCAAGGACACGATGAAAAAAGATGCGATGTCCAAGGATGCGATGAAAAAGGACGCGATGTCGCAGTAATCCCAAACAACCGAAACCCCCTGTGGGAGCGGCGGTGCGACGACTCGACTTGCTCGCGAAAGCGGCGTATCAGTCAACATTGATTGCGACTGACACTACGCCTTCGCGAGCAAGCTCGCTCCCACAGGTTTTTTGTCGCCCCGAACTACCTGAGCCCCGAAAAAAGACATCGATGATTGATCCGGACGCATGATGCCGGTCACCTGGCTGTATCAAAAATGAATTTCCGCGGTCTGCGCTGCTCATACCTTTAGGCAGCGGATCCAATTCCGCGAAATCATTGAGGCAATCAGGGAGCGGCACGGTCATGAGTCGAGTACCGACGGCGGGCGGACATCGTCCTGACGGGTTGATCCTGGTGGTTGAGGACGACCCGCTGATCCTGGAGTTTCTCTGCGAGATTCTTCAGGAGGAGGGTTTTGTCGTCGAGCCGCACACCAGTGCGGATGCGGCAGTGATCTATCTGGAACAGCATGCGCCGCAGGTGGGCATGCTGCTGACAGACATCACCATGCCCGGCACGCTCAATGGCGCGGACCTGGCCAACCAGTTCGGCGATCGCTGGCCGGACAAGCCGATCATGATCATGTCCGGTTTCGAAACCCCTGAAAGCTCAGGCGTGCGACACGCGGTCTCGTTCATCAAGAAACCCTGGATGATCGGTGGGCTGCTCGATTGTGTGAGCCAGACCTTCAAGTCCAAACGACTCAACTGAGCCGTTCGCAGATGCTACATTGCCGGGCAAATCCGTCCGGCAGCTGCGAGGTTCCTTTCCTTGTCCGATCACCCTGTATTCAACTCGACTTACCGTGCCTTTCTGTTCGACATGGACGGCACCGTCCTGACGTCCATTGCCGCCGCCGAGCGGGTCTGGACCACCTGGGCCGTGCGCCATGGGGTCGATGTCGAATCCTTCCTGCCGACCATTCACGGCGCCCGCGCCATCGACACCATCAGGCGCCTGGGCTTGCCCGGGGTGGATGCCGAGGCCGAAGCCGCGTGGATCACTGAAGCGGAAAACGACGACGTCGACGGGGTATTCGAAGTGGCGGGCGCGGCGAAATTCCTGCGGTCCTTGCCGGCCAGGCAGTGGGCCATCGTCACCTCCGCCCCACGGGAACTTGCGCTGCGGCGGATGGCGGCGGCGGGGATTCCCGAGCCTGGGGTGATGGTGACTGCCGAAGACGTCACGGCCGGCAAGCCTGACCCCGCAGGTTATCGACTCGCGGCCCGGCGCCTGGGCGTGGAGCCTGGGCAGTGCCTGGTTTTTGAGGATGCCACGGTGGGGATTCTGGCGGCAGAAGCGGCGGGGGCGGATTTGGTCATTGTCACGGCGACCCATGAGCAGCCGATCGAGACGGCGCATGGGACGTTGGTGGGGTATGACAGGGTTGTCGCGAGCGTGGATGCCGACGGTCTGATTCGTTTGCAGTTTTTGTGAACGACACATTTCCCCTGTGGGAGCGGGCTTGCTCGCGAAAACGGTGTATCAGTCAACATTGATAGCGACTGACACTATGCCTTCGCGAGCAAGCCCGCTCCCACAGGGGGATCAGTGTTCCAGTCAGTAAAGTCCGGGAACCAGCCGCCAGGTGCGGGCGCAATAGGCTTCGTATTCGCTGCCGAACTGCGCCCTGAGCAAGGCTTCTTCCGAGTGAATCCGGGCAATCAGCGGGATCAGGGTCAATGCCGCCAGCAGCAGACCGACCCCCGAGCGAAACGCCAGTGCCCAGCCCACGGCGATGACCATCATCCCCAGGTAACTGGGGTTGCGCAGGCGCCGGTAAATGCCCTCGGTAACCAGTCGGTGCCCCGGCTGGATCGCCACCAGCCCGCTGAAGCGCTTGCCCAGCACAAACACCGGCCACAACCGCAGCGCGCCGCCCGCGATGAACAACAGTGCCCCGAGCCAGCGCACGCCTTCACCTCCAAAGGTCCAGAAATCGATGCGGTCGGTATAGGCCGGCACAAAGCCGCTGAGCACGCCGATCACGCCGAAGACCGGGAGGACCCAGCGATTGGCCCGGTCTTCGCGTTCTCCTGAACTCAGGTTGACCTCGGTGAACAGCGATGCGATGGCCATGATCAGGGTGGCCAGGGCAATGACGACCAGTGAGCCGTGGCTGAAGAAAGCCGCGAAACCGCCCAGCCCCCAGATCGCCACGGCGAGGTAGGCAAGGGTGCTGGCGACGGCGAAAAACGCCAGTTTGGCCGAGATTTTCATGGTGCCTCCAAAAACCACCTCCGGTATGTTCAGTGTAGATACCGAGGGTTCCCATCTCAGCGAGGTAGCAATCAAATCACCTCTGCTCGCGCATTGCGCCGGATCACCTGGGGTGGTTGCCCGAACACCCGTAGAAAGGTCTCACGCATGCGTCGGCGGTCGGTGAACCCGGTTTCCAGGGCGATCTGGTCGAGGGTCAGGCGTCCGCGCTCGAGCATCTGTCGCGCCGCCTCCAGACGCAGGTTTTCGATGGCCTTGGCCGGCGATTGCCCGGTTTCGGCGCGAAACGCCCGGCTGAATTGCCGGGGGCTGAGGTTGGCCACTTGTGCCAGTTGCTCCACAGAAAGGGGCTGGGCGAGGTGTTCTTGGGCGTAGCCGAGCACGGTCTGGATGCGATCGGATTTCGGCGCCAGTTCCAGCAGCGCCGAATGCTGTGACTGGCCGCCGGCGCGGCGGTGGTACATCACCAGTTTCTGCGCCACGGCCCGGGCCAGCTCGGCGCCGTGGTCCTTTTCCACCATGGCCAGTGCGAGGTCGATACCCGCGGTCATGCCGGCCGAAGTCCAGATCGAGCCGTCGATCACGTAAATGCGATCAGCCTCGACCTTGATCGCCGGAAACCGCGCCTGCAGTTCCCGGGCGTAGGCCCAATGGGTGGTGGCTCGCCGTCCGTCGAGCAAGCCGGCCTGGGCCATGACGAACGCCCCGGAACAGATCGACGCGGTGCGGCGCGCGCTGTGGATGCTGGCCTTCAGGTACTCCAGCACGGCCTCGGGCGCCTGTTCGACGATCGAGTCGCCGCCGACCACGATGACGGTGTCGAACACGCGCCCGTCGAAGGCCTCGGTGCAAACGCTCAAGCCACCCGAGGCGCGCAGGGTGTGACCGTTTTCCGACAGCACGCGCACGTCATACAGGGTCTGTGCGGCGCTGAAATTGGCGTATTCGAACACCGGCATGGCGGCCAGCGCCATGGACTGAAAACCCTCGAAAACCACGAACGCCACGCTGATCATCGGCCTGTACTCAAACGGTTATGTCCTAAAAACGTACTTTAAACGTCATTTGAGACGGGCGTAAGTCCCTTTATAACGGTCTGCACCCGGCGAATCTCTCGCCTCACCGTAGAGGAATTGCACCATGGCTCTCTCATCCAAAGGCACTGCACTGATCACCGGTGCTTCTTCGGGCATCGGCGCGGTGTATGCCGACCGTCTGGCTCGCCAGGGTTACGACCTGATCCTGGTGGCCCGCAGCCGGGGCAAACTCAATGCCCTGGCCAAGCATTTGAGCGACCAGACCGGGCGCACCGTGGAGGTGGTGGCCGCCGACCTGACGAACAAGGCGGATTCGCTGCGGGTCGAACAGATCCTGCGCAACGACGCCAGCATCACCTTGTTGGTCAACAACGCCGGGGTCGGTGGCGTCATGCCGCTGCTGGCCAGTCCCGTGGACGACATGGAAGCGATGGTCAGCCTCAACGTGACGGCGTTGATGCGCCTGGCCTACGCCGCTGTACCGGGCTTCGTCGCCCGGGGCGCCGGCACCCTGGTCAATATCGCCTCCATCGTCGCCATCGCCCCGGAAATCCTCAACGGCGTGTACGGCGGGACCAAGGCGTTTGTCCTGGCCCTGAGCCAGTCGATGCAGCATGAACTGGCGGACAAAGGCGTACGCGTCCAGGCGGTGTTGCCGGGGGCGACCGCCACCGATTTCTGGAGCGAGGCCGGCAACCCGGTGGAAAATCTGCCGCAGGAGATCGTAATGTCCGCCGAAGACATGGTCGATGCCGCGCTCGCGGGCCTGGCGGCCGGTGAGACAGTGACCATCCCGGGCCTGCACGATGGCAGCCAGTGGGATGGTTACGAAGCCCAGCGCAAGACGCTGTCCGGGTTGTTTGGCAATTGCGTGGCGGCGCCGCGCTATCGCTGAGACGGCCCCCGGACCGGGTGAACTAAACTTGCATGAGAGGACCGTTCACCGCTGGCTCGTCGATCTGTTCGGCGAGCCGGTGGCGTGTAACAGGAACCGACATGCTTCACATCCGCACGCCTTTGATTCTGCACCCTGGCCTCTCGACCCCGACCCGCCGTATCTGGCTGAAACTGGAAAACCTGCAACCTGGCGGCTCGTTCAAAATACGCGGCATCGGCTTGCTGTGCAGCCGGGCGGCGCAGCAGGGCAAGCGCAAGGTGGTCTGTCCCTCCGGCGGTAACGCGGGACTGGCCACGGCCATGGCCGCGGCCTGCCTGGGGCTCAAGGCCTGCATCGTGGTGCCGCACACCACCCCCCACAGCACCCGGGCGCGGATCAGCAAGACCGGCGCCGAGGTGATCGAGCACGGCAAGGTCTGGGACGAAGCCAATCAATGGGCCCGTGAACTCGCCCAGGACCCACGCAGTGAATTCGTGCCGGCCTTCGACCACCCGGTGTTGTGGGAAGGGCACAGCACGATGATCGATGAAATCCTTGCCGACTGCCCGCCAGTGGATGTGCTGGTGGCATCGGTGGGCGGTGGTGGCTTGCTGGCCGGGTTGCTCACCGGCCTGATTCGTCATCGGCACACCGATTGCCGCATCGTCGCCTGCGAAACCGAAGGCGCGGCGTCGTTCGCTGTGGCGGTGGCGGCCGGGCATCCCGTCAGATTGCCGAAAATAGACACGGTCGCTACATCACTGGGGGCCGCGCAAGTGGCCGCCTGGCCGGTCAGGCACATCGGCGATTTCCCCTATGAGTGCGTGGTGCTCAGTGATGATGAGGCGATCATGGGCGTGGTGCGTTACGCCAATGATTTGCGTCAGCTGGTCGAGCCGGCGTGCGGCGTTTCATTGGCGATCGCCTACCTGGATCACCCGGCGATTGCCGACGCCCATGACGTGGTGATCGTGGTGTGTGGCGGGGTGAGTATCAACGCGCAGCTCGTGGCCGGGTGGGCACGCATGTCCACTGGCACACACGCGAGGCAGGGCTGGAAACGCTATCCCGGTGTCACAAGCCCCACCGCTGGCGATGACGATCTTCAGTGATCGGCGGCAACGCCTTCCTGGACGAGGATGGCGCGGGCCAGGTCTTCGTCGCTTGCGTTGTTGAGGGCGGGATTGTCCTGACGGATCTTTTTCAACACCGACTCCAGGTAAGCACCACGAATCGCACCGCCGCTGGCGACGAAGCTGGAGGCGTCATCCCGGGCGGGAATCATGAGTTTGTCGTCTTTGAATGTTGAGTACAGCGAGGCGGAAACCCCGGCCGAGGTAGCGACATCTTTGGCATCCACATCGGCCAGAGCCGAGCCTGCGGGTAAACAAAGTACCAGTGCAGAGATGATAAATAGGCGGCGCATGACGGTGTCCTCCGACAGCCTGAAGCATAAGGGATGTACCACATAGTTTAGGATACGTGGCAGTCGACGAGAGTTCCGTGACGTCGCCGGTGAGAACAGCTGTGAGAGGGCAGGGGCGTTGAGCGTCGATATTCAAAGCGTGGTGATCGGGGCCGGCGTCGTCGGGTTGGCGGTGGCCAGGGCCTTGGCCATGAGCGGGCGGGACGTGCTGGTGGTCGAGGCCGGGACGGGCATCGGCGCGGGCATCAGTTCGCGTAATTCAGAAGTGATTCACGCCGGCATCTATTACCCGGGCGGCAGCCTCAAGGCGCGGTTGTGCGTGGCGGGCAAGCAGCGTCTCTACACCTATTGCGATGAGCACGGTGTCGATTACCGGCGCGTGGGCAAGCTGATCGTGGCCACCGACGAGCAGCAGCAGGCGGCTTTGCAGCGCCTGTTGCAGCAGGGGCGTGTCAATGGTGTCGATGACCTGCAATGGCTGGATGGCCCGCAGGCCCGGGAGCTTGAACCGGCGTTGTCCTGCGTCGCGGCACTGTGGTCGCCCTCTACCGGCATCGTCGATTCCCACGGGCTGATGCTGGCACTTCAGGGCGACGCGGAGCGGTGCGGTGCGACGCTGGCCTTGCACACGCCGTTGCTCTCGGCCCTGTGCATCGACCAGGGCTTCGAGCTGCACATGGGCGGCAGCCAACCCATGACCCTGCGCTGCCGCGAAGTGATCAACTGCGCGGGGCTGTCCGCTCCCCAAGTGGCGCGCACGATCGTCGGTCTGCCTGAACAGTGCGTGCCCCAGGCGCATCTGTGCAAGGGCAGCTATTTCAGTTTCAGCGGCCGGGCACCCTTTCGGCACCTGGTGTATCCGGCCCCGGAGAGTGCGGGACTGGGCGTGCACATGACGCTCGACCTGGGTGGACAGGCGCGCTTCGGGCCGGATGTCGAATGGGTCGAGCACATTGATTACCGCGTCGAGCCCCGTCGGGCCGAGGGTTTTTATCAGGCGATCCGCCGTTATTGGCCGGGTTTGCCGGACAACAGCCTGCAACCGGCCTACAGCGGCATTCGCCCGAAAATCAGCGGGCCGACCGAGCCGGCCGCCGACTTTCTCGTCAGCGGATGCGCCGAACATGGCGTGCCGGGGCTGGTGAATCTGTTCGGCATCGAGTCACCGGGGCTGACCAGTTGCCTGGCGCTTGCCAGGCACGCGGTGAAACGCCTTGACGACCGATGATCAGTGCTGGCCCTGCATTGCGGGCATCGGGTCTATGCTAGGGAGTGCGCTTACTGCCATCGGAGACCTCTGATGATCACTGTACGCACTGCCTGCCTGCTGGCCGATTACAAACGCTGGGCCAATCAGCGTCTGTTTGACAGCCTTGCGGCGCTTCCTCCGGGCGAAGTCAAAAAACAACGGGTGTCGGTGTTCAACAACATGATCGGCACCCTCAATCATGTCTACGTGGTGGATTGCATCTGGCGGGCGCACCTTGAAGGCCGGGGACATGGCTTCAAGACCTCGCACGATCTGCTGCATGCCGACCTGTCCGAACTGCGCCAGGCGCAAAAAGAGATCGATCGCTGGTACTGCGACTGGAGCGCCCGGCAAACCGATGCCTCCCTGGACAAACCGGTGGAGTTCACCTTTGTCTCGGGCGAAAGCGGCACCATGAGCGCCGGCGCGATGCTGATGCATGTGGTCAACCACGCCAGCTACCACCGCGGCTGGGTGGTGCAGATGTACTTCGAGATTCCGGCCATGCCACCGGTGACCGACATGCCGGTGTACCTGCGCGAATCCGAGCCGGTGCTCCTGCAGTCGATCAATGCCCCGACGGTGGCGCCGCCATGTGCTGTGCAATTTTCGAACGCAACCAGCGTTCTGCCGGATCGTTATCGCTGACCCCGTTCCAGACCATCGACAGTTCGGACAGGTTGATCTCAAAGGGCGCATCGTCCGCCCGTAACTGGCTGCTGCCTTCGATCAGCGCACTGGCCGCGTAATCCGGTACGGTGGCGAGCATGTCAGTCCCCGCCAGCAACGCCCGCAAACCCGCAAACTGTGGTACCGCCAGCACCACCCGGCGCGAACGGCCGATGCGGGCCAGGTCATTGTCGATGGCGCCGCTCAGATCCCCGGAAAACGACACCAGTGCATGAGGGCGTTCGCAGAACTCGTCAAGGGTCAGCGGGCCGGGACGGTCATCGCCGCGCAGGATCTTCACACTCAGGTCGCGCAATTTCTTGCGCTTGGCGTTGGCCGGCAACTCCGTGGTGTAGCTGATACCGACGGAAATCTCGCCGCTGGCCAGCATCGACGACATCAGCAGGAAATTCACCCGGCGCACCACCACCACAACGTTCTGCGCTTCTTCGCGAATCTGCTTGAGCAGTGGCGGAAAGAGCCCGAATTCGGCGTCGTCGGACAGGCCGATGCGAAACACCTCGCGACTGGTGGAGGGCTCGAAATCCTTGGCCCGGCTGACCGCCCCGGAAATGGTGTCCATCGCCGGCTGCAACTCCTTGAGAATCTGCAACGCCCGCGGAGTCGGCTCCAGGCTCCGACCGTTGCGCACCAGCAGCGGGTCGTCGAACAGATCGCGCAGCTTGGCCAGCGACGCACTGACAGCGGGTTGGCCGAGGAACAGTTTTTCCCCGGCCCGGGTCAGGTTCTTCTCGAACATCAGGGTTTCGAAAATCACCAGCAGGTTCATGTCCACGCGGCGCAGGTCGTTGCGATTCATGCCGGGGTTCTCGGTGGGATCTTGAGTCTTCTCAGTAAAGCACCAAATCCTGCGCAATCTGGAATTCGCTGATGACCTGTGGGAGCGGGCTTGCTCGCGAAAGCGGTGTGTCAGTCGACAACATTGCTGG
>NZ_JBYSYZ010000070.1:0-13653 GCF_058783925.1 Pseudomonas sp. FW305-70
GGGGGGCGGCCGGCGGGTTGGTATACGCCGAGGGGTCCGTCGGTGGTGGCGGGCCGAAATCATCCAGTGGTGCGGCGTCTGCCGTGGCCAGGGTAAAGAACATCGCACAAGGCAGGCTTGTTTTGCGCAGCAAGTAGAAGGAATTGCCTGGTTGAGTCGTGCGTTTCATGTTTCACCCCTCGCGTGATGTCCCGTCGTCTCCCTGTCCGGGACGACTGCTGTTATGGGCACAAGTGGGGGACGTGCAACTAATGAGCCATCACCCGGAAAAAGAAAAAATCCAGGTAAATGAACAAGTTGTTGTCTGGGGGGCCGGCAGCAGAAGGGGGGGATATTCCTCCAAAATGGTGGTGATTACCCGGAAGGGTGGGTGAAGTACCCCAGTTATGGGGAATGTGGCAGCGCGGCTTGAATGTTTAAGCTGATATCATTCAAGAAATACCGGTTGAGCAGAAAAACATGAATCGTCGCAAGAAAATAAAGCAGCTGCTGAAGGCTCACGCGAAAAAGGCCAGTGCCAAACTGGCACCGCAAAACAAGGATAAGTACATCAGCAAGGCTGACCGGTTGAAGCTGGCTGCCGAATCCGCTCAAGACCCGGTTGTTGCCTGCGACAGCTGATCCCGGCAGAGCCAGCCCCCTTTTTCGAATCAGGGGGCCTTGTCACCACCCACTCAGCGAATACCGGCACCCGCCATGGACTCCGGCACCCACTGTGCCGTCGATAGTGGCTCGATGTAGCGGATGCCGCCATGAGGGCCGACCACGCCATTGATGTTGTAGGTGCCTTTCGACAGGTCGTACGTCATGAAGGGCGTGGCATCCGGGACTTGCTGGTCATAGCTCTGGCTGAAGAAAGCGAAGGAGCCACGATACAGCTGGCCACGGGTGTCGTACTGGTCGGAGGCCACCGCGGCCCAGGTATCTTCATCCAGGTAAAAGCGGCGCTTGTGGTAGATGTGCTTTGCACCGGGCTTGAGATTGCCCTCCACGACGTAGACCCGATGTTTTTCCCAGCGAACGAAATCCGGGGCAATGAAATTCGGCGTGGTCAGGGATTTGGCGTCGCGAGCGTAGGTGAGCTTGTAGGTGTTGTAGGGCACGATCATTTCCTGCTTGCCGACCAGCGTCCAGTCATACAGCTCAAGCGCACGGGCAGTACCGGGGTTAGGGGTGTCGTAGGCCAGGATCGAAATCTGTTTGACCCGGCGCTGGGCCGGCATGTATTGCCAGGCGCGGCCGGGAAACTCCGTTGCATTGGTGGCGTTCTTGAGCATGATCGACTCGCCGGCTCGGCGCGCAGGCCCGGTATAGGACAATTTCAACTGATAATAAATGTCCGAGCTGTTGAACGGCTTGGACATGTTCTCGTAGATCGGGAAGGAGACGAATGCCTCGCCGGTGACCGCAAGGCTCGGTACGCCGGCTGTGTCGACCGTCCAGGAGTCGTACTTGGAATGGATGTTGACGCCCTGGTAGCGCAGCAGGAAGTTCCACATCGCTTCGGCACCTGATTGCGGGATCGGGAACGGCACCCCGGGCATCACATTGTCGATGGCGATCCCGCCGTTGAGGGACCTGGCATGGGTGGCATTGCGGCGGCTGTTGTCCAGTACTGCCTGGGGCAGCGAAGCCGTGCGGTGGGTCGGATACACGTCGATGCGAAAGCCGGGGTAGCGCCTGGCCAATGCTACGGTCGTGGCGGTGAGCATGCCTTTGTACGAATCGACGTTCTTGCCGTTGATCACCAGCTGCGGTTTTTCGCCCGCAAAGGGGTCCGGGCGCATGCTGTCGCCGGACTTGTAGCCGGGCGGGGCAGTGGTCAGGCCGCCGTTGTAGGGCGGAATGGAGCCATCGGCATTACCGGCTTTTTCGGCTCCCACCCACGTCAGACTGCTGCCCAGCCGGGCGGCTTCCTGGCTCGAGACATAGGCCTGGGCATCGATGGCCAGCGCCATGAGGGGTACGGCAGCCAGAAGAGTTTTCACGAATTTCATATTGTTGTTCTCCTGCCTGGTGTTCCAGGCAACTCGTGACTCCGGCGCAGCCGTCGCTTACGTCGACTCGTCGCCAGAGACCTTTTCAGTACTGCCATTAGATAACCCCCGTGTCAGGGGCGCTTTTCATTCGACGACAGCCCCTTGGCTATTGATGACAGGCCCGGTTGGTCCCGGCGCGCATTCGATGGCGTGATCGCTGGGAGTGACCATCTCTTGTTTGTATTTCCCAACGGAATCATTGAGTTACCCAATGGTCATAGCCAAGGCTCCGGATGAACGTCTCGAGCAGCCGTGACCCTTCCATAATCCCGACATTCAGGACGTTTTCATGAATCGCGCAGCAATCTTGATCTTGGCCATTTCCAGCGCCGTGTTGTTGGGAGGCTGCGGCCCGCATTGGGATGACGGAGAACGGTACGGGCGATATCACGATCATGATCATCGACGTGGTGACGACTGGAGAGGGAACGATGATCGAGGTTATGACCGTGACTATGATCGTCGTGGCTATGATCGTAGCGACTATGATCGCGATCACCGTCGCTACCGTGATCGCGATGACAATGACGACTGACAGGTTCAACGCCATTGAAAAGCAGGGTGTTATGGGGCGCTGCAGTTAAACCTGGCCCACCGCAGAACCTGTGCCCGATGGCTCAGACATTCCATGGACAGCAATACGCAGCGAATAATTTGCAGCCCGTCTCATACCTGGCACTAAAGTGAACAAATCATTGAAAAAAACCGCTATAAGCTTTACATAAATGTGAAACTAGATGGCACATTGCTAGCAATCAGTCAGTGAGTTTCGGCAGTATTTGGCTCAGGGAGCCCTGATGAGTTTTCGTACATTGACCGACTCCCGGCGGCATTCGAGCCATTGCGAAGTGGCCGCGCTCCAACCCATGGTGAATCCTGATGCTGTCGGCATGGCTTACGCCGGCAACGACGACTCGATCGAACACGTGCTGGACTCAGCGCGCCACTGGGCCCACAGCACTGCCTGGGTGTTCTACCGCGCCGGCGAACAAATGCATTGGGTCGGGCAAGGCGACCCGCAGGCGCAATGGCCTTCGAGCATTGCCAATGAGGCGTTTGAAGCCTTTTGCCGGACTTCGAACCTGCATCGTTGGCCGACCGGCAGAGGCGAAAGTGAGCTGGGTTGGCTGCTCGCACCCGTCAATGAAGCTGCTGAACCTGCGTTCGCGGACTTTGCCCGGCGCCTGGGCATCGAGCTACAGACCAATACCCTGGCCCGTGCGCAGATCACCCAGCGTGTGCTGTATGAAATTACCTATCTGGCCAGTTCGACCCGTGACCGTTCTGTGTTCCTGGTGGGGGTTCACCGTCTGCTGGCCAGCCTGATCGACGCCGAGAACTTCTATCTCGCGCTGTATAACCCGCACACTGGCAAGATCGATTACCCGTATTACGTCGACATCATCGACGTCGATGCCCTGGAATCGGAAAACCATGAATACCTGGACACTTCGCGCCTGTCGTTGACCGGGCAGGTGTTGACCACTGGCCAGCCATTGCTGATCGACGCCGCCGGCATTCTCGCGGCCCAGGCACAAAACCGTTTCCACTGCGTGGGTGACCGTCCCGAGTTCTGGATGGGCGCACCGTTGAAAAATGCCTCGGACGACGTGTTTGGCATGCTGGCGATGCAGGTCTACGACGTTTCGCGTGTCTATAGCGCTGAAGACCGCGCGTTGTTTCTGGTGGTCGCCCGTCACGTGGCCATGGCGCTGGACCGGATCCTGCACCGGGAGGACCTGGAAGAAACGGTGATGCGTCGTACCCTGGAACTGTCCGCACTCAACGATGCATTGCGCCAGGAAGTGGCGGAAAGGGAACGCGCCGAACATCTGCAGAGCGCGCTGTTCCAGATTGCCGAACTGTCCAGCCAGCCCGGTGACATGGCCGAGCTGTTCAAGACCCTGCATGGCATCGTCGGTGATCTGCTGTTCGCGCAGAACTTCTATATTGCGCTGTTCGACGACGCCACCGGCGAAGTGACTTTTCCCTATTACGTGGATGAACGGAAGACGACCTGCCCGCCGGCACGGCGAGGGCGCAGAGGCCTGACCGAGTATGTGATCCGTCAGCGCCGACCTTGCCTGATCGACGTTGCCGAGGCCGAACGATTGCACGCGCAAGGTGAAATCGAAATTGCCCATGAGTCTGTGCGCTCTTACTCCTGGCTGGGCATTCCCTTGTTCGAAGACGACGCGGTGCGTGGCGTGCTGGCGGTGCAAAGCTATACCTCGCAGGTGCGCTATACCCCGCGTGATCAGGAACTGCTGACGTTCGTGTCGCGGCACATCGATACAGCGCTGTCGCGACGCACGGCCGCTGAAGCGATCCATGCCGCCAACCTCAAGCTCGAAGCGCGGGTGCAGAGCCGCACCCGCGAGCTCGATCACGCCAATGCCAAGTTGCAGCACGAAAACGCCCACGATGCGCTGACCGGGCTACCGAATCGCACCTACCTGCAACAGCGCCTCAATCTGGCCTGGTCGCGGTTCGGCAGCGAGGGCGGGCACCTGGCGGTGATGTTCATCGATCTGGACCGCTTCAAGATGGTCAACGACAGCTTCGGCCACCATTTTGGCGACCTGCTGTTGATGCAGGCGGCCCAGCGATTGCGCGGTTGTCTGCGCGAGACCGACATGCTGGCACGCCTGGGGGGCGATGAGTTTTCGGTACTGGCGCCCGAGGCCCCGCTGGATGTGATGATCGAAATCGCCGAACGGATCCTGGTGGCGTTCGACCTGCCGTTTTTCATCAACGGCCATGAGGTTTTTTCTTCCTGCAGCATCGGTATCGTCAGCGCCGACAGTCAGTTCCATCACGAGCCCGCCGACTTGCTGCGCGATGCCGATGCGGCGATGTACCGGGTCAAGAGTGCCGGGCGCGACAGCTACGCGGTGTTCAACCAGGAAGTGCGCCGTGAAGTCTCGGACCAGGTCGAGCGTGAAGGGGCCTTGCGCAACGCGCTCAAGCGTACTGACGAACTGCTGCCGTATTTCCAGCCGATCGTCAGCGTCGAAACCGGCGAGCTGCTGGCCCTGGAGGCGCTGATCCGTTGGCATCAGCCGGGCGGCCGGGTGATCGCGCCGGGCGAGTTTCTGCCGGATGTCGAAGGCTTGCGCCTGATCGGTCGACTGGACCTGTACATGCTGACCAGCATTGCCGCAATCCTCGCGCAGCCCGAGCACGCCAATTGGCCTGCGGTTCACGTCAACTGTTCCAGCTACAGCATGACGCGCCCCGACTTCGCCAGTGAGGTGCTGGAACTCTTGGCGCAGCACCAGGTGTCGCCGTCGCGGATCTGCCTGGAACTGACCGAAGGGGCGCTGGTCGCCGAGCCGGCGATCGCCCGACAGACCATGCAGCAACTGGCCGACAACGGCATGTCGGTGGTGCTCGATGACTTCGGCGCAGGGTTTTCTTCCCTGAGCTATGTGCATCAGTACCGTTTCAGCGGTTTGAAAATCGACAAGTCGTTCATCCTCGAGCTGACCAGCAGTTCCCGCAGTCGCGCGATCGTCCGGGCGATTGTGCGGATGGCCGAGTCGCTGGACCTGAGTGTGGTGGCCGAAGGCGTCGAAGATGAAGCGACGCTGGAGCTGCTGCGTGAAATGGGCGCAGGGCAGGCCCAGGGTTATCACCTTGCCAGGCCGATGGCGTTGAAGGCGCTGTTGGCGAGTGAACTGCTCGGCCGTCAGGGATCAAGCGGATATCATGGCGCAAGCCAATACGGATGAACATTTTCAAGGGAGAGACTCATGGCATCAGGGCAATGTCTTTGCGGGGCGGTACGCTTTTCCCTCGCGGTTGAACCACGATTTTTCTATCGCTGCCATTGCACGCTGTGCCGCAAGCAAACCGGGGTCGGCCATAATCTCGCCACACTGGTCAACGCTCGCGACTTTCGATGGGAAGACGGGCAAGAGGCGATCACCGGTTGGCGCAAATCCACCGGGTACAGAAATGATTTTTGCTCGCGATGTGGCTCGACCGTGCCTAATGTTCTTCGCGAAACACCTTATTTCTGGATTCCGCTCGGACTGCTCGATGCCGGGCTGAGCATGGAGTGCATTGGAGATTTCTGCACTGATGACGCGATGCCATGGGATGAACAACGCTCGGAAAAAAGCCATTGCGCAGCCCCGCAATCACTGGGGTTTCTGCTGCATGAACTCCAGGTCAATGCCTGACCCGGAACCGGTTCACCACAGTCCGCTGCATGGAGTGCGCCGAATGCTGCCCATCACCACGCCCCTGGTGGCGCTGTTTGTGCTTTGCCTGGCGCTTGACGTGCCGGCCCAGACCAGCGACTGCCCGGCTGGCGAGAGACAGGTGTGCCTGGACGGCTGCATCTGCCTGCCGGACGTGGTACCCGAGGACGTTTACCAGATCGCGACGCCGGCCCTGGCGCTGTGGCTGACCCAGGCCCGCGATGAAGCCGCCACCGCCGGTACCCAACCCATTCCTGCGCACATCCGTGAGCAACTGCTGCCCTGGTACGATCCCGGCGTCCTCGATGCCGCGCGCTACAAAATCAGCGACAACGGCCAATTCAGCGCCGCCACAGCCATGCTGCAGAACCCCGATGTCGGCGCCGTGACGCTGATCGACATCATCCTCTTTCGCGACCCCCAAGCCGCAGAAACGGACGTCGCGCTCTGGGCTCACGAGCTCAAGCATGTGCAGCAATATCAGGAATGGGGTGTGCAGGGATTTGCCCAGCGCTATACCCATGACTTCAATGCCGTGGAGGCACCGGCTTATGCCATACAGGCCGAGGTCAGGCGGGCGGTGCGCAAAGGGGCTGACTGAAGCCGTCCCGGCTCAGCCCCCGTTTGGTGCAGACGATAAATCTGATCACCGAGAAATTCACGCCCCCCATGGCCGCAATCGAAATGGCGAGCAAGAGGTGCCGGGTTTTCATGCTGATTTTCCTTGATCGATCGTTGAGGAATGACAGCTGACCAACCACAGCACCAGGGCTGTCACACTGATCGAGGCACCCAGCAGGCTGACGGCTGTCCAGCCCCATTGCGCATAAACCTGGGTCGCGGCCGCGGCGCCCAGTGCGCTGCCCACCGAGTAAAAGCACATGTAGGCGCCCACCATGCGGCTTTGGGCATCCGGTCGTGCGGCAAAAATGAAGCTCTGGTTGGTCACGTGTACGGCTTGCACCGCGAAGTCGAGCAGGACCACTGCGCACACCAGCGCGATCAGTGATGTCTGCGCGAACGCGATGGGCAACCAGGACAGCGTCAGGATCACCAGCGAAAGGCCGGTCACGCGTTGCCCCAGCCCCTCGTCGGCCCAGCGACCGGCGCTTCTGGCAGCAAGAGCACCGGCGACGCCGGCCAGGCCGAACAGGCCGATGGCTGTGTGCGACAGCGACAGCGGAGGCGCGCTCAATGGCAGCACCATGGATGTCCACAACACCGAAAACGCGGCAAAGATCAGCAAGGCCAGCAAGCCCCGGATGCGCAAGACCGGTTCGGTCATGAACAGCCTGAACATCGAACGGATGAGTGCCGGGTAGGTGTTTCGGTTGCGTGGAGACACTGTGGCGGGAAGCACTTTCCAGAACACCGCCGCGAGGGCCAGCATCAAGCCCGACGAAACGAAATACACGGCGCGCCAGCCGGCCAGGTCGGCGATCAGCCCAGAGGTAAACCGCGCCAGGAGAATGCCCAGGACAATGCCGCTGGTGACGGTGCCCACGGCCTGGCCCCGTTGTGACGGTGTTGCCAGCACGGCGGCATAGGCCACCAGCACTTGAACCATCACCGCCAGCAATCCCACGATGACCATGGCGCCCAACAGGGTCAGCCATTGCTGCGCTGCACCGACCCCCGCCAGTGCAATCGCAGACAGCAGTACTTGCGTCAGGATCAACCCCTTGCGGTTGAGCAAGTCACCCAGTGGGACGATGAACAGCAACCCCAGCGCGTAACCGACCTGGGTAGCCGTCACCACGACCCCGATCATCGATGAGGCAACCCCCAGGCTCTGCGCCATTGAGTCGAGCAGGGGTTGAGCGAAATACACGTTGGCGACCGCAAGCGCGCAGGTGACGGAAAACAACAGCGTAAGTGACGGAGAAAGCCCGGCAGAGCTGTCTGCGCGGGCACTTTCTCCATTATCCGTAGAGGGCAGGCCCGGAGCCTGTGTGGCGAAAGGGCAGGTGGCTGAATCGGCATCGGCTGTCACATGAGCCTCCGTGGCGCTAAACTGGTTTTAATTTAAAACCTGATTGCATTGTTATCGAATCAGGTTTTAAATTGCAACCACTTTGCTCGGGATTGCACGGCAGGCCCGGCAGGCCCGGCAGGCCCGGCAATCCTCATCCGGAAGGTCAATACGATGGTCGAAGACACTTCATCCCACAGCAGCGAATGCCCGGTAGCCAGAACACTGGAGGCCATTGGGGATCGATGGTCGCTGATGATCATCCGCGACGCATTCGACGGTATTCGCCGATTCAGCGAATTTCAAAAAAGCCTGGGGGTGGCCAAGAACATTCTGGCATCACGCTTGAAAACCCTGGTTGAGGTCGGTGTATTCGAGGTTCAACCCGCGTCAGACGGTAGTGCCTACAAGGAATACGTGCTTACGGAAAAAGGGCGGGCGATCTTTCCGGTGGTGGTCAGCATGCGGCAGTGGGGTGAACGTTACCTGTTCAAGCGCGAAGAGACGCGTTCTGTGCTGCTGGACAACGAGCGCGGCCAGACCCTGATGCCGATTGAAGTTCGCTCCTCAAGCGGTCAGAAGCTTGGGCCGTCCGACTGCCACAGGGTCAGGGTGGTTGCCGACGAGTCGTGAAACGATGGCCCATGCGTTCGAGGGGGCAGTCGTTGTTCAATTTTTGAATTGTTTTCGGCTTGGCGCTGTATGGCCCGCGCGGAGGTAGGGCGGTACCAGGCCGTTGAATCAGTCGAGCAGTGACACCAGCCGAGGTTCGATTGACTGTGCAGACAGGTCCAGCAGCGCGAGGGTGACCGGTAGCTTGAAGCGTCGACGCCCGGCGCTGCCCGGATTCAGGAACAGTCGTTCGCCGCGCCATTCGATGCCTGGTTTATGGGAGTGGCCGCAGATCACCAGGTCGATACGCTCATCTGGATGGATTGCAACGTCGGCGATGTCATGCACCAGCAGCACCTTCCAGCCGTTGAGGTCCAGGCGCAGACAGTCGGGCAGCTCGCGCGCCCAGGGCGCGTCCAGGTCATTGTTGCCACGCACCCCGTGCACCGGTGCAATGGCCGCCAATTGGTCGAGGATGTGTGCGCTGCCGATGTCGCCGGCGTGAATGATGCCATCGCAGCCCAGCAGGGCGGCGATGGCTTCGGGGCGAAGCAGGCCGTGGGTGTCGGAGATGACACCGACTTTCATTGCTGACGGTTCGAGCGGCATTCTGACGGGCCTGTCTGCTTCGCGATTGTTGCCGCCACTAACTTTGCGGCACTACCCGCGCATCGTTACCGCTGCCCTCGACATAAACGTTCAGGCCTTTTGTCAGCGCCGGATTGATTGGCTGGGTCACCTGAACCAGTACGCCGCTTTGGGTCCGGACGATGATCTGCTGAGCGTCTACGGGCTGATCATACTTTTTCTTTTCGACGTAATTGCCGCCAACCCCGCCGGCGAGGGCGCCGGCAACCATCGCCACATCCCGACCGGTTCCCTGGCCGACCAGGCTTCCCAAGGCTAAACCGCCAAGACCGCCCAATATGGCGCCGACGCCGCTATCGTGATTGGTCTGCATCTGGGTGAGTGTAATCTGCTCGATTTTCCCCGAACGAATCTGTGTCTCGCCAGCGCCTCCGCTCCCGGCGCCGACCGCGGCACAGCCGCCAAGCACCAGCCCAAGAAACGTAACCGACAGCCAGGAAGCGAAAGTTTTCATCGTCGAACTCCATTATCAGGGGAATAGATCATGCAAACGCTTCAATTCACGTTAGACGAAAAAGCCTGATGCATTCGGTTCTTTCACTTGGCCTGATTCGATGGATAAAGACCGGCAAACCGCGCAATCACGACACCCACGTAAAAAACGCCGGAAAATTCTTCGACCATCACCAGTGAACGGGCATGGTTGGTCAACGGGATAAAATCACCGTAACCGGTGGTTGTGAGTGTCGTGAAGCTGAAATAGATCAGCTTGAAGAACGTGCCGGGCTGTGTGAAGTCGAGGTGGCCAGGGCCGAATGAACCAGCGCTGGATACTTCGACCAGGGCATAAACGAAGGACCAGACGAAGGCCAGCATGATGTAACCCGCAAGCGCGCCATGCAGCTTGTCGGCAGAAATTGGCCCTCGCTTCAGAATATAGCGAAGCACTGCGCTAAACGAGACGGCAAGAGACGCCGTATAAGCTATCCCGGCAAGGCCAAGAATCGCGGTACTCCCAGCCAACAACGCCGCCCATTGAAGACCAACCCCAAGCAACGCCAGACCCAGCTTGAGGATGAAGCCCCGCCGAGTCTGCCTGGTGGCGAAAGCACCCACGAGCAGCACCATTGAAAACAGAATGCCAAGCAACGTACGAGCAAATAGACCTTCCTCGAGAAAGGGAAACAGCAGGATCAATCCCAGCAAGAGCAGCAATAGATAGGTGCAGGGACCTTTCCCTATAAGCATCTGAGCTAAACCCTCGTCGGAGTCGGGTTTATCTTGCGGATCTGTCATATCGGTTTCCCAAAGGGCCAAGTAGTGCTTCGGACCTGACGTCGCACGGTTGAAGTCAGACTTGGCTTCAGAATAGTCGGCAGTACGATTCAAGTCGTGAATGGGTGTGGAATGCTCTAGTCCGCGCCTTCAGGCAACCCCTGTCGTGAAACTGTAATAATGCAGTCATAGAATTGACATGAGTGATTACATTTATTACAGATGGCCTTTGGCCTTTCATGGATGAGCAAGCCTTATGCGTCGTGTCGTATTCAATCAAAAAGGCGGCGTTGGAAAATCCAGCATCGCCTGCAATCTTGCCGCTGTGAGTGCTGCCGAAGGGTACCGAACGCTGCTGGTTGATCTCGATCCCCAGGCAAACTCGACTCACTACCTCACGGGGCTGAGCAACGAGCGTATTCCTGCCGGCATAGCCGATTTCTTCAAACAGACGTTGTCCGGCGGCTTCGAAGGCAGGCGCAATCGGGTGTCCATCACCGAGACCCATTACAACAACCTCCACCTGGTGACGGCGAGTCCCGATCTGGCAGACCTGCAATCAAGACTCGAGAGCAAGTTCAAGATCAACAAGCTGCGCAAGTTGCTGGTTGAACTGTCCGAGGATTATGAGCGCATCTATATCGATACGCCGCCATCGCTGAACTTCTACACCTTCAGCGCTTTGGTGGCGGCGGACAGGTTGCTGATTCCATTCGATTGCGACAGTTTTTCTCGCCAGGCGATCTACCGGGTCATCGCTCAAGTCGAAGAACTGCGACTCGATCACAATGAGTCCCTTGAAGTGGAAGGGGTGGTGGTGAACCAGTTCACCGGGCACACCGGGTTACACCAGACTCTCGTCAATGAGCTGTTGGCCGAAGGCTTGCCAGTGCTGCCGATTTATCTCAGCAGTTCCGTCAAGATGCGCGAGTCTCACGAAGTGTCTGTTCCCATCGTGCATCTGGCCCCGCGCCACAGACTCTCGCTGGAGTACGCGGGCTTGCTGGATGCACTGGAGCGGGCGGCCTGACAGCGAGTCGCTGTCTACGCACTATTGCAAGCCGCCCGTTACGAACCTGTACTCTGATCAGAAGTATTTGAGCCAGGCGATATCACGACGACGAGCCTTCAATGCGGCAAACCAGCGCACAGGTAGATACAGCGTTATAGCCAGGAGTGCGGCCGTCAGCCACACCGCCCAGATGCTGGCGAAACCGAAGTAGTTGCCCTGATTCAAACCGAACAACGCCACATGGGTCAGATACAGCATTTTCAGCGCGTAAAGATGGAGCAGGTAGAAGAACATCGGTGCCGCGCCAAATACCGCCAAAGTACTGATCCACTTGCGTTGCCGAGCCCGCTCAAAGCCAAGCAGCAGCAACAGGCCCACCCCTAGCGTCAGCGAGAGGAACAGCAGGGAAGGCGGGTACTTTGTGATGTTGAAGAAACTCATGAGGGTGTGTGTGGTGCTTTCATGGAGCACCCAATGTGCCTCGCCATAACCGTTGACCAGGCGCAGTGCGATGAAACCGGTCAATGCGCTGGCCCCGGCCAGTAACAGATGGCGCTGACGCACGGTGGCCGAGGCCGGGCGTGCGAACCAGGGGCCGATGCAGTAACCCAGGGCGATGACACCGATCCACGGCAGCAGCGGATAGGAAGTGCGCAGGCGCAAGTTGTCGGAGAATTCGATCCAGCCGCGATCATGCAAGATTGCCCAGGGCAGGTGCATCGCTGATCCAGACGGGAAGTGCAGAGAATCGAGCAGGTTGTGCCCGGCGACGATGACCAGGCCCAGCACACACAGAAGTGGCCGGGGTAGCCAGACCAGTGCAGCGAGGGCCGTCATGCTGACGCCAATCGCCCAGATCACCTGCAGGTAGATCACATTGGGCGGGAACTGGAATGTCCAGGCGAAATTCACCAGGGTGAATTCCAGCAGAACAAGAAATAGACCACGCTTGAACAGGAACATCGACACCGCTTTCTTGCCCTGGTGCTTTTCGCCGTACAGATAAGCGGACAGTCCCGTGAGAAGAACGAACACCGGCGCACACAAATGGGCGAGGGTCCGGCTGAAAAACAGCGCCGGTTCGGTGCTGTCGATGACCATCGGGTCGGCTACCTGGCGGTGTAGAAAGAACGTCTCGCGCACGTGATCGAGCAGCATCAATATGATCACCAATCCCCTGAGGGCATCGATCGATAGCAGGCGTTGGCTTAGGCTCGTGGCGGGCGGAATCTGATTGAAGTTTGTCATCGAAAGTCGCAGGCAGGGAGGGTGGATAGCTCTGCCAGCAGCCACCGACAGATTATGTTTGGTTACTGTATAACATAATAGGGGTCTGCCCCGTGAGCGTTCCGCCATTGATTCGATACAGCCTGAAGCGAGCCACGTGGCCGTCAGCGTGATGATGTGAAGTCCCTGACAGTGCTGCGTATCGTCACCGCGAAAACCGGGATTGAGGCTCAGCGTAAGTACGACGAACTGCAAAGCAACTATCACTTGCAGGCGCAACTGGTCAGTTACGCGGGCGACACTGGCATTGATATCGGCCGTTATGCCGACAGTGAGGCGCTTTGCACCTACACCGAGGGCATGACCTCCTATGTGATGCATAACTTGCAGGCACTGGCTTGCCCGCGATGGTCGTTAACGATAACGCGTGTGAACTGGATGAACGCGGCGCACTGGAGTCCATCGCCAGCAGGCTGGCTCCTACAGTTTCCCAGCGTGGACGCGGTCCCTTGTGGGAGCTGGCTTGCCCGCGATGGTCGTTAACGATTACGCGGGTGATCTGGATGAACGCGGCGCACTGGAGTCCATCGCCAGCAGGCTGGCTCCTACAGTTTTTCAGCGTGGACGCGGTCCCTTGTGGGAGCTGGCTTGCCCGCGATGGTCGTTAACGATAACGCGTGTGAACTGGATGAACGCGGCGCACTGGAGTCCATCGCCAGC
>NZ_JBYSYZ010000071.1:0-10232 GCF_058783925.1 Pseudomonas sp. FW305-70
AAGGCGGTGTGCCAGTCGACAAATGCTTTAACTGGCAAACCGCCTTCGCGAGCAAGCCCGCTCCCACATTGGGTCAAAAGCATCAGACCCAACGGTGTTCAGCCGTCGGGTCCGGGGTCAGCGCATTATTGCGCTTTTTGCGGTTGTTGCGCTTTCCACGCCTTGAACTCGGTCCATTCGGCGCGACGCTCAGCCTGTTTCTTCTGGATCTCGTCGAATTGCTTCTGTTGATCCGGTTTCAGCAGTGCCCGTACGTCAGCTTCGGCTTTCTTGTGGTTGGCGGCCATTTCATCTTTCATGGCTTTCTGGTCGGCTGGCGAGAGTTTCTCCAGGTACTTGTCAACCAGTTGCTTACGCTCGTGCATCTGCTCGCCCATGATCTTGCGGATCTGCTCGCGCTGTTCGCGGCTCAGGTCCAGTTGACTGTACGGGCCTTTGCCGTGCATGCCATGCATCTGACCACCGTGGCGCGAACCGTCCATCGGCCCATCCATGGGGCCGGTGCCTTCAGGCATGGCCAGGGCAACGGTCGGCAGGGCAGCCGCGAACATCAGAGCGATAAGAGTCTTGCGCATGGTGAATCTCCTTGTCTCGTTCCCGGTACGTTCCGGATGAGTACAGATTACGCAGATCAAGGTCAGCGGCGGTCAGCGAAGGGTAAAGCTTGGGTAAAGACGATTTCCCGCCGACCTGACAAAACTTCAGATGACTGCAGGAGCGAGCTTGCTCGCGAAGATTTCGAGGTCGGCGCTTCTTGTCAGACAGTGCGCGTCATCGTTCACGTCCATCGCGAGCGAGCTCGCTCCTACAGGGGGCACATGGTTTCAGAGGCTGTAGTAGTAGCCGCGGCTGCGCAGGGCCACGATGCGCGGACGGCCATCGGGGTGTGGACCGATCTTCTTGCGCAGGTTGCTGACGTGCATGTCCAGGCTGCGGTCGTACAGGGTCAGCTTGCGGCCGAGGGCAATCTGCGCCAGTTCCTGTTTGTCCAGGGGTTCGCCGGGCTGCTTGAGCAGGGCTTCCAGCAGGCGGCTTTCGGAAACGGTGAGGGTGAACTCCTGCTCGTCGATGCTGACCACGCCGCGCACCGGGCTGAAACACAGGTCGCCCAGTTCCAGCTGGCTGGACACCGCTGCCGGGTGGCTGCGGCGCAGGACGGCGCGCAGGCGGGCGGTCAACTCTCGCGGGTCGCAGGGTTTGGCCAGGTAATCGTCGGCGCCAAGTTCCAGGCCGAGAATACGGTCCAGGGGCTCGCCCCGGGCCGAGAGCATCAGCACCGGCAAATCCGGGTGATCGCTGCGCAACTGCTTGAGCAGTTCCAGGCCGCTGCCATCGGGCAACATCACATCCAGTACCACGGCCGCCGGAGCGGTTTCGGCCAGCGCACGGCGCGCGCTCTGGCCGTCGTGACAGGCGCGTACCTGAAACCCTTCCTGGCTCAGCCAACTGCTCAGGAGCTCACACAGCTCCTGGTCATCATCAATCAGTAACAGCTCGCTCATGACTCACTCAATTTAGCCATTGTCGACGTTTTCGACTTGCTCCACTGGCGAAGATACCGCACAGCAGCGCCAATAGCGCTACCCCGGCGCCAATGACAAACCATTGTTGCTGGTCGGTCAGCAGGCGCGGCAGCGGACTGCTGGCCTGGGCTTCCTTGAGTTGCAGCTTCAAGCGCTGGTTCTCCTGGCGCAACCGGGCCAGCAGCGGGCTTTCGCGTTCGCCATCGCCAGTTTGCAATTGTTTGCTCAGTTCTTCCCGTTGCCGTTCGCTTTCTTTCAAGCGTTGCTGCAGCTCGGTGATCTGGCTGCCGGCGCTCAAGGAAAGGGGCGTCGAGTTTCCACCCTCGGCGTATTCTTCACCGTGGGCGGGCGCCACGATCGACAACGTGACCAACATCAGACACAACGGACCCTTGCGCATCGCGACTCCTGATTCCAATACGGGTATTGGGCAAGTTGTCGGCCGATAAACAGGAATAATGAGCGAATGAGAACGCGATGAACCGACAAGGTTCATCGCGTGGGGGATTTGTTACGGCAGGACTTGCTTGAACGGCTTGACCAGAACGTTGGCGTAGACACCGGCAGCAATGTACGGATCGGCGTCGGCCCAGGCCTGGGCGGCGCCCAGGGAATCGAACTCGGCGACGATCAGGCTGCCGGTGAAACCCGCTGCGCCCGGATCATTGCTGTCGACGGCCGGGTGTGGGCCGGCCAATACGATGCGACCTTCGCCCTTGAGCACTTGCAGGCGCTCGAGGTGCGCGGGCCGTGCGGCCAGGCGGGCTTCCAGGGAGTTGGCGACGTCTGTGGCAATGATTGCGTAAAGCATGTCAGTCCTCGGTTTTTGGCGTAGTGGTGTCGGCATCGTGCAGATGGCGGGACAGGTAAATGCCCTGGCCGATCAGGAACAGCAAAGTCATGCCCAGGCTGCCGAAGACCTTGAAGTCGACCCAGTAGCTCTGGAAGGTGAACGCGACAAACAGGTTGGCGGCACCGCAAAACAGGAAGAAAGCGATCCAGGCGATGTTCAGGCGTGTCCAGACCGGCTCCGGCAAGGTCAGCGCGTGGCCCATGATGCGTTTGATCAGCAGGCTGTCACCGACGAAGTGGCTGCCGATGAACGCCAGGGCGAACAGCCAGTTGACCACCGGGGCTTTCCACTTGAGGAACGTCTCGCTGTGGAAGGCCAGGGTCAGGCTGCCGAAGACCAGGCAGGCGATCAGGGTCAGCCACTGGCTCTTCTCCAGCTTGCGCTGTTTGATGAACAGTGTGCCGTAGACCACCAGGGAACTGACGATCAGCATCGCGGTGGCGCTGTAAATACCGCCCACAGTGAGTTCATGGCCGGCGATGTCGACGACCCGTGGATCGATTTTGAAGACGATGAAAAACAGCAGGAGCGGGATGAAATCGATGAATTGTTTCACAGTGGCAGCCAGAAGCAGGATGTGGCGGCATAATAACAAACATATGGGCGCGCGATAGCGCCAGCTGAATTGAGGTTACAAAGCCCTGTGAATGTTGATTTGCACTGCCATAGCACGGCCTCCGATGGCGCCCTGGCGCCTGCGGTTCTGGTGGCGCGGGCGTTCGAGAAAGGCGTGCGAGTCCTGGCCTTGACCGATCACGACACCCTTGAAGGGCTCGACGAGGCGCGGCACGCGGCTGCCGCACTGGGGATGCAACTGGTCAATGGCGTCGAATTGTCCTGCACCTGGGGCGGCGCGACCATTCATGTGCTGGGCTACGGTTTTGACGTGAACGCCGCGCCGCTGGTCGAGGCCATCGCCAGATTGCATGATGGCCGTTGGCTACGCTCCGAGGAAATCAGCCGCAAACTGGCGCTCAAAGGCATGCCGGGGGCGCTGGATGGCGCCCGGGAGATCCAGCAGGCGCTGGGCGACAGCGGTAACGCGCCGGCCCGCCCGCACTTTGCGGACTGGATGGTGCGTGAAGGTTTCGTCAAGGATCGCGCCGAGGCGTTCCGCAAGTGGCTGGGTGCCGGCAAGCTGGGCGACGTCAAGCAACACTGGCCGACCCTGGAAGAAACCGTCGAAACCCTGCGCGCGGCCAAGGCCTGGGTCAGCCTGGCACATCCCTGGCACTACGAATTCACTCGAAGCAAGCGACGTCGCCTGATTGCCGACTATATTCAAGCAGGGGGCCACGCCATCGAAGTGGTCAATGGTTACCAGCCTGCCGAACAAGTGGGCAGCCTGGCCATTCTGGCCCGCGAGTTCGGTCTGCTGGTCAGCGCCGGCAGTGATTTTCATGGCCCCGGAGGCTGGTCGGAGATCGGCGAATACCGGCCGCTCCCGGAGGATCTGCCACCGCTATGGTGTCGATTCAAACATGACCCAGTTATTGCCGCCGTCTGAACAGGTAGAGAATGTGAGTCAATTTTTCCAGATTCATCCGGAAAACCCGCAAGCGCGCCTGATCAAACAGGCGGTCGAAATCATTCGCAAGGGCGGGGTGGTGATATATCCCACAGACTCTTCCTACGCCATTGGTTGCCAGATCGGCGACAAGGTAGCTGTGGAGCGCGTTCGGCGCCTGCGGCAGCTGGATGAAAAGCACAATTTTGCGCTGATCTGCAGCGATTTGTCGCAACTGGGACTGTTTGCCAAGATCGACACCGGCACTTTCCGCATTCTCAAGGCCCATCTTCCGGGGCCTTATACCTTCATTCTCAACGCCACCCGCGAAGTGCCGCGGCTGTTGCTGCACCCGAAGAAACGCACCATCGGCCTGCGTGTGCCGAGCCACCCGATTGCCCTGGCACTGCTGGAGCAGCTCGGCGAACCGTTGATGAGCGTGACCCTGATCATGCCCGGCGATGAAGATCCGTTGACCGACCCGCACGAGATGCGCCAGTTGCTCGAGCACCAGGTCGACCTGATCATCGACGGCGGTTTCGGCGGGATCAAGGCGTCCACCGTGATCAGCCTCGCCGACGGCGAACCGGAAGTCATCCGCGTCGGTTGCGGCGACCCTGCGCCGTTCATGGTCGAGGCCTAGATGTCCGCAGTAGAACCCGTCGACAGTCAGGCCGGAGCCCAACAGGAACTGCCCTTCGCCATGGTCTATGGCCAGGCGGTCATGGAAATGCCGCTGGACCTGTACATCCCGCCGGATGCCCTCGAGGTCTTCCTCGAAGCCTTCGAAGGCCCCCTCGACCTGCTGCTGTACCTGATCCGCAAACAGAACATCAACATCCTCGACATCCCGGTGGCGGAAATCACCCGCCAGTACATGGGCTACGTCGAGTTGATGCAGTCGGTGCGCCTGGAACTGGCCGCCGAGTACCTGGTGATGGCCGCGATGCTGGCCGAGATCAAGTCGCGGATGCTGCTGCCGCGGGCCGAAACCGTCGAAGACGAAGAGGACGACCCGCGCGCCGAACTGATCCGCCGCTTGCAGGAATACGAGCGTTTCAAGGCCGCCGCCGAAGGCATCGATGGCTTGAGCCGCGTCGGTCGCGACGTGGTGGTGCCCAAGCTCGACGCCCCGGAGGCCCGGGCTCGCAAGTTGTTGCCGGACGTGCGCCTGTCCGAGTTGCTGTTGTCCATGGCCGAAGTGTTGCGCCGTGGTGACATGTTCGAAAGCCATCAGGTCAGCCGCGAGGCGCTGTCTACCCGGGAGCGCATGAGCGATGTGCTGGAGCGCCTCAAGGGCGGCGGTTTCGTGCCGTTTGTCGAGCTGTTCACCGCTGAAGAAGGGCGCCTTGGCGTGGTGGTGACCTTCATGGCGATCCTTGAACTGGTCAAGGAATCCCTGGTCGAGCTGGTGCAGAATGAGCCATTTGCCGCGATCCACGTGCGAGCCCGAGCCGAATAACGAGTCGAAACATGAACCTGACTGAACCCCGTGACCTGGCACCCTTGCTTGAAGCCTTTCTGTTGGCCTCGGGAAAGCCGCAATCCCTGGAAAGCCTGTTCGAGCTCTTCGAGGAGGGCGAGCGCCCGGAACCGCCGGTCTTCAAGAAGGCCCTGACGATGCTCGCCAAGTCTTGCGATGGCCGCGCGTTTGAACTCAAGGAGGTGGCCTCGGGGTATCGCCTGCAAATTCGCGAGAAATTTGCGCCGTGGGTCGGGCGTCTGTGGGAGGAGCGTCCGCAGCGTTACTCCCGCGCCATGCTCGAAACCATGGCCCTGATCGCCTATCGCCAGCCGATCACCCGCGGCGAAATCGAAGACGTGCGGGGGGTGGCGGTCAACAGCAACATCGTCAAGACCTTGATGGAGCGCGAGTGGATCCGCATCGTCGGCTACCGCGACGTACCCGGCAAACCGGCGATGTTCGCCACCACCAAGGCGTTCCTCGATCACTTCAACCTGAAAAACCTCGACGATTTGCCACCCTTGGCGGAGCTGCGCGAGCTGGAACCGGACCCGGTGCTCGATTTCGACGACGCCCCCGTACCCGCCGGGTTGCAGGAGTTGGCCGACGCCAGCGCGGAACCGGAAGAACCGAAGGAAGAAACCAGTTTCCACACGCTGTTGCTGGAGCTCGACAGCATGGAGGAGGGGATCAAGACCGATTTCGATGATCTGTTGCGTGATGGCGCGGTGACTGAGTTTGATTCGGAACAGCCCGACATCGAGCCTGAACCTGAGCCTGAGCCTGAGCCTGAGTCGGAAATGGAACCGGAGCAGGAAGACGACATCCTCGGCGTTGCCGAAGCCCGGGAAAAACTGCTGGCTGCCGTGGCTGCCCTCGAACAACCGAAGCCCGAGCCGGAGCTGTCCGACGAAGAGGCCGAAGCCATCGAGGCCGAGCGCCGCCAATTCGAAGATTGACCGCAGCTTTTACGATCACTAAAGACCCCTGTGGGAGCGGGCTTGCCCGCGAATGCGGTGGGTCAGCCAATAAATATGCCGACTGACACGCCCTCTTCGCGGGCAAGCCCGCTCCCACAGGGTGGATGTGTTCACCGCAAGGCTGCGGATCACCGTTCGGCGCAAAAACCAATAACCTGGCCTTGATGAGCTAGTCTGTGATGCGCAAACGCCCGCATGCGCGTATGATTCGCGACCCTTCGGCGATCCCTTCGCCAAAGTACCCAGATTTCAGACCACACCGGGAGGTGCCCAGATGAGTATCAAAGAGCAGCAAGACGACCAGCCAATCGGCCCAGCAGGCGAAAAACTGCAGAAAGTCCTCGCCCGTATCGGCGTCGGCTCGCGCCGTGACGTGGAAGCCTGGATCAGCCACGGCCGCATCAAGGTCAACGGCAAAGACGCCACCCTTGGCCAGCGCGTCGACATGCACGACGCCATCACCATCGATGGCAAGGTGATCAAGCGTGAAGAGGCCGCCGAATCGGTGCGCCGCGTGATCATGTACAACAAACCCGACGGCGAAATCTGCACCCGTGTCGATCCGGAAGGCCGTCCGACCGTGTTTGACAAGATGCCGCGCCCTAAAGAGGGTCGCTGGATCAACATCGGTCGCCTGGACATCAACACCACCGGTCTGCTGATGTTCACCACCGACGGTGAGCTGGCCAACCGCTTGATGCACCCTTCCTACGAAATGGACCGTGAATACGCGGTGCGTGTGCGTGGCGAAGTCGACGACGAGATGATCGAGCGCCTGAAGGCGGGTGTTGTCCTTGAAGATGGCCCGGCCAAGTTCACCGACATCAAGCAGGCGCCAGGCGGTGAAGGTTTCAACCACTGGTACCACTGCGTGGTCATGGAAGGTCGTAACCGCGAAGTTCGTCGCCTGTGGGAATCCCAGGGCCTGGTGGTCAGCCGTCTGAAGCGCGTGCGTTTCGGTCCGGTGTTCCTCAACTCCGACCTGCCGATGGGCCGCTGGCGCGAAATGAGCCAGTACGAAGTCGACATTCTGAGTGCCGAGGTCGGCCTGACACCGGTCGCGATGCCGCAGATGAATGCCAAGAGCAAAGACAAGCTTGACCGTATGCAGCGCAAGTCGTCGCGTCCGATGGCCAAGACCGAGCGTGTGCGTACCCTGCGTCCAGCCACTGCCGCACCTGCCGCACCCCGTGCCAGCCGCGAGCCGCAGATCGAAGGCGAGCGTCCAGGGCGCAAGCCTGCTGCGCGCCAGGACGGCGAACGCGGTCCACGTACGCCACGTCCGGCCAATGGCCGTACCGAGCGTGGCGAAGGCCGTGGTACGCCGGTAGCCGATCGCCCGGCCGACACCAAGCGCCCGGCCAAGCCGGCGCCGAAGCGTCCGGGGATCAAGCTGGTCGACGGTGACACGCCATCGGGTAAGCGCCGTGGCGCACCGGCCGGTTCCGGTCAGCGTCCGGGCTTTGGTCGTCGCAAGCCGGAGTGAGGCAGCGGTAAGCTTCAAGCTGCAAGCGACAAGTTAAAAACGCCAACCTTCGGGTTGGCGTTTTTTTTTGCTGGCTTTAAGTCTGTGTCGTTTTTGAGGGCCTCTTCGCGGGCAAGCCCGCTCCCACAGGAGACCGGGTTGTTCTGGAGAAATGCGCTCCACTGTGGGAGCGGGCTTGCCCGCGAAGGCGTCAGCGGCAACACCACACTCTCCCGAATGGAAACCCGATGTTACGGCCTGTAAAGAAAACCTGACAAAATTCACCGATTAGCCCCGTGAATTCGCCATTCCCGGGATGCCGTAAGAAAACGCTTACGCATCAACGCCTTCCTTCCTCCTTCCAGCCCTCTGGCCCGCTTGTTTCACCGCTCCATGCAGGGTGTTATGCGCGCCATGCCTGTCGTGCAGGTGCATAACAAAAAGGAGGCGCAATGAACGCCGTATTCCATCTCCATCTCTCTGCGAGAGGCGGTTTTCCTGCCTTTCCCGTCGATGATCCGCAAGGATCTGACCCATTTTTTGCAGCCGCCCGGGCCTCCCGGGGCGGACACAGGCAATCCCGGCCATAGACACGCTTGTCCAGCGGGTCTGGCAGCAGGGGGTTACAGGTGTACAATGCGCCGCGTTTTACCTGTGACCTCCTGCGCATTTGCGCAACCCTCAAGGCTATCCGCCTTGTTCACTCCGCCGCGTCACGAGCGTGTCGGGTTCGATTTCGTCACAGATAAAAACAAACAGGTGACGCATGACCGTTGTAAATACGCTGAACTCCTGGTGCCTGCGCTGGGGTTTGATCGGTGCCGCTTAACGCCTTTCTTGAGCAGCAACGTCTACTGAACATCATCAAACCTTGCGTGAGACCCTTTTCATGAGTGGACAAAACCCGCAATCAGGCGAGCTGAAACGCGGCCTGAAAAATCGCCATATTCAATTGATTGCCTTAGGTGGCGCGATCGGTACCGGTCTGTTCCTCGGCTCGGCCGGGGTACTCAAGTCCGCCGGCCCGTCGATGATCCTCGGCTATGCCATCTGCGGCTTCATTGCTTTCATGATCATGCGCCAACTGGGCGAAATGATCGTCGAAGATCCGGTGGCCGGCTCCTTCAGCCACTTCGCCCACAAGTACTGGGGCGGCTTTGCCGGTTTCCTGTCGGGCTGGAACTGCTGGATTCTGTACATCCTGGTGGGCATGTCGGAGCTGACCGCGGTCGGCAAGTACATCCACTACTGGGCGCCGGACATCCCGACCTGGGTCTCCGCAGCGGGCTTCTTCGTGCTGATCAACGTCATCAACCTGGCTAATGTCAAAGTGTTTGGCGAGGCCGAGTTCTGGTTCGCGATCATCAAGGTCGTGGCGATCGTCGGCATGATTGCCCTGGGCAGCTACCTGCTGGTCAGCGGCAATGGCGGCCCGCAAGCGGCGGTGAGCAACCTGTGGTCCCACGGTGGCTTCTTCCCGAACGGCATCAGCGGTCTGGTGATGGCCATGGCTTTCATCATGTTTTCCTTCGGTGGCCTGGAAATGCTCGGCTTCACCGCTGCAGAAGCCGACAAGCCGAAAACCGTGATCCCGAAAGCGATCAACCAGGTGATCTACCGGATCCTGATTTTCTACATCGGTGCCCTGGTGATCCTGCTGTCGTTGACCCCGTGGGACAGCTTGCTGACCACCCTGAACGCCTCCGGTGATTCCTACAGCGGCAGCCCGTTCGTGCAAGTGTTCTCGATGCTGGGCAGCAACACCGCGGCGCACATCCTCAACTTCGTGGTCCTGACTGCGGCGTTGTCGGTGTACAACAGCGGCACCTACTGCAACAGCCGCATGCTGCTGGGCATGGCCGAACAGGGCGATGCGCCGAAAAGCCTGGCGAAGATCGACAAGCGTGGCGTGCCCGTGCGTTCGATCCTGGCCTCGGCCGCCGTGACCCTGATCGCGGTGCTGCTGAACTACCTGATTCCGCACAGCGCGCTGGAACTGCTGATGTCGCTGGTGGTGGCTACCCTGGTGATCAACTGGGCGATGATCAGCTACTCGCACTTCAAGTTCCGCCAGCACATGAACAAAACCAAACAGACGCCGCTGTTCAAGGCCCTGTGGTACCCGTACGGCAACTACATCTGCCTGGCGTTCGTGGTGTTCATTCTCGGTGTGATGCTGTTGATTCCGGGGATCCAGACATCGGTGTACGCGATTCCGGTATGGCTCGTGTTCATGTGGGTCTGCTACGGCATCAAGAACAAGCGCAGTGCTCAACATGCGTTGCAGGCGGCAGTGAAGTAACTCCCCGCAGAAACAACAAACCCGGCCAAGTGCCGGGTTTGTTGTTTTCAGGCTTCACACAAATCCCCGGTGGGAGCGGGCTTGCTCGCGAAGAGGGAGTGCCAGTCACCATTTACTTAGCTGACACACCGTATTCG
>NZ_JBYSYZ010000071.1:10241-12728 GCF_058783925.1 Pseudomonas sp. FW305-70
CGGGCTTGCTCGCGAATACGGTGTGTCAGCTAAGTAAATGGTGACTGGCACTCCCTCTTCGCGAGCAAGCCCGCTCCCACAAGGACCGTGTCTGCCCAGTCTATTCAAGGTATCCTGCACCCTCTGACTACGGACGCTTTTCCATGCTGGTGATTTCCAACAACGTGCATCTGCCGGATGCCGAGATCGAGTTGACGGCCATTCGCGCCCAGGGCGCGGGCGGGCAGAACGTCAACAAGGTGTCGAGCGCGGTGCACCTGCGTTTCGACATTCCGGCGTCGTCCTTGCCCGAGTTCTACAAGGAGCGGTTGCTGGCGTTGCGCGACAGCCGCATCACCAGCGACGGTGTGCTGATCATCAAGGCCCAGCAGTACCGGACGCAGGAGCAGAACCGCGCCGATGCGCTGTTGCGCCTGACCGAGTTGATCCAGAGTGCCACCAAGGTCGAGAAAAAGCGCCGTCCGACCAAACCAACCCTCGGCTCCAAGACCCGTCGTCTCGAATCCAAGAGCAAGCGCGGCAACATCAAGGCCGGGCGCGGCAAGGTCGACTTCTAGCGGGCTTCCCGCGCCTCGCGTTGCTTCGGTGCCTGCCGGTACAGGTAAAGGCTCAGTATCAATCCGCTCAAGGCGGCGAGGGCGGCAAACAGGAAGATCGAAGCGAAACCGAGCCCGGCCGCAATGGCCCCGGCCAGCGGCCCGGTGATCCCCAGCGACAAATCGATGAACAGCGAATAGGCGCCGACGGCTGCGCCACGGCTGGAGGCCGGCACCAGATTCACCGCTTCCACGCCCAGCGCCGGAAACACCAGCGAGAAGCCGAAGCCGCTCAGCGCCGCACCCGCCAGTGCCCAGTGCGCATCCGGTGCCAGCCACAGCAGCAATAACCCCAGGGTTTCCACCGACAGGCAGGCAATGGCGACGCGAAAGCCGCCGAGACGGTTGATCAGGTTGCCGAACAGCAGGCGAGCGCCGATGAAGCTGGCGCCGAACAGGCTCAGGCACAGCACCGCGTTGTCCCAGTGTTGCGTGGCGTAATACAGGGTAATGAAGGTGGCGATGGTGCCAAAGCCGATGGAGCCCAGGGCCAGGCCACAACCGTGGGGGAAGACACGCCCGAGCACATGCATGAACGGCAGGCGCTCACCGGCAACGATCGGCGCGGCGGTTTTCGGCCAGGCCAGCAGCAGGCCGAGCACGGCCAGCAGCACAATGCTCACGCCCATGCTCCACAAACCCAGTTGATGGACGATCAACACACCCAGGGGCGCGCCGACGGCCAGTGCGCCGTAGCTGGCGATTCCGTTCCAGGAAATGACCTTGGCCGTGTTCGCCGCGCCGACCCGGCCGATACCCCAGCCAATCGAGCCCGAGCCCACCAGGCTTTCCGCGCTGCCGAGAACCAGACGACCGATCAACAGGCTGATCAGGCTCAAGGTCGGGAGGCTCTGGGTCCAGGCCGAGATCAACATGAACACGCCGCTCAGGCCGCAACCGGCCAGGCCATACATCACCGCGAGTTTGCTGCCCTTGTTGTCGATGATCTTCCCGGCATAGGGGCGGCTGAGCAGGGTGGCCAGGTATTGCACGCTGATCACCAGGCCCGCGATCACCGCGCCGAAGCCCAGGTCGCTGTGGACGTAGCCGGGCAATACGGCCAGGGGGATGCCGATGTTCAGGTAGCCGATGAATGTGAAAAGGACGATGGAAACGACTTGCAGCGTGACCGCCAGGGGGCGCTGGTTTTCAGGCATGGGTAAAGGTCCACGGTAAAGCAGGATAGATAGGCTGCTTATGATAGCGGTGTGGACGGTCGTTGGTTGTGAAAAAGTAAAACTATTTGCCCGGCGGTGTCATTCAGCTTTGACGGGAGCAACCAGTTGCGTAGTGACCAGGGCGGCCAGCGCATTTTCCTGGGTGCCGAAGCGGGTGAGCAAGGCGGCTTGTTTCTCGGGGGAGAGGCGATTCCAGATCTCGATCATTTTCTCGGCGGTGCCAATCAGGACGCTGGCCTGCTTTTCATCAAAGGTTTCGCTGAGTTCATCGGTCATGGACAGGGTTCTCGTTTCAGGCAGTGTGGAAAGCGCATGGTAGCGCTTTCCACACGGTCTGTACGTCGGGTGTTTCAGTCTTCGCTGTCAGCCTGGCGGCGGTCAGTGGCTTCTTTCGGCTCGGGCTGTTGGGCGCCGGCTTGTTGCGTGGTCGTCTGCTCAGGTACGTGCAGGCTTGGGAAGGGGAGATTAGGAATCTCGTGCATGGTTGCGCTCCTCGCTAAGTCTGTTGATAGATCTGGTAGATCCGCGCTTTGAAAAAGCCTGGGCAGGATACAGCACTGAAAATGACAAACGGACTTTTATATCCATTTGTTTCGACGGATGGGATTGTAAAGACAGGTCTAGAGGGGCAACACACTGCAAATGTGGGAGCGGGCTTGCTCGCGAAAGCGGTGTGTCAGTCGACATTTGCATCGTCTGACACACCGCTTTCG
>NZ_JBYSYZ010000072.1:0-12672 GCF_058783925.1 Pseudomonas sp. FW305-70
GGACTCAAGAGCGCCGCGTTTAGTCAGTAAACACGCGGCATCGTTAACGACCATCGCGAGCAAGCTCGCTCCTACAGTGGATCACTCTCGCTTGACTGAACAGCATTGCGCAAAAGCGGGGGAATTGATTGAGCAACTCATGCCGCAGAACCGGAACACCCTTTAGGCAAGTAATCCGGGGAAACACTGCTCTTGCACGACCAGCCTTTGGCTTCGTCCCGTGTCAGGGTGACAGTTTTGCCTTGGACCACCCCCGGGGCATTGTTCAACGTACAAACGATTGATCCCGCTCCCTCCGGCGTTGTAGCCGTCACAGACAGGGCGCAATGGGTGGTCGATGCCGCACCGGCGGGCGCCACGTTGGCAATTGTCGGAGTTTCCCCCTGATTGATCACATCCTCGAACGGCACTTTCATCGCAGTCAGCTCGGCCAGCGCCGCCGTGACCTTGGCCCGGGCCTGGTACTTGGAATACATCGGCAGGCCCAGTGTTGCCAGGATCCCGATGATCGCCACCACGACGAGCAATTCGATCAGGGTAAAACCTTTCTGATTGTTCATGTACAAGCTCCATGCATGAGTCGGAGGCTCATGACCTGCCCCATGGCAGCACAGCTTGTGCCAAGGCCAGAAGCCCCTGTTGGCAAGGGATCTGGTAGCCGTCAGGCCTTTTCCTCCTACCAGGACCAGCACTATCTGACGTTTTTTGTCACCTCACCCTGGCGGGTTTGGCCTCATCCTTTGACTAGGCTATAAGAGCAATTCAATCGGAATCCCCAGGACTGAACATGGCGGTCAAGGCAGCGAAAATCAGCGTGTATGCATGGGAAGGCATCGACCGCAAAGGCACAAAAGTGACCGGCGAACTCAGCGCTCAAAACCCGGCGCTGATCAAGGCGAAACTGCGCAAGCAAGGCATCAGTCCGGGCAAGGTTAGCAAAAAAAACCCATCGGTTTTCAGCATGGGCAAGCGTATCAAGGCCCAGGACATCGCCCTGTTCACCCGGCAAATGGCGACGATGATGAAGGCCGGCGTGCCTTTGTTGCAGTCCTTCGACATCATCGGCGAGGGCTTCGACAATCCGGCCATGCGCACGCTGGTGGACGAACTGAAACAGGAAGTTGCGGCAGGCAGCAGCTTTGCCGCCGCCCTGCGCAAGAAGCCCCGGTATTTCGATGAACTGTATTGCAACCTGGTGGATGCCGGCGAACAGGCCGGTGCCCTCGACACCCTTCTGGAGCGGGTCGCGACCTACAAGGAAAAAAGCGAATCCCTCAAGGCCAGGATCAGGAAAGCCATGACCTACCCGCTGGTGGTGGTATTCGTCGCGGCGATTGTCACCGGGATTCTGCTGGTCAATGTCGTGCCGCAGTTCGAGTCGGTCTTCAAAGGCTTCGGCGCCGAACTGCCGGCCTTTACCGTGATGGTCATTGGACTGTCGCAATTCATGCAGGCCTGGTGGTGGGTGGTCCTGGGCGCGCTGCTCACGATGGCCTTCGGCGTGCGCCACATCCTCGGAAAGTCCCCGGCCTTGCGTGACCGGATGGACACCTGGCTGCTGAAGCTGCCGCTGGTGGGCACCCTGATGCACAAGTCCGCCGTGGCCCGGTTCGCCCGCACACTGTCGACCACTTTCGCTGCCGGCGTGCCGCTGATGGAGGCCCTACAATCAGTGGCCGGCGCGACCGGCAATAGCGTGTTCAAGCGCGCTGTGTTGCGCATCCGGCAAGACGTTTCGACCGGCATGCAATTGAATTTCGCCATGCATACCTGCGGCGTCTTTCCGAACATGGCGATACAGATGACGGCCATCGGCGAAGAGTCAGGCACCCTGGACGCCATGCTCGACAAAGTCGCGGGGTTCTACGAAGACAGCGTCGATAACATGGTCGATAACCTCACCAGCCTGATAGAGCCGTTCATCATGGTGGTGCTGGGTGTTATCGTCGGTGGACTGGTAGTTGCCATGTACCTGCCCATCTTCCAACTTGGCTCAGCGATCTGACATGCCCTTGAATGAAATCCTGATTCACTCTCCGCTGGCCTTTGTCCTTCTCGCAGGCATCACCGGCCTGCTGGTCGGCAGTTTCCTCAATGTCGTGATCTGGCGCCTGCCGAAAATGCTCGAACGCGACTGGCGTGAGCAGGCCCATGACATTCTCGGGCTGCCTGGCGAAACGCCGTTGCCGACCTACAACCTGTTGCTGCCCCACTCCCAATGCCCGCACTGCGAACACCGAATCCGCGTCTGGGAAAACATCCCGCTGCTCAGTTATGTGTTTTTGCGCGGCCGTTGTTCAGCCTGTGCGGCGGCGATCAGCCCGCGCTATCCGTTGACCGAATTGGCCTGCGGCCTGTTGTCAGCGTTTGTTGCCTGGCACTTCGGCTTCGGTTGGCCGGCCGGCCTGATGCTGATCCTGAGCTGGGGGTTGCTGGCGATGAGCCTGATCGACGCCGAACATCAGATATTGCCGGACGTACTGGTGCTGCCGTTGATATGGCTGGGGTTGATCGTCAACAGTTTCGGCCTGTTCGTGTCGTTGCACGAGGCGCTTTGGGGGGCGGTCGCCGGCTACGGCCTGCTGTGGTCGGTGTTCTGGCTGTTCAAGCTGGTCACGGGCAAGGACGGCATGGGCTACGGTGATTTCAAGCTGCTGGCGATGCTGGGCGCCTGGGGTGGCTGGCAGATTTTGCCCCTGACCATCCTGCTGTCCTCGCTGGTGGGTGCCATTATCGGGCTGGTGCTGCTGCGCTGGCGCCATGCAAAAACCTCGACGCCGATCCCTTTCGGTCCCTATCTGGCCATTGCCGGCTGGATTGCGTTGCTCTGGGGTGGTCAAATAACCGACTTCTATTGGCAGTCTGTCGGTTTGAAATGAATACCCCTGTGGAAAAACCCTGGATTCTCGGCCTGACCGGCGGCATCGGCAGCGGAAAAAGCGCGGCCGCCCAACACTTCATCGATCTGGGCGTGCATGTGGTCGACGCCGATCATGCCGCTCGCTGGGTCGTTGAACCCGGCCGCCCGGCACTGGCACAAATCGCCGAACACTTCGGCCCCGGTGTGTTGCAGGCCGACGGACAACTGGACCGCGCTGCGCTACGCAAATTGATCTTCGAAGTGCCTGAAGAGCGCCGCTGGCTGGAGGCCCTCCTGCATCCACTGATCGGCGAGGAAATCGCTCATCACCTGGCGCTGGCAAAATCACCTTATGCGATTCTGGTATCGCCGCTGCTGATCGAGTCCGGCCAGTACGCCATGACCCAACGGGTGCTGGTGATCGATGCCCCGGAACAATTGCAGATTGAACGCACCCTGCAACGTGACCAGACCAGCGAGCAGCAGGTCCAGGCGATTCTCAAGGCCCAATCCAGCCGCCAGGATCGCGTGAGTCATGCCGACGACGTCATGGTCAACGACCGCGACCTGGCCTGGCTGCACAGCGAGGTCGAACGCCTGCATCACTTTTATCTTACTTTGCGTGGAGGCCAGTCATGAGCCAACCAACAACCGTCGAATGCCCAACCTGTGGCGCCCCCGTGGAATGGACCGCCGAAAGCAAATTCCGGCCATTCTGCTCCGATCGCTGCAAACTGATCGACCTGGGCGCCTGGGCGTCCGAAGAACACAAGATTCCAGTGGCCCCCGATGCCGAGGACGAGATGTTCAGCGGTGACTTCGACCCGCGCCACTGAACCACCGGGTCGACGATTTCAGGGCTTGGGATCGTCGTCCTTCCAGGGGGCCGAGAGGTAGCGGGTGCGGTTGAACGTCTCAAGCCACTCCGGACAAAACACGACCAGCGCACTGACGATCATGCCGTTGATAAACGCTTCGGGAAAAATGATCAGCCATAGATATCCGACAAAATCTTCCAGCCAGTACGGCATGGCAAAACGCTCGTCGAACCATAACAACCAAAGCGCTAGCAGCAGGCACAGCAATGCCGACAGCGCGGCGGCAAAGAATCCGGAGACGAAGATATACACGAAGGGATTTCGTGGCTGCGCCCGCTCCACCAGGATCGCGCAGCACTCGGTGACCAGCACCGGCAGCGCAATCAACAGCGCACCATTGACCCCGACCGCCGCCAGGTCCTGTCGGCCGAGCAGCACCAGCCCCGTTTGTGCAACCAACCCGCCAACCAGCGCCAGCGGCCAGTCCAGCAGTAGCGTCACCGCTGTCATGCCGATGAAGTGGTACGACACGCCGGTATCAAAGTCGCGCCGCACCAGCCACAACAGAAACAACGCAAACACCGTTCCAAACAGCAGATGCTGACGACGGCTGTCGGTAAACAGTTCAACCCACGGCGCGCGCCAGATCGCCCAGATCAACACCGGCACATAGATCAGCCAGCCGGCCGCAAGGGTTTGCGATGACAGCAACTCGGCACCGATCATGGCTACGCGCGCCTCCTGGGCGAAGAATAACGGCCCCTCAGTCTACACCGCCGCTCGCCTGCCCTTCGACTTCAAGCCCAATGCCGCGGATCGTTCATCACCACGTCATGTTCGGCGAACAGCTTCGGCAGCTCAGACTTGAGAAAATCCACCCAGGTACGGACCTTCGCATCGAGAAAGCGTCGCGAAGGATACAGCGCATACACATTGCGTTCGCGCAGGCGCCATGCAGGTAACAGGCGCAGCAAAGTGCCATCACTCAAGGGCCGCGTCGCGGTGTAGAACGGCAGCAGGCTGACGCCCATGCCCGCCTCCGAAGCCTTGACCATCGACTCGGCAACATTGCACTGAAAGGTCTTGGCCGGACTGACGGCGTGCTCGCCGTGCTCGTCCTGGAAAAGCCATTGATCGCCGTACAACGGGTCGAGCATGCGCAGGCATTGATGATCGTTCAACGCCTGCGGCTGCCGCGGCACACCCCGGCGTTGCAAGTAAGCCGGGGAGGCACAGGGCACGCTGTAGATCTGCCCGACGGCCTGCGCAACCCTTTGCGAGTCGGCCAGTTCGGGAGCTATCGAAATCACCACATCGTGCCCCTCCTCCAGCGGATCGGGATTGAGCTGCGACAAGGTCAGCTCGAACACCACATCGGGATACAGCTCGCTGTAGCGGGCGATCAACGGCGTGAGCAGCACACCCAGGCCGTTCATGCTGTGCACCCGCAAGCGTCCGGCCGGATTGATATGAGCGCCACGGGCCTCGGCCGTCGCCTCATCCATGGCCTCGACGATTTGCCGGCTGCGCAGCAGGAAGCGCTCGCCGGCGTCGGTCAGGCTCAAGCGCCGCGTGGTGCGTTGCAGCAGGCGCGCCTGTACATGTTCCTCCAGATCCGCCACCAATCGGGATACCTGCGCGGTCGACAGATCCAGCGCATCGGCAGCCCCGGTGAAACTGGCGCAATCCACCACCCGGATGAACACGCGCAAGTTGTTAAGCACATCCATAAGCCCCCCTCGGGCGATGACTGTTACGGTTTATGTAAAGCTGCATCCACCGTTCGCCCCTTTATCCGTAGGTGGCAAAGACTAAAATTCAAACATCACCAACAACACGGAGCACGCCAACATGAAAACGTTGATCAGCCTGTTGCTGACCGTCATCGCCAGCTCGGCCATGGCCGCTGACAACGAGCCGCTCGCAGTCCTGTACAACCCGGCGCAGCCACTGGACATCGCCAAGGTGGTTTCTGTGTCCGACACTGCGACCGCGTGCGGGGTTGTACCGGCGACCATGGAGTATGTCGATCATCAGGGCCAGACCCACCGCGTGACCTATAACGTCATGGGTGATTGCACCAGCAACCTGTGATCAATGGGCTCACCGCAAGGTCCATGTATAGCTGAGGATCAAGCGGTTCTCGTCGATATCACTGCGGTAGTTTGAACGCGCCATCGCGTTGCGCACTCGGATGCCAAGACCTTTGAGGCTGCCGCTCTGCAACACATAGCCGATGTCCAGGTCACGCTCGCGATCCTTGCCTTCATAGCCCTTGCCGGTATCGACGTTATTGCCGCTGATGTAGCGCACGGTACTGGTCAGCCCCGGTACGCCGAGCGCCGCGAAGTCATAGTCGTAGCGCGCCTGCCAGGAACGTTCATCGGTGGAGGCGAACTCGTAGGTCGGCACTTCGTTGCCCAGCGGCGAGATGTTGGCAAACACCCGTGGAAACGCGCTGTCGCCGAACATGCCCTGATAGCCGACGTAAAACGTATGACCGCCACGCTTGGCCGACAGCAACGAGAAGAACGCCTGGTTGTCGATGTTGCCCAGCAGTTTTTTGCCGTCCTCGCGCGAATCGTAGTAACCGAGGTTGGCGCCGAGGGTCCAGTCACCCACCGGTTCACTGTGCTTTAAACCCAGAAAACGCTGGTTGTAGATATCTTCCAGTTGTCCGTACCAGGCGCTGACCGAGCTGCGCTTGTCGTTGAAGGCATAATCAGCGCCGGCAAAATTGAAACCGTCACTGCTGACCTGGCGCTGCGGCACGTGACCCAGCATCGCTTGCATCTTTTCGTCGCCAGCCTCGTTGCGCAGGCTGGTTGAACTCAAGTGACCACCCTGCACCGTCAAGCCATTGATCTCGCTGGAGGTGATGCTTGCGCCTTGATAACTCGGTGGCAGCAGGCGGATATCGCTGAATGCCAACACCGGCAGATTGGGTTGCAACTCACCGACTTTCAGCTCGGTTTTGGAGTAGCGCATCTTCAACGCGCCTTCCAGGCGGCTGTAGTTGTCCGCCGCGCGGCCGTCGTCCTGCACCGGCAGCAAACCGGTATTGGTCCGGTCCGGAGCGCTGTCGAGCTTGAGGCCGAGCAAGCCGATGACGTCCACCCCAAACCCGACGGTGCCCTGGGTGTATCCAGACTTCACGTTGAGGATGAACCCTTGGGCCCACTCTTCAGCTTTCGATTGCTGGTTGGCGCCGACGATGTCGGAATAGTCGCGGCTGAAGTAGTAATTGCGCGCCTGCAACGTCGCGGTGGTGTCTTCGACAAAGCCGGTTTGCGCCGCCATCGCGCCCGTGGAAAAACTCGAGACGACAGCCAGGGACAACGCCGAACCGGTTGTTGGGAGAATCTGTTTCATCGTTTTTCTCTTATTGTTATTGATCGACTGGTTGTAGGACTTCAGTTGCAGTTGATTGGCGACGGGGAACGGGGCGACGGACGCTCAACAGCACATGGGTGACCATGCCGAAAATCAGCCCCCAGAATGCCGCGGACAAACCGAACAACGACATGCCCGAAGCCGTGACCAGAAAGGTCACCAGCGCGGCTTCACGATCGCTCGGCACTGCCATCGCGCCCGTCAACGCACCGGCAATGGCGGCGAACAGGGCCAGCCCGGCCAGCGCCGCGATCAACTCTTTGGGGAATGCTGAAAACAGCGAGACCAGCGTGGCGCCGAAGATCCCCAACAGCAGGTAGCACAGGCCGCCGACGACCCCGGCCACGTAGCGTTTGCGAGGATCTTCGTGAGCTTCGCGACCGGTGCAGATCGCCGCGGTGATCGCCGCCAGGTTCAGCCCATGGCAACCAAAGGGCGCCAGCAGTGCCGTGCCCAGCGCGCTGCTGGCGATGATCGGGCTCGCCGGCGTCGGATAACCGCTGACGCGCAGCACCGCCATGCCGGGCACGAACTGACCGGTCAGCGCCACCATCACCAGCGGCAAGGCGATGTTCAGGATCGCGCCCAGGCTGAACTCGGGCGTGATCCACACCGGCGTGGCCAGGCCGATCACCAGCGCTTCACGGTGCAAATCACCGGTGAACGCGGCAATCGAGCAGCCCACCAACAGCACCATCATCACCGCATAACGCGGCATCACTCGCTTGCAGATCAGGTAGCAGGCAAACATCGCCAGGACCAGCACCGGCTTGTGCTGCATCGACACGAACAACCCGGTGCCGAAACTGAACAGGATCCCCGCCAGCATCGCCGCCGCAATGGCAGCGGGCAGTTTGCTGATGATCCGGTCGAAAGCCCCCGAGATGCCAACCAGGAAAATGACCAGACTGCTGACCAGATAAGCCCCCACCGCCTCTGCCATGGAGATGTCCGGCAACAGCGTCACCAGCAACGCCGAGCCCGGTGCCGACCAGGCGATGATCACCGGAACGCGGTAGCGCAGGCTCAAACCGATACCGAGCACGGCACTGCCAATGGAGATCGCCCAGATCCAGGACGACAGCATTTCCCGCGAAAGATGTGCCGCTTCTGCCGCCTGAAAGATGATCACCAATGGACCGGCATAGGAAATCACCGTGGCAATGAATCCAGCCACAGCGGCTGACAACGAGAAGTCCTGGAAAAACGCTTTCATGATTCAGGCACCGGTCGCTGACAACGCAGGGTTCAGACCTGCAGCGCTGCGTCGGCTGCTGATGGCGAACACGGTCATGGCCAGGGCCGCCACCGCGCCGGGCACGGCAAACGCCATGAAGTTCAGTTGCAGGGGCAGGCTGATCCCGAGCAAGGCACCACCCAGCAGCGGACCGACGATGGCCCCGTTGCGCCCAATGCCCGACGCCCAGCCCAGACCGGTAGAACGTATCGTCATGGAATAAAACTGCGCGGCGCAGGCGTACAAGAGAATCTGCGAGCCAATGGTGGTGGCACCCGCAATGGCGATCAGCAGGTACAACACCGGCATCGGGCTGTTGAAGCCCAACAGCGTGATCGACACCGCCGCCATGGCGAAAAACACCGCCAGCACCCGCGGCAGATTGAGTTTGTCGCCCAGCACCCCGCCACCGACCGCACCGAAGATCGCCCCGAAATTCAACACCAACAGGAACGACAGGCTCGAACCCAGGCTGTAACCGGCGTTGGCCATCAGTTTCGGCAGCCAGGAACTCAGCGCGTACACCATCAACAGGCAGCAGAAAAACGCCAGCCACAGCATCAGCGTGCGCAGCGCCCGACCTTCACGGAACAGCTGCAACACCGGGGTACCCGTGCCTTTTACCTCGGCCATGTGCAGTTGATCGGAGGTTTGCGCGACGTAGGCCGGATCGATGCGCTGAAGAATATTGCGCGCCTCTTCATGACGCCCCTGACGCAACATGAAGCCCACCGATTCGGGCAGGAAATACATGATCAGCGGCAACAACAGCAACGGCAGGACCGCCACGTAAAACACCGACTGCCAGCCGAAACCCGGGATCAGCACAATGCCCAACCCGGCAGACAGCATGCCGCCCACCGAGTAACCGCTGAACATGATCGCGACCAGCGTGCTGCGGATTTTTTTCGGCGCGTACTCGTTCATCAATGCGACGACGTTAGGCATCACGCCGCCAATGCCGAGCCCGGCAATGAAGCGACAGAGGCCGAATTCCGTGGGGTTGCGGGCGAAACCATTGAGCACGGTGAAGCCACTGAAGAGCATCACGCAGATCGTGATGGCTTTTTTGCGGCCGATCCTGTCCGACAGCGGACCGAAGAACAGCGCGCCGAACATCATGCCGAACAGTGCATAGCTGCCCAGTGCACCGGCTTGCAGAGGACTGAGCCCCCACTCTTTCATCAGCATCGGCAAGACCACGCCGTAGATCACCAGATCGTAACCGTCGAAGATGATGATCAGGGCACACCAGAACAGCACCATCCAGTGAAAGCGGTTGAAACGAGCGTTGTCGATAACCTCATGTACGTCGATCTTGCGCATGGCATCTATCTCTTGTTGTTGTTTTTTAGAGCGGCGGTAACACGGCTTACGTCCGTACAGCCGAGGGTAGAGCCGCCCGCCACGTGGCAATAGCCAGTGCGCGCAGATCACTATCCGTTTTGTGCAGGGCCCTGAAACGGGCATGGGAACGGAAGGCTTATGAGCCTCTCCGACAAATTGTCTTCTTTGCGATCACATTTGAACGCTAAGCTTGGGCCTATGGATGACTCAGATTATTTACGCCTGCTGACCATCGCGGCCGAGCAAGCCAACGCGTTTCTGTCCAATGCCCGCAAATGGGAGCGGGAGCGTTGGGTGTGCCAGCGCCTGTTGCAAGGTTTGAACATTCCCTATCGCGCCGATGAATTCGCCCCCGCCGGGGAGCCGCCGGACGTGTTGTTTCGCGATGCCAGTTTCGAGGTGTTCTTCGTGCTCGACGAGGGCCGGCGCCTCAACGATGAATGGCGCGACGAACTGCAACGCCGACGCAGCGCGTTTTCCCTGAGTCAACTGGTACGCCGCGAGGCCAAGCCACGACGCATCCCCGCCAACGAGTTCTTGTTGCGATTGGCGCCGACCTTGCGCAAAAAAGCACACAACTACAAAGAGCGCGGCATGGATCTGGGTGAACTGGACATCATTGCCTTCGCCAGCCTCAAACGCGAAGTGCTGGACCTCAACAGCCATTTCCCGCCGCCGACCGAGTACCTGCGCCAGGGCTGGCGTTCGCTGTCCCTGGTCGGGCCGACATTCGCCCGCGTGCTGTTCGCCCACCCGGATGCACCGGACTTCTTGCGCAGCAACCTGGGGCGCAGCATTGTCTTTGACGTCGGGATCAGCCTGTGAGCCCGCTGCAGGAGCTGATCGCCGAGGTGCCACAACAAGGTCGTGTACGCTGGATCGGCGTGCGCCCGCAATCACGTTCGACAATGCTTGAGCTCGATGCCGTGGAAGCGCGCCTGGAGGCCGGCCTGACCGGCGACCACGCCCGCCCCGGCGTGCGCAATGCGCGGCAGGTCACGCTGATTCAGTGGGAGCACCTGGCGGTGATCAGCTCGCTGATGGGGCGTGCACAGGATCATCCGGTCCGGCCTGAAGATCTGCGGCGCAATCTCGTTATCAGTGGCATCAACCTGTTCAGCCTCAAGGGCCGCCGCTTCCGGATTGGCCAGGCAACGTTCGAAACCACTGGCTGGTGCCAACCCTGCGCGCGCCTTGAAAGCAACCTGGGCATCGGCACCTTTCAGGCCGTGCGCGGACATGGCGGAATCACTGCCCGGGTGTTAAAAAGTGGAATCATTCGCCTGGACGATATCGTCAGCGTCGAACCCGTTCCAGACAGCGGCTATGCTGCGTTCAACCCTGGGTAAAAACACTGTAGCTTCTACACATTCAGCAACGTCTACCTTTGACGAGGCCCGATATGACCAGCCGCCTGAACCCCGACGACCAAAAGCATGTCGAAGAGTACCTGCAGTTGTCCCAGCACCAAGTCGAGCGCCGGCCTTTCCGGCCGTGGATGCTCCTTGTACTGGTATTGGCAGTGACCATTGGTCTTGGCCTGTTGAGCCGACTTATCAGTTACCTGACGCTATGAGCTGCCTTGCGCTCGCTCGGGTAATTGCACCGATTTCTTTTAGCCTTGCGAGTTATCCCCATGTCCCATCGTATTGTCATTGTCGGCGGCGGCGCCGGCGGTCTGGAGTTGGCTACCCGTCTGGGTAAGACTCTGGGCAAGCGCGGTACAGCCAGCGTGATGCTGGTCGACGCGAACCTGACCCACATCTGGAAACCCTTGTTGCACGAAGTGGCAGCCGGGTCCCTGAACTCTTCCGAAGACGAACTCAACTATGTCGCCCAGGCCAAATGGAACCACTTCGAGTTCCAGCTGGGGCGCATGAGCGGGCTCGATCGCGCGAATAAAAAAATCCAGCTGGCCGCCACCTACGACGAGGCCGGTCTGGAACTGGTGCCGGCCCGCGAAGTGCCTTACGACTCGCTGGTGATCTCCGTCGGCAGCACCACCAACGATTTCGGCACCCAGGGCGCGGCTCAACACTGCCTGTTCCTCGATACCCGAAAACAGGCCGAGCGCTTCCACCAGCAACTGCTCAATCACTATCTGCGCGCTCACGCCGGCCAGACCGACACGATCGAGCAAATCAGCGTGGCCATCGTCGGCGCCGGTGCCACCGGGGTCGAACTGGCCGCCGAGCTGCACAACGCCGCCCACGAACTGGCGGCCTATGGCCTGGACCGGATCAAACCGGAAAACATGCACATCACCCTGATCGAAGCCGGTCCACGGGTACTGCCGGCGCTGCCGGAGCGGATTGGCGGGCCTGTGCATAAAACCCTGGAGAAACTCGGGGTCAACGTCATGACCAATGCCGCGGTCAGCGAAGTGACGGCCGACAGCCTGATCACCGCCGACGGCAACGAAATCAAGGCCAGCCTGAAAGTCTGGGCCGCGGGGATTCGCGCGCCGGGTTTCCTCAAGGACATCGATGGCCTGGAAACCAACCGCATCAATCAGCTGCAAGTGCTGCCGACCCTGCAAACCACCCGCGACGAGAACATCTTCGCCTTCGGCGACTGCGCCGCCTGCCCGCAACCAGGCAGCGACCGCAATGTGCCACCACGCGCCCAGGCTGCTCACCAACAGGCTTCGTTGCTGGCCAAATCGCTGAAGCTGCGCATCGAAGGCAAGCCCCTGCCGGAGTACAAGTACACCGACTACGGCTCGCTGATCTCACTGTCGCGTTTTTCGGCTGTGGGTAACCTGATGGGCAACCTCACCGGCAGCGTGATGCTCGAAGGCTGGCTGGCGCGGATGTTCTACGTGTCGCTGTACCGCATGCACCAGATGGCGCTGTACGGGCCGTTCCGTACGGCGATGCTGATGTTGGGCAGCAAGATCGGTCGCGGCACTGAGCCACGCCTGAAGCTTCACTAAAACACCCCCTGTGGGAGCGGGCTTGCTCGCGAAGAGGCCGTGTCATTCAACTCTTATGTCGACTGACACACTGCCTTCGCGA
>NZ_JBYSYZ010000073.1:0-12377 GCF_058783925.1 Pseudomonas sp. FW305-70
AGGCTGCCGGAGCTCTGACCTTCGGCGATGGTGATGACCTTGCCGCTGTCGAGGGTCACGGTCACCGGACCGTTCTGCGCAGTGACCGGTTTGCCCTGGGCATCGGTCAAGGTCGCGGTGTAGGTGATGGTGCCGTTCTCGTCCACGCTTGGAGTGGCGGTCAGGGTCACCGTGGTGGTGTCGCTGACATCGTTGACCGTGGTTTCCACCGGAGTCTTGATCGGGTTGATCGCTTCGAGGTTGCCGCCCACCGCGTCCTTGATGGATTCAGTAACGGTGGTCGGGCCTTGGTAGACGTCGTTGCCCACGGTCACTGGCAGACTGCCGGAGCTCTGGCCTTCGGCGATGGTGATCACCTTGCCGCTGTCGAGGGTCACGGTCACCGGACCGTTCTGCGCGGTAACCGGTTTGCCCTGGGCATCGGTCAGCGTCGCGGTGTAGGTGATGGTGCCGTTCTCGTCCACGCTCGGCGTCGCGGTCAGGGTCACGGTGGTAGTGTCAATCGAGTCAGTGATGGATGTTACTGCCGGTTCTTTACTCGGCACCAGGTTCTCGAAATTGCCGCCCGTGGTACCAATGATGGTGGTGCTGACGGTGCTGCCGTTGACATGGACGTCATTGGCAGGGGTCCCAACCACGACGGTGCCGGTGGTCTGGCCCGCGTCGATGGTAATGACCGAGCCGTTGCTCAAGGTCACGGTCATCGGCGTGCCGGCCGGGTTGGTCAGGGTCGCGGTGTAGGTGATCTGGCCGCCTTCGGTGATGTTGCCGGTGGCCGTCAGGGTCAGCCCGGTGTTGTCCACGGAATCGGTGATGGTGGTCACGGCTGGCGCGGTGTTCGGCACCAGGTTCTCGAAATTGCCGCCCGTGGTGCCAGTGATGGTGGTGCTGACGGTGCTGCCGTTGTTATAGACGTCATTGGCCGAGGTCGGCACGTTCACGGTGCCGCTGGTCTGGCCAGCGGCGATAGTGATGGTCGAACCGTTGGACAGAGTGACGGTTACTGGCGTCTGTGCTGGATTGGTCAGGGTCGCGGTGTAGGTGATCTGGCCGCCTTCGGTGACGGTGTTGCCGGCCGTCAGGGTGACCGTGGTGGTGTCGAGGGTATCGGTGACCTGGGTCGCGGCCGGGGTAGTCGGCGGCGTCACAGTAATGCCGCTGCCGCCGCTGGTGCCGGTGACAGTTACATCGATTTGGGTCGCGTCGTTATAGACAGTGTCGTTCGCAGCCAATGGCACGTTGACTGTGCCGGTGGTCGCGCCTGCGGGAATCACGATCACGGCGCCGTTGGATAACGTGACAATCAGATCGGTCAGCGGTGCCTGGGTCAGGGTCGCGGTGTACACCAGCACGCCACCAGCCTCGGTGATGGTCGGCGTGGCACTGAGGCTGAGGACTGATTCACTCGGGGAATTGGCGTTGGCATTAACGTTGGCATTAACGTTGGCGTTGGTGGACTGGCTACCCGGGATTTCCAGGGTCGTTTGCCCGGCAGGGTTGATACCCGCGGTTGGGAAACCGATGGTCGGGTCGACACGGCCAGCCGTGGCGTCGAGCATCACGACGCTGTGACCGCCCCCGGCGGCACCGCCAGAACCTGCTGCAGTCGGGCCGGCAGCGGTGGCTTCAAGGTCTTTGGTCGGGTCGGCACCGGCGGCAATGGCTTGTTGCAGCTCTTCTACCGAAGGCGCGGCTTGCGCAGTGGCGGCTGCCAGGTCAGCACTGGAGTCCGGCGCGTCAGCGCTCCATTGGGTGTCACGGCCCAGATCGAGCGTACGGCCATCGGCCAGTTCCAGAGACACGGCACCAGAAAGGCCAGTATCGACCTGGTCGCCGGCAAACAGTTTGTCGCCTTCAACGAGAACTCGGCGGATGCCCTCCGGGGACACCACGAAAACCTGACCGACAATGCTTTTGACGATGGCAACAACACTGCTCATTGAAGACTCTCCGGGGTGTCACGTTCAGTTGACTTCCATAGACCTGATGGCGTCTGCGCCGACCAGTCTGGACGTTCTTTGCAAAATAGATGCACAAATTTGACGCGCTAATTCGTCAATATTTTGGCTATAATTTTTCGTTATTAACCTTATGCCAAACTATTGACCTTCTTGGATCCATCCTAAACAATCGTCCCAGTAATGTCACATTGATATTTGAGCTGTGACCCTGTCCTCGGTATGTGATCCAGTTCCGCTTTTGAGCTTTCCGACATACGGTCATTCCGCTCGCCATCTTCCGACACGGCGCGTTTTTCAGTCGTGATTCAAGACAAGAAGTCCTGGGAAATTCCTACAATGCGTTCGCCTTTGTTCATGGCTCTACCTTTCGCTATCGCCGCGTCTTTCGTCCAGGCGCAATCCTTACCAGAAGCCATGCAACAAGCGCTGGATGTCCATCCGGAGGTCCAGGCAGGTGTCAACAGCCGGTTGGCGGCTGATTATCAGTTGAAGGCGGCGAAAGGCGGGTACTTGCCACGGGTCGACCTGCTGGGCGGTTATGGTCGTGAAGGCACCGATAGTGTGACGACGCGAGACGGCAGCAACAATCACTTCGAAACCCTGAACCGCAGCGAATCGAGCTTGCGACTGACCCAAATGGTTTTTGACGGTTTTGCGACGACCAGCGAAGTAGGGCGTCAACAAGCCACCGTCAACTCCCGTGCCTATTCGCTGCTGAGTACTTCCGAGCGTACCGGGCTGACCGTGGCCCAGGTCTATCTCGACGTGCTGACCCGGCGCGAATTCGTGCGCCTGGCCGAGGACAACCTCAAGAGCCACCAACGCATTTACGACCAGATCCAGCTGCGCACCCAGCGTGGCGTCGGTAGCGGCGCCGACCTCGATCAGGCCGAGGCGCGGATGGCCCAGGCGCGCAACAACCTGATCACCGAGCAGACCAACCTGGCTGATGCCGAGACCAATTACCTCTCCGCTGTCGGCCAGATGCCCGATCAACTGGAGCGCCCGGCGAGTTTCCTGGCGCTGATGCCGGCCAACCTGAATGAAGCCCGCGCGCAGATGCTGGAAAACAGCCCGATCCTGCGCTCGGCCGAATCCGACATCGCCGCTGCCGAAAAGCAGTACGACACAGCCAAGTCGACCTTCTACCCACGCTTCGATGCTGAGTTGGGTCGCACCGCAGACAACGATATCGATGGTCAGAATGGCCACAACAACGAATGGCAGGCCATGCTGCGCATGCGCTTCAACCTGTATGCCGGCGGTAGCAACAAGGCCGACCTGGAATCAAAGTCCTACCTGTCGAACCAGGCACTGGACATCCGCAACAACGCCCTGCGCCAGTTGAATGAAGAACTTGGCCTGGCCTGGAACGCCCTGAACAACGCCAATGCCCAGGTGCCGATCGCCCAGCAGTACGTTGATCACAGCACCGCCGTGCGTACCGCTTACCAGCGTCAGTTCAGCCTTGGCGAGCGCACTCTGCTCGATTTGCTCGACAGCGAGAACGAGTTGTTCTCCTCTTCTCGCCGTCTGGCGGAGATCAAGAACATTCAGTTATTTACTCAGTACCGAATCAAGGCGACCATGGGCGAGTTGCTCAAGAGCCAGGGAGTGGTCGCACCATTGGCATCCGTTGTGCAGAACGACGTGAAGCCCAAGGTCCAATTGCCCGGTATGAATTGAGCAGGACCTTCATTGTTCAATTGTTAGCCAAGAGTGCCGAGCGTGGAATCAGAAGTCAGTCGGGTTCAACTCATTCATGATCCGCGCGCGTTGCATGACGATCCGTTGCTGGATGGTCTGCTCGCTCTTTGCATGCTGCACCAAAAGCCGGCCAGCGCGGCCATGCTCACCACCGGCCTGCCACTGCCCGAGCAGCGTTTGAGTGTCGAGCTGCTGCCACGCGCGGCGGCTCGCGCGGGGCTGCAAGGCCGGGTGCTGCAGCGCAAGCTGGAGGACATTCCGGCGATTGCCATGCCGGCATTGTTGCTGCTCAAGGACGGTCGCAGTGCCGTCCTGCTTGGCTGGCAAGGCGAAGATCAGGCGCGGGTGCTGCTTAGCGAAAGCGATGGCGGTGAGTCCATGGTCAGCCGCGAGCTGCTGGCCGACGATTACACCGGCAAAGTCTTTTTTGCCCAGCCGCAGCACAAATTCGACGTCAATCACGGCACGCTGATTCCCCGTGCGCGCTCGTGGTTCCGCGACACCCTCAAGCGTTCGCGCTGGTTGTACGCCGACGCCATTGCCGCCAGTTTCCTGATCAACATCATTGCCATGGCCGCGCCGTTGTTCGTGATGAACGTCTACGACCGTGTCGTGCCGAACCAGGCCGAAGCGACGCTATGGGTGCTGGCCGTCGGCATCTCTGGCGCCTACCTCTTCGACCTGATCCTCAAAAGCCTGCGCAGCCTGTGCCTGGATCTGGCCGGCAAGAAAACCGACCTGATCATCTCGGCCACGCTGTTCGAGCGCATCGTCGGCATGACCATGAAATACCGGCCGGCACGGGTCGGCAGTTTTGCCCAGAACATCCATGAGTTTCAGAGTCTGCGCGATTTCCTCGCCTCGCTGACCCTCACCAGCCTGATCGACCTGCCGTTCACCCTTTTGATTTTCATGGTTATCGCGATCCTCGGCGGCCATCTGGTGTGGATACCGGTGCTGGCATTCCCGATCGCCCTGGCCATCGGCTATGCGTTGCAAAAACCCCTGGTAGCGACCATGGAGCGGACCATGGCGCTGGGGGCCGAGCGTCAGTCGAGCCTGATCGAAACCCTGGCCGGGCTGGATGCGGTAAAGGTCAACAACGCCGAAAGCGAACGCCAGTATCAGTGGGAACAGACCATCGGCACCCTCAGTCGCCTTGAATTGCGGGTGAAGATGCTGTCCGGCCTGGCGATGAACATCACCTTGCTGATCCAGCAACTGGCCGGGGTGATCATGATCGTCTTCGGTGTGTACCAGATCATCGACGGTCACCTGAGCATGGGCGGCCTGATTGCCTGCTACATGCTCAGTGGCCGTGCGCTCAGCCCGCTGGCGTCGCTCTCCGGGTTGCTGACGCGCTATCAGCAGGCACGGGTGACCATGACGTCCGTCGATCAAATGATGGAACTGCCCCAGGAGCGCAATTTCGAAGAGCGCCCGCTCAGCCGCAAGGTATTGCAGGGCGCCATTGAATGCCGCCAGCTCAATTTCACGTACCCCCAACAGCAGAACCTGGCGCTGAAGAACATCAATCTGTCGATTCAGCCCGGTGAGAAAATCGGCATCATTGGCCGAAGTGGCTCGGGCAAGAGCTCGCTGGCCAAACTGCTGGTAGGGCTCTATCAGCCCGATGATGGCTCGTTGTTGGTCGATGGTGTGGATATCCGCCAGATCGACGTCAGCGAGCTGCGCTACAACATCGGCTACGTGCCCCAGGACATTCAGTTGCTCGCCGGCACCTTGCGCGACAACCTGGTTTCCGGTGCGCGGTATGTCGAGGATGAGCTGGTGCTGCAAGCGGCAGAGCTGGCCGGTGTCCACGAATATGCGCGCCTGCATCCGCAGGGTTATGAGCTGCAAGTGGGCGAGCGCGGGCAGAACCTCTCCGGCGGCCAGCGGCAGAACGTGGCCCTGGCCCGTGCGTTACTGCTCAATCCGCCGATCCTGCTGCTCGATGAACCGACCAGTGCCATGGATAACACCGGTGAAGAGCGCCTCAAGCAGCGCCTGGCCGCCGTGATCGAAAACAAGACCGTGGTGCTGGTGACGCACCGGGCATCGCTGTTGTCGCTGGTGGATCGGCTGATCGTGATCGACCGCGGGCAGATACTCGCCGACGGCCCGAAAGCTGCGGTGATGGAAGCGTTGAAGAAGGGGCAGATCAGTGTTGCTTAAGTCGGGTAAGGGTTCGATCCTTCGCTACTTCAAGGGCTCTTCTTCGCTCCAGGGCCAGCCGCTGCCGGAGGTCAACAAGGCGTTGATCGAAGATGCGCCGCGTGTGGTGCGGCTGACGATCTGGGCGATCATCGCGTTCTTCGTCTTCCTGATGCTCTGGGCCAACTTCGCAGTCATCGACGAAGTGACCAAGGGCGATGGCAAGGCGATTCCATCGTCGAAGATCCAGAAAATCCAGAACCTTGAGGGCGGTATCATTTCCGAGCTGTTCGTCAAGGAAGGCCAGATCGTCGACGCCGGTGCCCCGCTGCTTCGCCTGGATGATACGCGATTTGCCTCGAACGTCGGCGAAACCGAGGCCGATCGGTTGTCGATGGTGCTGCGGGTCGAGCGCCTGAGTGCTGAGGTCGAGGATCGTCCGCTGAATTTCCCCGAGGATGTACTCAAGGCCGTGCCGGGTCAGGCCAAGAGCGAAGAGTCGCTCTATATCAGCCGCCGCCAGCAGTTGCACGACGAGATTGGCGGCTTGCAGGAGCAATTGATCCAGCGCCAGCAGGAGCTGCGCGAGTTCACCTCCAAGCAGGCGCAGTACCGCCAGCAATTGGGCTTCCAGCGTCAGGAAATCAGCATGTCCGAGCCATTGGTGGCCCAGGGCGCGGTATCGCCGGTGGAAGTCCTGCGCCTCAGGCGTGCCGAAGCGGAGACCCGTGGCCAGCTCGACGCCACCACCCTGGCAATTCCGCGAGCCGAGTCGGCGATCAAGGAAGTGCAGCGCAAAATTGACGAAACTCGCGGCAAGTTCCGTAGCGATGCCCTGACCCAACTCAATGAAGCACGCACCGATCTGAACAAGGCCCAAGCCACCGGCAAGGCCCTGGAAGACCGGGTCAGCCGGACGCTGGTCACCTCGCCGGTGCGGGGTATCGTCAACAAGCTGCTGGTCAATACCATTGGCGGGGTTATCCAGCCAGGCAGCGACCTGGTGGAAATCGTGCCGCTGGACGACACCTTGCTGGTCGAGGCGAAGATCCGCCCGCAGGACATTGCGTTCCTGCATCCGGGGCAGGAAGCGACGGTGAAATTTACCGCCTATGACTACACCATCTACGGTGGGATGAAGGCCAAGCTGGAACAGATCGGTGCCGACACCATTACCGACGAAGACAAGAAAACCACCTACTACATCATCAAGCTGCGCACCGACCGCAGCCACTTGGGCACCGACGAAAAACCCTTGTTGATCATTCCAGGGATGGTCGCTTCCGTGGACATCATCACCGGCAAGAAGACTGTCCTCAGCTACCTGCTCAAGCCGATCATCCGCGCGCGGGCCGAGGCGCTGCACGAGCGCTAGATCTTTAGTGAATTCACTGACCCCATCGCGGGCAAGCCCGGCTCCCACAAGTTCTCTGTTGAAACACGATCATGTGTTTGACACAGAAACCTGTGGGAGCCGGGCTTGCCCGCGATGGGGCCAGTCAAAACACCACAACCCTGTCAGTAAGTGACAAATAACGTCACTCCACAATCCACGCAGTCCCTTTTCAATCGCCATATCGTTATTCATTAACGGTATTTAAATTTCAATTCTTATACCTATAAAGTCAATCCCCTGCGTACCTGCCGACCAATCGGCGCGCCGCACGACACGAACCAACACGGGACCTCCGTGAGTTTCTGATCGACGCGCGCGCCTTTGAGCGTGCCGTGCGTGGGAGTGATTTATGTCTGCAGCTTCAGCTTCGCCAAGCATCGCGCCACAACTCTTTGAAATCCGCCCGTTCAGCGGAGCGGTGGGCGCCGAAATCCTCGGCCTCGATTTGTCCCGCCCGATCAATGATCAGGACTTCGCCCGCATTCACCGCGCGCACCTGGACCATCATGTGGTGGTGTTCCGCGACCAACGCATCACCCCGCAACAGCACATCGGCTTCAGCCGTCGTTTTGGCCTGTTGCAGATTCACGTGCTCAAGCAGTTCCTGCTGGCAGGGCATCCGGAAATCCTCATCGTTTCCAACATCGTCGAAAACGGCCAGAACATCGGCCTGGGCGACGCCGGCAAGTTCTGGCACTCCGATCTCTCCTATAAACAACTGCCGAGCCTGGGCTCGATGCTGCATGCCCAGGAGCTGCCCTCGGAGGGCGGCGATACCTTGTTCGCCGACATGCACAAGGCCTGGGACAACCTGCCCGAGGCGCTGCGCAAAGCGGTAGAAGGCCGCTCGGCCGCGCACTCCTACACGGCGCGTTACAGCGAAACCAAATTCGAAGGCAACTGGCGCCCGACCCTGACCCCGGAGCAACTGGCCCAGGTCGCCGAAGTCGTCCACCCGGTCGTGCGGACACACCCGGAAAACGGCCGCAAGGCCTTGTTCGTCAGCGAGGGGTTCACCACCCGCATTGTTGGCCTGCCGGAGGACGAGAGCCAGCAACTGTTGGCCGAGCTCTACGCCCACAGCGTGTTGCCGCAAAACATCTACCGCCATCAATGGCAGCCCCATGACCTGGTGTTCTGGGACAACCGTTCGCTGATCCACCTTGCTGCCGGCTGCCCCAGCCATCTGCGCCGCAAGCTGTATCGCACCACCATCCAGGGCGACGCGCCTTTCTGAATTGCCGGAGAATTGATCATGTCCAAACGTCTGCCCTTTGCACCCCTGGCCGCCGCCATCGGCCTGGGTTTCAGCCTGATCGCCGGCAGCCTGGTGGCGCCGACCGTGGCCCACGCCGAAGGTGAAATCCGCATCGCCGAACAGTTCGGCATCGTCTACCTGCTGCTCAACGTGGTGCGCGATCAGAACCTGATCGAGAAGTACGGCAAGCAGGAAGGTATCGACATCAAGGTCGACTGGACCCAGCTCTCGGGCGGCGCGGCGGTCAACGATGCGTTGCTGTCCGGCTCGATCGACATTGCCGGTGCCGGTGTCGGCCCGCTGCTGACCATCTGGGACCGCACCCATGGCAAGCAGAACGTCAAGGCCGTGGCTTCCCTCGGCAACTTTCCGTATTACCTGGTGAGCAATAATCCGAAGGTCAAAACCATCGCCGACTTCACCGAGAAGGACCGCATCGCGGTGCCGGCGGTGGGCGTGTCGGTACAGTCGCGCTTCCTGCAATACGCGGCCGCCAGGCAGTGGGGCGACAAGGAATTCAACCGCCTCGACAAGTACACCATCGCTGTTCCGCACCCCGACGCTACAGCAGCGCTGGTAGCCGGTGGCACCGAGTTGACCGGGCATTTCTCCAACCCGCCATTCCAGGATCAGGCGCTGGAAAATCCCAATGTACACGTGGTGCTGAACACCTATGACCTGCTCGGCCCGAACTCGCCGACCGTGCTGTTCGCCACCGAGAAATTCCGCAACGAGAACCCGAAAACCTACAAAGCCTTCATCGAAGCGCTGACCGAAGCCGCACAGTTTGCGCAGAACGATAAAGGTGCAGCGGCGGACACCTACATCCGCGTGACCAAGGCCAAAATCGACCGCGCCGCGTTGCTGAAAATCATCGATAACCCGCAGTTCGAGTTCAGCGTCACGCCGAAAAACACTTACCCGTTGGCCGAGTTCCTCTACCGTGTCGGCGCGATCAAAAACAAACCGGACTCGTGGAAGGATTATTTCTTCCAGGACGCCAAGCCGCTGCAAGGGAGCTGACCGAAATGAACGCCCCTTTGCAAGGCCACACGGTCAGCAATCCGATCGCGGCAGCCCAGGCGCTGCTGTCGGTCGATAACGTCAGCCTCGAGTACCGCACGCCGCAGCGGGTGGTGCGGGCGACCCATCAAGTCAGCTTCGAGATCGATCCGGCGGACCGTTTTGTCCTGCTCGGGCCGTCCGGTTGCGGCAAGTCGACCTTGCTCAAGGCTGCTGCCGGCTTCATCCAGCCTGTGGAAGGCGAGATCCGTCTGCAAGGCCAGCGCGTCGATGCGCCGGGGCCGGACCGGATCGTGGTGTTCCAGGAGTTCGATCAACTGCCACCGTGGAAAACCGTCAAACAGAACGTGATGTTTCCGCTGCTGGCCTCGAAAACCCTCAAGCGCAAAGAGGCTGAAGCGCGGGCGTTGCACTACCTGGAGAAGGTTGGTCTGGCGGCGTTTGCCGATGCCTATCCGCACACCTTGTCCGGTGGCATGAAGGCTCGGGTTGCCATCGCTCGGGCGCTGGCGATGCAGCCGAAAATCCTCCTGATGGACGAACCCTTCGCCGCCCTCGACGCGCTGACCCGACGCAAGATGCAGGAGGAACTGTTGCTGCTCTGGGAGGAAGTGCGCTTCACGCTGCTGTTCGTCACGCACTCCATCGAAGAGGCGCTGGTGGTGGGTAACCGCATTCTGTTGCTGTCACCGCATCCGGGGCGAGTGCGGGCGGAAGTGCACAGCCACCAATACGATTTGCACAGTCTGGGCGGTGTGGCATTTCAGGAATCGGCGCGCCGCATTCACCGGCTGTTGTTCGACGAAGGTCAATCACCGCAAGCCGAGCACGAACTGGATTTCGCTGACATCCGCATCGCGTATTGATCCCGTTGAGAGGAGGGCCCGATGAGCCATTTATCATCCCCGCGTGAAGCGTTCGAAACGGTTTTGCAGCCACTGACCAGTGTGCCGCTGGAGCGTGAACTACCCCTTGGGCAACGCCTGTGGCAACAGGGCTGGTTGCGTAAAAGCCTGATCCTGGTGTTGCTCGCCGTGCTCTGGGAAGCCGTTGCGCAGTTTCAGAACAACGACCTGCTGCTGCCGAGCTTCTTGCAGACCGCTCACGCGCTGTACGACGGCTTGCTCAGTGGCGAGTTGCTGGGCAAGGTGTGGATCTCTTTGGTGGTGTTGCTCAAGGGTTATCTGATCGGCATCGTCCTGGCGTTTGGCCTGACGACGCTGGCGGTGTCGACGCAATTCGGTCGCGACTTGCTCAGTACCCTGACGTCGATGTTCAACCCGTTGCCCGCTATCGCTCTATTGCCGCTGGCGCTGTTGTGGTTCGGCCTGGGGCAGAACAGCCTGATTTTCGTGCTGGTGCACTCGGTGCTTTGGGCCTTGGCGCTGAACACCTACGCCGGGTTTCTCGGCGTCTCGGAAACGCTGCGCATGGCCGGGCGCAACTATGGCCTCAAGGGCATGCGTTTTGTGCTGTTCATCCTGATCCCGGCGGCGCTGCCGTCGATCCTTGCCGGCCTGAAGATCGGCTGGGCGTTTGCCTGGCGGACGTTGATTGCTGCCGAGTTGGTGTTTGGCGCGACCAGCGGCAAAGGTGGGTTGGGGTGGTACATCTTTCAGAATCGCAATGAGCTGTATACCGACAAGGTGTTTGCCGGCCTGGCGGTGGTGATTCTGATTGGGTTGCTGGTGGAGAACCTGGTGTTTGATTCGTTGGAGCGGGTGACGGTCAAGCGCTGGGGCATGCAGCGCTGATCGCAAATCCAGAGATCGCATTCCTCTGTAGGCGCTGCCGAAGGCTGCGATCTTTTGATCTGCTAGCATTGCACCTGGATCAATCCTGATCGGTCATGAGTGCTCTGCATGCAACTCCCGGACATGAACCTGTTGGTCGCCCTCGACGCCTTGCTCGACGAGGGCAGTGTGGTGGGGGCGGCGCGGCGGATGAACCTGAGCCCGGCGGCCATGAGCCGGACGTTGACGCGCATCCGCGAAGCCATTGGCGACCCGATCCTGGTGCGCGCCGGCCGTGGCCTGGTGCCGACACCCAAGGCGCTGGAGTTGCGCGAGCAAGTGCGCAGCGTGGTGGAGCAGGCCGGATTGCTGTTTCGGTCGGCCGATGCGGTGGAGCTGAGTTCGCTGCGGCGGCGGTTCAGTATTCGGGCCAACGACTTCTTTGTCGGTGTTTACGGCGGCAAGTTGTTCGCCACCCTCGACCGGCAAGCGCCGCACTGCGAATTGCGTTTCGTCCCGGAAGGCGATGGCGATGATGAGGCCTTGCGCGAAGGGCGGATCGATCTGAGCGTCAGCAACACACGGCCGTTGACCCCGGAAGTGAAGGTTCAGAACCTGTTTTCCACCCACTTCGTCGGCCTGGTGCGCGAGGATCATCCGCTGCTGGACGAAGAGATCACGGCTGAGCGCTATGCCGGTTATTCCCATATCAGCATGTCCCGGCGCGGCATTGCCCGGGGGCCGATCGATACCGCGCTCAATGCCTTGGGCCTGGAGCGGCGGGTGGCGGTGATCGCGCCAAGCTTTCATGCGGCGATGTTTGCCTTGCCCGATTCCGACCTGATCCTGCCGGTGCCCAAGGAAGCCTTGCTGAGTGTGCGGCGGCTGGGGTTGAAACTGCGCTCGTTCAACCTGCCGATTCCGTTGCCGACCCTGATGCTGACCCAGGCCTGGCACCCGCGCTTCGACAAGGACCCGGCGCACCGCTGGCTGCGTGAAACCCTGAAAACCTGCTGCGATGAAACGTGGCTGGCTGCGCAGCCGGACTGAGGTCGAGCGCATCCTCCCCCTGTAGGAGCGAGCTTGCTCGCGATGGTCGTTAACGATGCCGCGTGTTTACTGACTAAACGCGGCGCTCTTGA
>NZ_JBYSYZ010000074.1:0-11978 GCF_058783925.1 Pseudomonas sp. FW305-70
CGCGAAGGCGGTGTGTCAGTCGACGTAAATTTCGAATGACACACCGCCTTCGCGAGCAAGCCCGCTCCCACATGGGGATTTTGCAAGGCTTAAACGCGGAACTGGTCCATCAGACTCTGCTGCTGGTTCGCCAGGCTGTTGAGCGACTGGCTGACCCGTGCCGACTCATTGGCCTGGCCCGACAGCGACTCGGTCACGTCGCGAATGGTCGCCACGTTGTTGTTGATCTCCTCGGCCACCGCGCTTTGCTCTTCGGCGGCGCTGGCGATCTGCATGTTCATGTCGTTGATCACGGTCACCGCGTCGCCTATCTGGCGCAGCGCGGTCACAGCCTGGCCAACCTGCTCGACACTGCCCTGGGCCTGGCGATGACTGTTGTTCATCGAACCCACCACGTCCTGGGTGCCGCTTTGCAGTTGTTCGATCACCAGACGGGTTTCCTCCACCGACTCCTGGGTACGCCGCGCCAGGTTGCGCACCTCATCGGCGACCACGGCAAAACCGCGCCCGGCCTCACCGGCACGGGCCGCTTCGATCGCCGCGTTGAGGGCCAGCAGGTTGGTCTGCTCGGCAATCGCGCGGATCACTTCCAGCACCGTGCCGATTTTTTCGCTGTTGGCTGCCAGGCCTTCGACCTGAACCATGGCCGCGCTCATGTCGGCGGCGAGGTTGTCGATGCTGGCAGTGGTGCGGTCGATTACGGTCAGGCCCTGACGGGTCGCCTGATCGGCATCGCGGGCGGCGTGTGCCGCTTGCGCGGCGCTGCGGGCGACGTCCTGGGCGGTGGCGCTCATTTCGTGGGAGGCGGTGGCAACCTGATCCACCTGTCGATATTGCTGCTCCATGCCGGCGCTGGTCTGGGTGGCGATGGCGGACGACTGGTCGGCGGTGCTGCGGGCGTCCTGCACCGAGCGTTTCACTTCGGCAATGATCGGCTGCAGCTTGTCGAGGAAGCGGTTGAACCAGCCGGCCAACTGGCCCAGTTCATCTTTCTTGTCGTAGGCCAGGCGACGGGTCAGGTCACCTTCGCCACTGGCGATGTCCTCGAGCATGTGCGCCACGCCGAGAATCGGTCGGGTCACGCTGCGGGCCATCAGCCACACCAGCACCAGGCCCAGCAGCGCGGCGAGCACGCCCAGGCCGAGTTCGACCAGTGTGCCGGCGGTGTTGCTGTCGTCCAGTTGCTTTTTCAGGGCTTCGGCGGGGCCGACCAGGACTTTCTCCGGCACGTCGAGCAGTACGCCCCAGGACTTGCCGCCGGGAATCGGCTGGAAGGGGGCCAGCACTTTCAATTGCTGATGGCTGTGCAGGCTGGCGGTTTTGCTGCTGGCGGCCAGCATGCGCAGCAGTTCGGTACCGCTGGCCTTGTCCACGGCATCCAGGCGCTGGCTGAGTTTGCTGGCGTCCGGGCTGTAGCCGGCGAGCAGGCCCGCCGGGCTGATGATGCTGACACTGGTCTGGCCGTCGTAGAGTTTCTTGCTGGCCCCCAGGCTGACCGCTTGCAGGCTGTTGAGGTTGATGTCCACCGACAGCGAGGCGATCACCTTGCCGTTGACCATCAGCGGGAAAACGATGCTGGTCATCAGCACGTTCTGGCCGTCGATCTCATAGAAGTAGGGTTCGATCACGCACGGCTTGAGCGTGGTGCGCGGGCAGGTGAACCAGGCGTTGGCCGCTTCGCCGCTGGGGCCGGTGCTGGTGTCGGCCATGTCCTTTTCCGGCAGCGCCATGGACGTTAGCTTGCCCGGCGTCGGCTGCGACCAGTAGAGGGCGAAACGGCCCTTGTTGTTGCTGCCCAGTTCCGCCTGGCCGGTGAACAGTTCGTCCTTGCCGTCCAGCCCGTTGGGTTCGAACACCAGGGACAGGCCGAGCAGGTCCGGATTGGCCTGCAGGGCCGACTTGACCTGGCGGGTCAGGTCTTCGCGCAGGTCGAAGGCATCGAGGAAGCGCTTTTCGGCTTGCTCGCGCAAAAACAGCACCTGCCGGGAGAAACCGTGGCCGTACTGATAGGCGTCCATGAACTGCTGGCGAATTCCCAGTGCCTGGTTCTCGCCCTGGGACTCGATCCGGGCCTGGGCCGATTCGGTCAGCATCTCCATGCTCGAGGCTTTCACCAGCTCGGAGCTGTGCTCCATGCGGTACAGCGAAAGACCCACCAGCAGGGTCACGATGCTCGCCAGGCACAGCCCGGCCAGCAGGGTGATTTTCCATTGAATGGAAAGTTGTCTGAGCGACATGGAGGCGTCCTTATTCGATAAATATCTGAGACTTTGCACTGTAGCGGCATAAAAGCAGCTTTCTTGAGCGACAAGCTTCAAGCTGCAAGCCGAAAACACAAAAGCTTGCGGCTTGAGGCTTGCAGCTTGCCGCTGCTTCATTCAAAGTGCGCGCCCTCTAATAAAACCCATTCCTGTTATCCGCTGGCGGCTCACGCAGACTGCCGGCCGGACTCTTTCCGTTTGTCACGAGGTTACGAAATGAATGCAGTCATTGCTGCGGTCGGCATCATGCTGGTGCTCAGCCTGTCCCGCGTGCATGTGGTGATCGCCCTGATCGTCGGTGCGCTGGTAGGTGGCCTGACCGGCGGCCTGGGCATCGAGGCGACGCTCAAGGCTTTCAACAGCGGCCTGGGTGGCGGGGCGACGGTGGCGTTGTCCTACGCCTTGCTCGGTGCCTTTGCCGTGGCCATTGCCAAATCCGGCATGGCCCATGCGCTGGCCGACAAGGCGCTGGCGATGGTCGATCGCCAGCACGCCAGCGGCGGCGGTCAGGTTAAATGGCTGCTGATTGGCCTGCTCTGGGTCGTGGCCATCGCCTCGCAGAACATCCTGCCGATCCATATCGCGTTTATTCCGTTGCTGGTGCCGCCGCTTCTGTATGTGCTGACCAAGCTGCAACTGGACCGTCGACTGATCGCCTGTGTCATGACCTTCGGCCTGATCACGCCCTACATGTTCCTGCCGGTGGGCTTCGGCAATATCTTCCTCAATGAGATCCTGCTGGCCAACGTCGCCCGCAGCGGTGTGGACATCAGCGGTATCAACGTGACCCACGCCATGGGCATTCCGGCGCTGGGCATGGTGGCGGGCCTGCTGATCGCGTTTGTCAGCTACCGCAAGAAGCGGGTCTACGACCTGGCGAAAATCGAGCAAGTCGAGCAAGTGGCGGTGCAATACAACCCGCTGAGCCTGATGGTGGCCGGGGTGGCCATCGCCGCGGCGTTCATCATTCAGTTGCTGCTCGATTCGATGATTATCGGTGCACTGGTCGGCTTCCTGATTTTCTCGGTGTCGGGCATCGTCAAATGGCGTGACACCGATGACCTGTTCACCGAAGGCATGAAAATGATGGCGATGATCGGTTTCATCATGATCGCCGCCTCGGGCTTTGCCGAAGTGATGAAGGCCACCGGTCAAGTGCAGACGCTGGTCGAGTCGTCGGCGTCGTACATCGATCACAGCAAAGGCATTGGCGCCTTGCTGATGTTGCTGGTGGGGTTGCTGGTGACCATGGGCATCGGCTCGTCGTTCTCCACCGTGCCGATTCTGGCGGCGATCTTCGTGCCGCTGTGCGTGCAACTGGGCTTCAGCCCGTTGGCGATCGTGTGCATCGTCGGCACGGCCGGTGCCTTGGGCGATGCCGGTTCGCCGGCCTCGGACTCGACCCTCGGCCCGACCTCCGGCCTGAACATCGACGGCCAGCACCATCACATCTGGGACACCGTGGTCCCGACCTTCCTGCACTACAACCTGCCGCTGCTGGCGTTTGGCTGGGTGGCGGCGATGATTCTGTAACACCCCTTGTCCCTGTGGGAGCGAGCCTGCTCGCGAAGGCGGCGGCACATCCAGCATCGATGTGACTGACACACCGCTTTCGCGAGCAGGCTCGCTCCCACAGGGGATCACCAGTGTCCTCAATGACCGCGTTCAACTTTTGACCTGGCATGCCGTTAAAGCTTCTAACCACGCCAACAAAAACAAAAGAGTGAACGTCATGCGCATGAGCCTCAAGGCCAAAGTCCTGTCCCTTGCCGTCCTCCCGGTGCTGCTGTTTGCGCTGGTCATCAGCCTGACCACGCTGTTCATTCTTCAGGAGCAGGCCCGCAAGGAAGTCGAGCAGACCCGAGAGCGCCTGCTCAGCGATGCCAAGGCGACCCTGCAAAGCTACGTGGCCGTGGCCATGACCGCGATCAAACCGCTGTATGACGCAGCCGCCCCCGGCGACGAGGCGGCGCGGGCCCAGGTGATCAAGCTGCTGTCGAGCATCACCTATGGCAAGGACGGCTACTTCTTTGGCTACGACTCCAACACCGTGCGCCTGTTCAAGGCCAACAGCCCCGAAGGCGTAGGCCAGAGTTTCAAGGACAATCGCGACCCGAACGGTGTCTACGTCAACCGCGACCTGGTGAAAGTGGCCAGGGACGGTACGCACTACCTGCAATACAGCTCGCCATTGCCCGGCAACACCCAGGTGCTGGTGCCCAAGCTCGGCTACACCGAATACCTGCCCAAGTGGGACATGGCGGTGGGCACCTCGGTCAACCTCGACGGCATCGAAGCACAAGTGGCGGTGGTCCAGGACAAGGTCCAGGAGCGCATGCAAGGCATGGTGCTGAGCATCGTCGGGGTGGCGCTCGTGGTGTTGCTGGTGATCGCCGCTGCCGGGATGTTGCTGGCCAACACCATGCTGCGTCCGCTGCACTTGATGAAAGCCAACCTCGACGACATCGCGGCGGGCGAGGGTGATCTGACCCGCCGCCTGACCATCACCAGTCAGGATGAACTCGGCGAACTGGCCGGCTCGTTCAACCGGTTCGTCGACAAGATCCATGGCCTGGTGCGTCAGATCAGCGAAATGACCTCGCAACTGACCGGACTGGTGAATCAGGTGTCCGACCAGGCCAATCGCTCGGACCAGGCCATGGAGCGTCAGCGCCATGAGACCGATCAGGTGGCCACGGCGATCAACGAAATGTCGGCGGCGGCCCAGGAAGTGGCCAAGAGCGCGCAGAACGCCGCGGTGGCAGCCCAACAGACGGATGAAGAAGGCCAGGCGGCCAAGCGGGTGGTGGCCGGCAGCATCGAGAAGATCCATGCGCTGGTGGACGACATCCGCAGCAGCGGCGTGTCCCTGGACAGCCTGCAAAAAGACGTGTCATCGATTGTCAGCGTGCTGGGGGTGATCCGCTCGATTGCCGATCAGACCAACCTGCTGGCGCTCAACGCGGCCATCGAAGCCGCCCGCGCCGGCGAGGCCGGGCGCGGTTTTGCGGTGGTGGCCGATGAAGTGCGGGCGCTGGCCAGCCGCACGCAAATCAGCACCCAGGAAATCCAGGGCATGATCGACCGCCTGCAGGCCGGCACCCAGTCGGCGGTGGAGGCGATGCGTCGCTCCAGCGAGGCGGGCGACGGTACCTCGGCCCAGGCCAACGAGGCGGGGGCTTCGCTGGACACCATGGCCCAGTTGATCGCGACCATCAATTCGATGAACGCGCAGATCGCCAGCGCCGCTGAAGAACAGACCGCCGTGGCCGAAGAGATCAACCGCAGCGTGCATCAGATTGCCGTGGCGGTGGACAACGTCGCCGACGAAACCCAGCTCGGCGCGCAGACTTCGCGCAGCCTGGCCGAGCTCGGTCAGCGCCTGGGCAGCCTGGTCGGGCAGTTCCGTATCTGATTAAAGCTGTTGTGGCGAGCGAGCTTGCTCGCGCTGGGCTGCACAGCGGCCGCAAAAAACGGTGAGCGCTACGCACTCAAGCGGGGGCAAGCCCCCCTCGCCACAGAAGATCGCAGCCTGCGGCAGCTCCTACACTTACGGTGTGCATCTGAGCACTGACGACCACACAAGAGGAGTCAGACCCATGATTGACCGTGAAAGTATCTGCGATTGTCCGAAATGTTCCTGCAAACTCGGTGAACATCCGATTGCCCGTCACGGCAAGCATTATTGCTGTGAAGCCTGCGCCAAACACCATGAGCACGGCGAGGAGTGCGCTCATAAAGGCTGCAAGTGCTCCCATGGCTGACGGCATTCACGACAAGCTGTAAAAAGTGGAGCCTAGTCCGGCTCCACTTCCAGCCTGAGGCTGTCGTCCTCCAGGCGTTCGCTGTGGCGAACGGTGCCCTGCAAGCGCCGCCCTTCGACCCACAGCACCAGGGTCCTGGCTTGCTCCAGGTCTTCCGGCAGTGGCGCCGGGACGCGTACGGCAAAGCAAAACGGATCATTTTCGACCGCTTCCAGTCCGATCCGGCACTTGGCACTTTTGGTGATGCGGCCGGCCTGCGTGTCCAGGCCATAGTCCAGCTGCGCAGGGCTGTAGACGGATGTCACACTCATATCGCTTCCCCCGAACGTGACGGTTGCCAGTGATCAGTTCGCCGGCCGCCACTTGACGTTTTCCACGCCGAATTTTTCAGCCATCGGCTTGCTGGTCTTTTGCACCTTCTCGCGTCCAAATCGGGGAATTCGCCCCACCCCCGCGTCACAGCTGGCCCAATGCCAGGCTTCTGCGTTATCCATTTTTTCCAGTCGGATAATGAATGATTTCGCAGTGCCATGGAGTGTGTACTCGATGACGAATAATTTTGCACTGTTCATAAAGCCCCGGTTCCTCCCTGTTGTACATAAAAGGATCGCGTGCCATCAGGAAAATTCACTCGGATTGTCGGATGCCGGCTGATCCTGTTGCCATAACCCACAGTGGCCAGTATCCACCAGCGTATCTCCTACAAAGAAAAAGGCGCGTTTGCTGTAGGATTGGTTACCTAGACTTCAAGAGGTGACCCTATGAGCGAGCCGATTCGCCTGACCCAATACAGTCACGGCGCCGGATGCGGTTGCAAAATTTCCCCCCAGGTGCTGGAAGTGATCCTGGCCGGCAGCGGGGCACAGAATCTCGACCCGAAACTCTGGGTCGGCAACGCCTCGCGTGACGACGCGGCGGTGTATGCCATCGATGAAGAACGCGGTGTGGTCTCGACCACCGACTTTTTCATGCCGATCGTCGACGATCCCTTCGATTTCGGCCGAATTGCCGCCACCAATGCCATCAGCGACATCTACGCCATGGGCGGCGATCCCTTGATGGCGATTGCGATCCTGGGCTGGCCGGTGAACGTGCTGGCGCCGGAAATCGCCCGGGAAGTGATCCGCGGTGGCCGTTCGGTGTGCGACGCAGCGGGTATCCCGCTGGCAGGCGGACACTCCATCGACGCACCCGAGCCGATCTTTGGCCTGGCCGTCACCGGCCTGGTGGAAAAGCGCCACATGAAGCGCAACGACACCGCCACCGCCGGTTGCCTGCTCTATCTCACCAAGCCCCTGGGCATCGGCATCCTTACGACGGCCGAGAAAAAGGGCAAGTTGCGCCATGCCGACATCGGCCTGGCCCGGGACTGGATGTGCACCCTGAACAAGCCCGGCAGCCGTTTCGGCAAGCTCGATGGCGTGACCGCGATGACCGACGTCACCGGTTTCGGCCTGCTCGGGCACCTGGTGGAAATGGCCGACGGCAGTCAGCTCACGGCGCGCATTGAATATGACCGAGTACCGCGTCTGCCGGGTGTCGAGTATTACCTCGAACAGGGTTGCGTACCGGGCGGTACGCTGCGCAATTTCGACAGCTACGCCAGCAAGCTCGGACGCCTTCAGGAGTTGCACAAACGTGTGCTCTGCGACCCGCAGACCAGCGGCGGCCTGCTGATTGCCGTAACACCGCAAGGCAACGAGCAGTTTCTTGCCGTGGCCGCCGAACTGGGCCTGAGCCTGGAGCCGATCGGTGAACTGGTCGAGCGACAGAGCAACGCAGTCGAGGTGTTTTGATGTTCGTCGACTGCACCGATTACCGCGACATCTTCCTCAACGACCGGCCCATGATGGATGCGCGCGCGCCGGTTGAATTCAACAAGGGTTCGTTTCCCGGTGTGATCAACCTGCCGTTGATGAATGACCATGAACGCCAGCGGGTCGGCACGTGCTACAAGCAGCACGGCCAGCAGGCGGCCATCGTGCTCGGGCATCAACTGGTATCGGGCGCGGTCAAGGCTGAACGCATCCAGGCCTGGGCCGATTTTGCCCGGGCGCATCCGGATGGCCTGCTGTATTGCTTTCGCGGCGGCCTGCGCTCGCAGATTGTCCAGCAATGGCTCAGGGACGAGGCCGGTATCGACTACCCACGGGTGGGCGGCGGCTACAAGGCCATGCGTACCTTCCTGCTGGACACCCTCGATCAAGCGGTTGCCCAGTGCGATTTCGTCCTGCTGGGCGGGATGACCGGTACCGGCAAAACCGAGGTGCTCACGCAACTGGGCAACAGCGTGGACCTTGAAGGTCATGCCAACCACCGCGGCTCCAGTTTCGGCAAGCGCGCCACCGGCCAGCCTTCGAACATCGACTTCGAAAACCGCCTGGCCGTGGATGTGCTGAAAAAACGCGCCCGGGGTATCGAGCAGTTCGTATTGGAAGACGAAAGTCGTGCGGTGGGCAGTTGCGCGTTGCCGTTGCCGCTGTACCAGGGCATGCAGCAGTTTCCGATGGTCTGGCTGGAAGACAGCCTGGAAGGTCGGGTCGAGCGGATCCTGCGCGATTACGTGGTGGATCTGTGCGCCGAATTCATCGACGTGCATGGCGAAGACGGCTTCGCACTGTTTTCCGAACGGTTGCTGGCGAGCCTGAACAATGTGCAGAAACGCCTGGGCGGCGAACGTCATCGGCGCATGCTGGATTTGATGGAAGAGGCGCTGGCGGAGCAGGCCCGCAGTGGCGCGGTGGATCTGCACCGGGGCTGGATCGAAGGGTTGCTGAGCGAGTATTACGATCCGATGTACGCGTTCCAGCGGGAGAAGAAAGGTACGCGGATCGAGTTTGCCGGGGAGCGGGGGGCGGTTCTCGAGTATTTGCGCGAGCGGGGCAGCCAGAAAGGTTGAGGCTGTTTTTGCCGGCCTCTTCGCGAGCAAGCCCGCTCCCACAGGGTTCAGTGTGGGAGCGAGCTTGCTCGCGAAGGGGCCAGCTCAGACAACGCATGCCTCAGGTCGGGCAGGTTTCGGCGCCGTTATCCAGACCTTGCTTGTACACATGGCTCTGCAAACTGGCCTTGCCGTTGTGCCAGGTCAGGGTGAGCACATACAGCGAGTCGTAGTCGCTGGATTCCCAGTCATCGGTGATGGTCGTTTTCTTGCCGGTGGCGTCGCCGGCCACCTTGTTGATCAGCTCCGGCAGGTAGCCGTGCGACCAGGCGGTGTAGATGACCGAGTTGTGATACTTGTCGTGAAGCAGTTCATTGGCCAGGTCGCTGGTGTCATTGGCGGAGAAATTGATGTTCACCGGCAGGCCCAGCTTGATGGCGCTGGGGCTGATGGTCATCAGGGGACGGATGTAGCTGTAGGAATTGTCGAACTCGCCTTCCTCGACGTTACGGGTCGGGTTCGCCGCAAACACGTAGTCGGCCTTGCCGAACTTTTCCGGCAGCAACGTGGACAGGTCGATGGCGCGGTTCAGCCCCTGGCAATTGAGCTGGCCGAGGCCGCCGTCGGGTTTTTCTCCGTGGCGCAGGAAGACCAGCGTCTGGGTGCCATCCATCGGTTGGGCGCGACTCAGGCCGGATTCCAGCAACAGGAACACCGCGCTGACCGCCAGCAAGGCGGGCAACAGCAGGTAGGCGCGATGTTTAAAACGTTTGGCAATATTGAACAGATTCATGAATAAAAGGTTCTTCAGCGCAATTCGGTTAAGGCTGACAAACCTTTACACCACGACTTTCCAGCGTCGGGTGTGTTCCATGTCGTTGAAGCCGGTCCGTTTTCAAAGGGGTGGTGCTCAGAGTCCCCTGAACCCATTTGGTTCGATTCCGGCCAAGAGCGCAGCAATGTACCGGTAACCTTTGGCGGATTGCAGTGAAGGTTATCGACAGGATGTTGCGGATTTATGGACAGGTTACACCTGATGGTGGTGAAACCGTCGTGATCTCTTTTGATCTCCTCTATCAGCGAGATTGATGGCTCCAAGGGGTCGCTGAGCCGATATCTCCATTATGATCGTCACTCTCAATGTCTTCGTGGATCCTGCCCATGACCGATTTGTCCGCCTTCCCCATCACCCGCAAATGGCCTGCCCAATACCCGGAGTGGATTCAGCTGTACTCCTTGCCGACCCCCAACGGCGTCAAGGTTTCGATCATGCTCGAAGAGATCGGCCTGCCGTATGAGCCTCACCGGGTAGGCTTCGACACCAATGACCAGATGTCCCCGGAATTCCTGTCGTTGAACCCCAACAACAAAATCCCGGCGATCCTCGACCCCCACGGTCCGGACGACAAGCCGCTGGCGCTGTTCGAGTCGGGAGCGATTCTGATCTACCTGGCCGACAAGAGCGGGCAACTGCTGGCCCAGGAATCGGCCGCGCGCTACGAAACGATTCAATGGCTGATGTTCCAGATGGGCGGCATTGGCCCGATGTTCGGCCAGCTCGGGTTCTTCAACAAATTCGCCGGCAAGGACTACGAAGACAAGCGTCCCCGTGATCGCTATGTCGAGGAGAGCAAGCGCTTGCTCAAGGTGCTCGACGGCAGGCTCCAAGGGCGCGACTGGATCATGGGCGAGCGCTACACCATCGCCGACATCGCCACTTTCCCGTGGGTGCGCAACCTGATCGGTTTCTATGAAGCCGGCGATCTGGTGGGCATTCAGAACTTCCCTAACGTCACACGGGTGCTGGAGCGCTTCCTGGCACGGCCGGCGGTGGTGCGCGGGTTGCAGATTCCAAGCCCGGTCGCGGGTTGAAACCATCCCCTGTAGGAGCGAGCTTGCTCGCGAAAAACGTAAGGGCAACGCGGTCATTCAGACAATGCGCGTTATCGTTAACGACCATCGCGAGCGGGCTCGCTCCTACATCTTGTCCTCTGAAATTCAGGAATTCCCATGTCCAGCCAGTTCCCCGAAGCACGCCCACGCCGTCTGCGCCGCAATGCGAGCCTGCGCAGCCTGTTCCAGGAGACCGAGTTCAGCCTGAACGACCTGGTGCTGCCGATTTTCGTCGAAGAAGAGATCGACGACTTCGTACCGATCAAAAGCATGCCTGGCGTGATGCGCATTCCCGAGTCGAAGCTGGCCGGCGAGATCGAGCGCTACGCCCGTGCCGGGATCAAGTCGGTGATGACCTTCGGTGTGTCCCATCATCTGGACAGCAGCGGCAGCGACACCTGGCGCGATGACGGCCTGGTTTCGCGCATGTCGCGCATCGCCAAGGACGCGGTGCCGGACATGATCGTGATGTCCGACACCTGTTTTTGCGAGTACACCGACCACGGCCATTGCGGCGTGCTGCACAACCATGAAGTCGACAACGACCAGACCCTGATCAACCTCGGCAGGCAAGCCGTCGCGGCGGCCCGAGCCGGTGCCGACGTGATCGCCCCGTCGGCGGCCATGGACGGCCAGGTCCAGGCGATCCGCCGGGCCCTCGATGACGCCGGGTTTACCCAGACGGCGATCATGGCCTATTCGACCAAGTTCGCTTCGGCGCTCTATGGTCCGTTCCGCGAGGCGGGCGGCAGTGCGCTCAAGGGCGACCGCAAAAGCTACCAGATGAACCCGATGAACCGCCGCGAAGCGGTGCGCGAGTCGCTGCTCGACGAACAGGAAGGCGCCGATGCGCTGATGGTCAAGCCGGCCGGTGCCTACCTGGACATCATCCGCGACATTCGCGAAGCCTCGCGCCTGCCGCTGTCGGCGTATCAGGTGAGCGGTGAATACGCGATGATCAAGTTTGCCGCCCAGGCCGGGGCCATCGATGAAGACCGCGTGGTGCGCGAGAGCCTGGGGGCGATCAAGCGTGCCGGGGCGGACCTGATCTTTACCTATTTTGCGATGGATCTGGCGTTGGCCGGGATCTGAAACCCGACACATTCCACCCTGTGGGAGCGGGCTTGCTCGCGAAGGCGGAGTGTCAGTGACAAATGTATTGACTGACACTCCGCCTTCGCG
>NZ_JBYSYZ010000075.1:0-11475 GCF_058783925.1 Pseudomonas sp. FW305-70
ATCGGCACTTCGCAGTCGCGGGCGATCCGCAGGATTTCTTCCGCCAGTTCTTCGTCGCCCTTGGCGGTGAGGGTGGGTGCGATTTGCCAGATGATTATTTGAATGATGGATGAAACACGTCGCTTGAGTGTTGCAGAATGATTCAAAAAATTTCCTTTATAGGAAAACCAGGTCCTACTTTAAGAAGTCCTGAATAGACCGTTGCGGTCAACTAAGTCCTACAGGATAAAGTATGACCGTTCCTACAGATGAATCTGTGTTTTAACGACTTGTTTGTTTTGACGGCAATGGACTTGTCGTTTGTTCGTTGACAGGTGGAAGCGCAATTCTTTAAGTTTTGTTGGCAAGGGGTGTTCAAAAGTAATCGATAAAGAAAAGGGTTGGATGAGAAGAATTTATATTCTGGACGCTGGTCATATGGGTGGCGGCAGAAGAATGGGCGCGGATACAAAACCTTTTGGTGGATGAAGTAATGAATTGGACAAGGAAGGGTGAAGCCTATTGCAGTATGCACGAGGATGGCAAAATAATATGGTCGTATGAAATAATTGAAATAACTTTGTGGGAAAGGTAGAGGGATGCTGCCTTCAAATAGAGGTCGACATTTTTTTATCGGCGCGCTCAGTGGGGTATTGGCGAACGTGCTATTGGGGTTGTCTTCAGTTTTTTGGAAGTATATTGGGTCGTTGAGTGCGTTGGCGTTGCTCAGCTATAGGGTTTACTTGTCTTTGCTGACGGTGTTTCTTGTCGTGTACGCTGGTCGGGAGCTAAGACCGCTTTTTGCTAAACTTAACATTAGGCTACTAATTTTACATGCCGTTGCAGCCATACTGATAGCGATCAACTGGGGGACGTTCATATGGGCATCTGTCCATGGTCGGGTACTTGAAAGCAGTCTCGGTTACCTGGTGGCGCCAATTTTAAGTATCGCGATGGGTATCGTTGTTTACAAAGAGCCAGTCACCGTGTTCAAAGCCGTGGCCGTGTTGATGATGCTGATCAGTGTGGTGAGTCTTTTCGTGTTGAGTAATGATCTTGATATAAGAGTTTATCTAGGTATCGGTCTGGCTTGGGGCTTTTATTCGTGCCTGAAAAAAATGACATCTTTGAATGTTTTTAGTGGCTTGTTGTTAGAGTCTCTTGTGCTTTCTTTTTTTTGTACTTTGTTTTTTATATTTTCAGATCTCGGCATGGCGATTCCTGATGATTTTGGTTTGTGGCGCACGCTTCTTGTTTTTAGTTGTGGTGTTGTATCTATTGTTCCGTTAGCGCTGTTTTCGTTTTCAGCTAAAAGGCTTTCTGTAATGTCTATGGGCTTGTCCCAGTTTGTATTGCCACTTACGCAGTTTTTTGTGGCGACGATAATTTACAAGCAAGCTGCTTCTCCAATAACTGTAATGGCTCTTTTAGTCGTAATCATTGGGCTGTTAGTAGTTGTGTTCGAACCAATTCTCAAAAAACTGTGTTTTTGTGGTGGTGGAGGGCAAGATGAAAAATAAATACAAAATCGTCGTAATTGGCCTGGGCGTTGTTGGAAGTACTTCGCTTTGGATCAGTAAGTTTGCCCGGCGTTTTTTATGTTTCTGCATGCTCCGGGCATGGCTTTAAATTCGCGACGGGTTTGGGAGATGTGCTTGCGAGAGCCGCTTTAGATGGTTTTCTTTCAGAGGAAGTGTCGATGTTTTACGCAGGCAGGTTTTCTGTTAGCAGTAAGTAATGGTATTCAAAGGGGACGAGGGGTATGTGCTGGTCTCCGTTGTTGAGTGTTTCTCAGTGTTGATCAATAGTCGTCCCCACGATCCGTCACATCTTTCTCCACCATCAGCGCATCCGGCCCCATCCCCGCCGGAAATTTCCCCTTCAGACTCCACGCAAACGCAATGATCTCGGCAATCGTCAGATACAGCTCCTGTGGAATGCTGTCCCCAAGCTCCATGCGCGCCAGCAGCCTCACCAACTCGGCATTTTCGTAGATCGGCACTTCGCAGTCGCGGGCGATCCGCAGGATTTCTTCCGCCAGTTCTTCGTCGCCCTTGGCGGTGAGGGTGGGGGCGTGGGTGCCGTCGTATTTGAGGGCGATGGCCTGGCGTGGGGCGTTGGGATTTTTCATGCGGTTTCGTCGACCCAGCGTTGTTCGAGGCGGGTTTGGGGGCCTTGGGGTGGTCTGCCGAGGTGGCAGTCCAGGTCGCCGACGTTCAGGCCGGCGGACAGCAGGCGATCACGCAGCCCGGCCAGGTTGTTTTCGATCAGGCTGGCGGTGTACGGCCGTTCGGCCCAGAGCTGGCTGGAGAGGCTGCCCTTGATCAGTTGCGCCTGGATTTGCAGGGGCCCCAAAGGCTCCATGGCGAAGGCCAGTTCGACTCGCCACAGCTGTTGCTTGGGTTCGCGTTCTTCGCGACGTTCTTTTGGCTGTTCTTTCTCGGCGGCGTCCTCGCGCTGGAACTTGACCTGCAAGGGCACGATGTCCTGCAGGTTGCGCATCGGGATTTCCAGCTGCCAGGTGCTCATCAGCCGTCCGTCGGCGGTGACGCCGGTTTGTTCCAGGCTCGACAGCTGATGGCTTTGCAGGCGTGAAACCGCAGCGGCGGCCAGGCGTAGCAAGTGTTCGAGGTCGTTTTCGCCTTCGCCGCTTTGCAGCAGGCGTTCGGGTAGCGGGAAGCCGCCCGGCGTCGGTTTGGCGCTGACCTGGCCGAGCATGCCCAAGGCATTGCGGACAAAATTCGGCATGGCCTGGGCCAGGGTGTTGGCGGCGATGATCGCGCCGAGGCTGGTGTTGGCCGGCAAGCCCTGGCTCAACTGCGCAACCAGTTTGAGCAGGTCGCCTTTCATGTCCGGCGCGAGTGTCGGGTTTTGCCCGTTCAGCAGTTTGCTTTCGAGGAACGCACCACTGCTGGCCAGCGCCAGGGCCAGGCCCTTGGGGGTGCTCAGTTGCTGGACATCCGGCAGGTTGGCGAGCAACCGGGCAGCGGCGCTGCGCAGTTCGGCGGAGGTCTGGTCCGAGGGCGCAAGGTTCTGCAGGCGCTGGAGCAAGCCATCCAGCGAGCCTTGGCGGCCTTGCTGGTCGACCAGTTGCCGGGTGACCGCCAGTTGTTCCTGGCGGCTGCTCAGGGGTACGAATTTCAATGTCTGGCTGTCTTGCACCTGCGCGCTCAACAAGGTGCCGATGCGCAAGGGCTGCGGACTGTCGATGTTCAGGGTGCTGCCGCTCAGTGCGGTGTTGAGCAGGCTCACCATTGAGCGAAACACCAGGGGCTGGCCGGGCACTTGCGGCAGCACTTGCGAGGTCAGCACCTTGCCCTGCAGTAGGGTGCCGACCGGCAGTTGCGCGGTGTCGAGGCGGGTGAGGGTGGCGACGCTGGAGGCGATGGCCTGTTGCACCGTCACGGCCAGGTTGCCGGCCGAGGGCTGGGTGACGACCAGCGTGGTGCCCTGGGCCAGCGGTTGATTGCTGGTGGTCTGGACCGTGGTCTGGCGGCCGCTGTCGAGGGTGACCTTGAGCAGCATCTGGAAAGTCTGGTCCGCCTGCTTGAGCGACAACACTTCGGCCTGGGCGGTTTGACCGACGCTGATCAACCCCTCCACCGGTGTCAGCAACTTGAGCAGTTCACCACTGAGCACCTGCGGGCGTGAGGTCGCCGGGAGGGCCTGCGGCAGCGGGAGGATGTTCATTTCGCCTGTCATACGCGGTCACAACCTGAGGAAAATGCACTCTTTAGAGTAGGGCCTGGCATGTATAATGCCGCGCCGTTGTATCCAAAAATGGCGAAAACTTTGCAATTGTTTGACGCAGCTCTCTAGAACAAGACGTCATTGCATCTATGCTGCATCTCTTTAACGGCCGCGCCAGTGCCGACTTGAACCGTATAAGGCCCGTGAACCCTTGACCAGTCCTGTCCTGCAAACCGTTGCCCTTGCCTGTGAGCGAGACCTTCGGCTGCTCTTCGAAAATCTCGATTTGAGACTGGCCAGTGGCGAAATGATGCAAATCAGTGGCCCCAACGGCAGTGGCAAGACCAGCCTGTTGCGCCTGCTCTCGGGGCTGATGCAGCCGACCGCCGGTCAGGTGCTGCTCAACGGCCAGCCGCTGAACGAGCAACGCGGCGAACTGGCGCGCAACCTCCTGTGGATCGGCCACGCGGCCGGGATCAAGGATTTGCTGACACCACAAGAGAACCTGAGCTGGCTGTGTGCCTTGCATCATCCGGCGACCCAGGAGGCGATCTGGCAGGCGCTGGCGGCGGTCGGGCTGCGCGGATTCGAGGATGTGCCTTGTCACACCCTGTCTGCCGGTCAACAGCGCCGCGTCGCGCTGGCGCGTCTGTACCTGGACAGCCCGGCGTTGTGGATCCTCGATGAACCCTTTACCGCCCTCGACAAGCAGGGCGTGGCGCAACTCGAAGAACACCTGGCCGGCCACTGCGAGCGCGGAGGCATGGTGGTGTTGACCACTCACCACACGCTGAGCCGGATGCCGGCCGGTTATCGCGACATTGATCTGGGGAGCTGGGCCGTATGAGTGTGTTCGGCCTGTTGGTCGCCCGCGAGGCGCGTCTGCTGTTCCGCCGTCCGGCGGAGCTGGCTAACCCGCTGGTGTTCTTTGCCATCGTCGTTTCGCTGTTCCCGCTGGCCGTCGGACCCGAGTCTCAATTGTTGCAAACCTTGTCTCCGGGGTTGGTCTGGGTGGCGGCACTTTTATCGGTTCTGCTCTCGCTGGACGGGCTTTTCCGCAGTGATTTCGAAGACGGATCCCTTGAACAGTGGGTCCTTTCGCCGCACCCCCTGGCTCTTCTGGTTTTGGCCAAAGTGCTGGCACACTGGGCTTTTTCCGGGCTGGCACTGGTTTTGCTGGCCCCCTTGCTGGCGCTGATGCTCGGTTTGCCTGCCGCCTGTCTGCCGGTGTTGCTGCTTTCGTTGCTGCTCGGTACACCGGTACTGAGCCTGCTCGGTGCGGTGGGCGCGGCGCTGACGGTTGGATTGAAACGCGGTGGCCTGTTGCTGGCCTTGCTGATACTACCGCTGTACATCCCGGTGTTGATCCTTGGCAGTGGCGCCTTGCAGGCAGCCTTGCAGGGGATGCCGGCGACCGGTTATCTCCTGTGGCTTGGTAGCCTGACCGCCCTGGCGATAACCCTGACACCCTTTGCAATAGCTGCTGGCCTGAAGATCAGCGTCGGCGAATAATGAGGTCTGGTTAATTTTTGACCAGTAAAGACCCTGGCTCTTCACAGTAAAGAGCAACCGTGATGGAAACAGTATGAACTGGACGTGGTTTCACAAGCTCGGCTCGCCCAAATGGTTTTACGGCATCAGCGGCAAAATGCTGCCCTGGCTGAGCGTCGCGGCGTTGCTGCTGATCAGCGTTGGCGTGGTCTGGGGCCTGGCCTTTGCGCCGCCGGACTATCAGCAGGGCAACAGCTTCCGCATCATCTATATCCACGTTCCGGCCGCCATGCTGGCGCAGTCCATCTACGTGATGCTGGCGGTGTGCGGCATCGTTGGCCTCGTGTGGAAGATGAAACTGGCCGACGTCGCCCTGCAATGCGCGGCCCCCATCGGTGCCTGGATGACAGCGGTTGCGCTGGTCACCGGGGCGATCTGGGGCAAACCGACCTGGGGCTCGTGGTGGGTCTGGGATGCACGCCTGACGTCCATGCTTATCCTGCTTTTCCTGTACTTCGGTCTCATTGCGCTGGGCAACGCGATCAGCAATCGTGACAGTGCGGCCAAGGCCTGTGCGGTGCTGGCGATTGTCGGCGTGATCAACATCCCGATCATCAAGTACTCGGTGGAGTGGTGGAACACCCTGCACCAGGGGGCGACTTTCACCCTCACCGAAAAACCGGCAATGCCTGCCGAGATGTGGCTGCCATTGCTGCTGACGGCGCTGGGTTTCTACTGTTTCTTCGGCGCGGTGCTGTTGCTGCGCATGCGCCTTGAAGTGCTCAAGCGTGAAGCCCGGGCCAGTTGGGTCAAGGCCGAAGTGGAAAACAGCCTGGAGGTCGCTCGATGAGTTTTGCTTCATTCGGCGACTTCATCGCCATGGGTCATCATGGCCTGTATGTCTGGTCAGCCTATGGCATCTGCCTGGCGGTATTGGCCCTCAACGTGGCGGCGCCGATCCTGGCCCGCAAGCGGTATCTGCAACAAGAGGCGCGTCGTCTGCGCCGGGAGAACGGCAAGTGAATCCGCTGCGCAAAAAGCGTCTTATCATCATTCTCGCGATCCTGGTCGGGGTCGGCGCTGCCGTCGGCCTGGCCCTGAGCGCCCTGCAGCAGAACATCAACCTGTTTTACACACCCACCCAGATCGCCAACGGCGAAGCGCCACAAGACACGCGCATCCGCGCCGGTGGCATGGTCGAGGCCGGTTCCTTGCAACGTTCCGGCGACTCGCTGGACGTGAAGTTCGTCGTCACCGACTTCAACAAGTCCGTGACCATCACCTATCGCGGCATCCTTCCGGACCTGTTCCGCGAAGGGCAGGGCATCGTCGCCCTGGGCAAGCTCAATGCCGATGGCGTGGTGGTGGCCGATGAAGTGCTGGCCAAGCACGACGAGAAGTACATGCCGCCGGAAGTGACCAAGGCGTTGAAAGACAGCGGTCAATCGGCTCCAACGCCCGCGAAGGAGGGTTGATCCATGACATCCGGCATCTTTATTCCCGAACTGGGTCATCTGGCGATGATCCTGGCCCTGTGCTTCGCCCTGGCCCAGGCCGTGGTCCCGCTGCTCGGTGCCTGGCGCGGTGACCGGCTGTGGATGAGCCTGGCCCAGCCGGCGGCCTGGGGGCAGTTCAGCTTTCTGCTGTTTGCCTTCGGTTGCCTGACCTACGCCTTCATGGTCGATGACTTCTCCGTGGCCTATGTGGCCAACAACTCCAACAGCGCCTTGCCGTGGTACTACAAGTTCAGCGCGGTGTGGGGTGCCCACGAAGGGTCCCTGCTGTTGTGGGCCTTGATTCTCGGTGGCTGGACCTTCGCGGTGTCGGTGTTCTCCCGGCAGTTGCCACAGGTCATGCTGGCCCGCGTGCTGGCGGTGATGGGCATGATCAGCACCGGTTTCCTGCTGTTCCTGATCATGACCTCCAACCCGTTCAAACGCATCCTGCCGCAAATGCCCAGCGACGGTGCCGACCTCAACCCCTTGCTGCAAGACATCGGCCTGATCGTGCACCCGCCGATGCTGTACATGGGCTACGTCGGATTCTCGGTGGCCTTCGCCTTCGCCATCGCCGCGTTGATGGGCGGTCGCCTGGATGCCGCGTGGGCGCGCTGGTCGCGTCCTTGGACCATCGTGGCCTGGGCGTTTCTCGGCATCGGCATCACCCTCGGTTCGTGGTGGGCGTACTACGAGCTCGGCTGGGGCGGCTGGTGGTTCTGGGACCCGGTGGAAAACGCCTCGTTCATGCCATGGCTGGTGGGTACCGCGCTGATTCACTCGCTGGCGGTCACGGAAAAACGTGGTGTGTTCAAGAGCTGGACCGTGTTGCTGGCCATCGCTGCGTTCTCGTTGAGCCTGCTGGGCACCTTCCTCGTGCGCTCCGGCGTGTTGACCTCGGTGCACGCCTTTGCCTCCGATCCGGAACGCGGCGTGTTCATCCTGATTTTCCTGCTGTTCGTGGTCGGTGGTTCATTGACACTGTTCGCCCTGCGCGCGCCGGTGGTCAAGAGCCAGGTTGGCTTCAACCTGTGGTCCCGGGAAACCCTGCTGCTGGGCAACAACCTGGTGCTGGTGGTGGCCGCCTCGATGATTCTGCTGGGCACCTTGTACCCACTGATTCTCGATGCCATGACCGGCGCCAAGCTGTCGGTCGGCCCGCCGTACTTCAACGCGCTGTTCATTCCGTTGATGGCGTTGTTGATGGTGGTGATGGCGGTCGGCGTGATCGTGCGCTGGAAAGACACACCGGTGAAATGGCTGCTGAGCATGCTGACGCCGGTATTGCTCGGCAGTGCGGCCATGGCCGTGGCGGCTGGCGTCGCCTACGGCGACTTCAACTGGGCCGTGCTCGCGACCTTCATGCTTGCTGCCTGGGTGCTGTTGGCCGGTGCGCGTGACATTGTCGACAAGACCCGCCACAAAGGCCTGATCAAAGGCCTGCCCACCCTGACCCGCAGCTACTGGGGCATGCAGATCGCACACCTGGGCATTGCCGTGTGTGCGCTGGGTGTCGTGCTGTCGAGCCAGAACAGTGCCGAGCGTGACCTGCGCCTGGCGCCGGGCGAGTCCATGGACCTGGCCGGTTATCACTTTATCTTCGAAGGCGCCAAGCACTTCGAAGGCCCGAACTTCACGTCCGACAAGGGCACCGTCCGGGTGATCCGCAACGGCAAGGAAATCAGCGTGTTGCACCCGGAAAAACGCCTGTACACCGTGCAGAACTCGGTGATGACCGAAGCCGGCATCGACGCCGGTTTCACCCGCGACCTCTATGTCGCCCTCGGTGAACCGTTGGGTAACGGCGCCTGGGCTGTGCGCGTACACGTCAAACCCTTCGTGCGCTGGATCTGGTTCGGTGGTTTGCTGACAGGTGCAGGTGGTTTGCTGGCGGCGCTGGATCGGCGTTATCGGGTCAAGGTCAAAAGCCGCGTGCGCGAAGCACTGGGCATGTCGGGAGCCACTGCATGAAGCGTTGGTTGATGTTGTTGCCACTGGCGATTTTTCTGGTGGTTGCCGTGTTTCTCTACCGTGGGTTGTACCTGGATCCGGCCGAGTTGCCTTCGGCCATGATCAACAAGCCGTTCCCGGAGTTTTCCCTGCCGTCGGTGCAGGGCGACAAGACCCTGACCCGCGCCGACATTCTGGGCAAGCCGGCGCTGGTCAACGTCTGGGGCACCTGGTGCATTTCCTGCCGGGTCGAGCACCCGGTGCTGAACAAGCTGGCCCAGCAGGGCGTGGTGATCTACGGCATCAACTACAAGGACGTCAACGCCGATGCCTTGAAGTGGCTGACGGACTTCCACAACCCGTATGTGCTGGACATCCGTGACGACGAAGGCTCGCTGGGCCTGAATCTCGGCGTGTACGGCGCGCCGGAAACCTTCTTCATCGACGCCAAGGGCATCATCCGTGACAAGTTCGTCGGCGTGATCGACGAGCAGGTCTGGCGCGAAAAACTGGCGGGCAAGTACCAGGCGCTGGTCGACGAGGCCAAGCCATGAAGCGCTGGATTGCTGCCGCTGTCCTGGGCTTGAGTATGGCCGGTGTGGCTCACGCGGCCATCGACACCTATGAGTTTGCCAAGGAAGGTGACCGCGAGCGTTTTCGCGAGCTGACCAAGGAGCTGCGTTGCCCCAAGTGCCAGAACCAGGACATTGCCGATTCCAACGCGCCGATTGCCGCCGACCTGCGCAAAGAGATTTTCCGCATGATCGGCGAAGGCAAGGACAACCAGCAGATCATCGACTTCATGGTCGACCGCTACGGTGACTTCGTCCGCTACAAACCTGCGTTGAACGCCAAGACTGCCTTGCTCTGGTTCGGCCCCGCCGGCCTGTTGCTGGGGGGCGTCGTGATCATCGCGGTGATCGTCCGCCGTCGTCGCGTGCAACGCGCCGGCACCCCGGGCTCGCTGTCTGCCGAGGAGCGCTCGCGCCTCGACCAACTGTTGGATAAAACCAAGAATGATTGATTTCTGGCTCGCTGCAGGTCTGCTGCTTCTGGTTGCCCTGAGTTTTCTGTTGATCCCGGTTTTGCGCAGCCGTCGTGCCCAGCGTGAAGAGGATCGTACCGCCTTGAACGTCGCGCTTTATCAGGAGCGCGTGGCTGAGTTGCAGACTCAGCAGGAAGAGGGCGTGCTCGATGCGGCGCAAATGGACGCCGGTCGTGCCGAAGCCGCCCGTGAGTTGCTGGCCGATACCGAAGGCGTCGAAGCGCCGCGGGTGTCGCGACTGGGTAAACCCCTGCCGTTGCTGGCGGCCGTTCTGGTGCCGGTGCTGGGCCTGGGGCTGTACATGCATTACGGCGCCAGCGACAAGGTCGAACTGACCCGCGAATTCTCCCAGGCACCCAAGTCGATGCAAGAGATGACCCAACGCCTGGAGCGTGTGGTCGCCGCTCAACCGGATTCCGCCGAAGGCATGTACTTCCTCGGTCGTACCTACATGGCGCAGGATCGCCCGGCGGACGCGGCGAAGATGTTCGAGCGCACGGTGAACCTGGCCGGTCGTCAGCCCGAGCTGCTCGGTCAATGGGCCCAGGCGCAGTACTTCGCCGATGGCAAGAAGTGGTCGGACAAGGTCCAGGCCCTGACCGACGAAGCGCTCAAGGCCGATCCGAAAGAAGTCACCAGCCTCGGCCTGCTCGGCATTGCCGCGTTTGAAGGCGAGCGTTATCAGGACGCCATCGATTACTGGAATCGCCTGTTGGCGCAGTTGCCGCCGAACGACCCGTCCCGGGAGGCGCTGCAAGGCGGGATCACCCGGGCCACGGAGAAACTGGTGGCCAGTGGTGGCAAGGTTGCGCAAGCATCGGCGACCAAGTCCACGGCGTTGCTCAAGGTCAGCGTCGATCTGGCTGCGGAGCTCAAAACCAAGGTCCAGCCTGGCGACAGCGTGTTCATCTTCGCCCGTGCTGTCTCCGGTCCGCCGGCCCCGCTGGCGGTCAAGCGCATGACCGTGGCCGACCTGCCGGTGACTGTCGAGCTGAGCGATGCCGACGCGATGATGCCGCAATTGAAACTGTCGAACTTCCCTGAAGTCCAACTGGTTGCGCGCATTTCCCGTGCCGGCAAACCGACCGCCGGCGAGTGGATCGGTCGCAGCCAGCCTTTGGCCAGCAGCACCACCGCGCCGCAAACACTGACCATCGACAGTCCGGACAAATAACAGGAAAACGCTACCATGACCGCTATCGCTCGTATTGCCCTGCTCAGCGTCGTTTTGGGGTTAAGCGCTTGTGCGGTCCAGCGACCACCGGAGCAAACGGCTCCGCCGCCGATTCCGCGGTCGCAGCCCAGCCCCACGCCATCGACGTCGCCGGTACCGAGCAAGCCGTCTGTTCCGGTAAAACCCTCCAAGCCGCTGCCGCGCACGTCCGCCAGCTTTGCGCCACCACCGGGGGGCAATAGCCATTGGGATCCGAAGCTTGGGGTTTATGTGCTTGATGATCAGCCCAATACCTTTTATCGCCAGCGTACCTATTACCGCTGGGATAATGGCTGGAGCCGGTCGATCAGTCCGAAAGGGCCGTGGGAGGAAACTGACATTCACGGTGTTCCGGGTGGGCTTGGGCGGCAATTCGGGCAGTAACGCACTAAGGCGACCTTCGGGTCGCTTTTTTGTGCCTGATTTCCAGGTCGCTGCTGAACTCTGTGGGAGCGGGCTTGCTCGCGAAGGCGGCCTGACAGCCGACCTGTCTTTTGTTGACCGTGTACATATCCATTGCTGCGGTAACGGCCACTTATGGTTTCGCCCTTACGGCGACTCCCTTTTTTACAAGCGCCTAAAAAAGGAAGCAAAAAACGCTCGCCCCTTAC
>NZ_JBYSYZ010000076.1:0-5794 GCF_058783925.1 Pseudomonas sp. FW305-70
GCGGTGGGTCAATCAACATCCATGCTGACTGACCCACCGCATTCGCGAGCAAGCCCGCTCCCACAGAGGATGTGCACCGTCTCAATTAATCCAGTGAATTCCAATCCATGAAAACCGTGGCAATGGTGCTGTTTCCCGACTTTCTCCTGCTCGATATGGCCGGGCCCATGGAAGTGTTTTCCATCGCCAATCGTTATCTGAAACCCGACGATCACTATGTGCTGTCGACCATCGGCACCGAGCCCGGCGCATTGCGGGCGTCCAATGGCGTGAGCGTGCAGGCCGACCGGCACATCGATCAGGCCTGCGAAGGTTTTGATTTGCTGCTGGTACCCGGTGGTCCCGGTGCCTACAACGAAAAGCATCCGCCGTTGCTCGACTGGCTCAGGCACAACGTCAGCCGGTCCGCCGGTTACGGCTCGATCTGCACCGGAGCGTTCGTATTGGGGCATGCGGGCTTGCTCGACGGCTATCGCGTCACCACCCACTGGCACTACACCGAGCGGCTGATCAAGGGCTTTCCGAAGGCGACCGTCGAGACCGACCAGATCTTTGTCCAGGACCGCAACCTGATCACCTCCGGCGGCGTCACCGCCGGGATCGACCTGGCGTTGTCGGTGGTGGCGCAGGACCACGGCAAAAAAGTCGCCCAGGACGTGGCCAAGGTCTTGCTGGTGGTGATGAAGCGTCAGGGCGGGCAGGCACAGTTCAGCCCGTTGATGGCGGCGGTGGCGCCTCACGAAACGCCGATTACCCGCGTGCAGAACCATGTGCTCGAGCACCTCGACGAGTCCTTCAGCATCGAGCGCATGGCGAGCCTGGCCAACATGAGCCCGCGGCATTTCGCCAGGGTGTTCGCCCGGGAGGTGGACATGACGCCGATGGAGTTTCTGCAAAGCGCACGCATCGATTGCGCCAGGAACCTGCTGGAAACCAGCGAGTTGCCGCTCAAGACCGTGGCCTTCAAAAGCGGCTTCGGCAGCGTACGGCACATGCGTTTTCTGTTCAGTGAAAAGCTTGGCCTGACCCCGACCCAATACCGCGAGCAGTTCAGCTAGCGCGCATGTCCGTTGTGCGCACCGCAATGGCCGTGACGCTCCCCCCGTGGCGGTTGTACCGTCACAGAGGGCTGCCAAGATACGAGGTAACTCATTGCAAGGAAGGTGCGGAGCCTGGATGGACTCACGTGCCAGATCAGGTTTCCTGCGGGTGACTGCCCATGAACAGCCTCAGAGATGTCAGCAACGAAGCGGTGCTGCAATTCGGACCCTACGCTTTCCACCTCAGTCAGCGCCTGGTGCTGGAGGGCGATCGACCGCTGCGCCTGGGCGGCCGCGCCCTGGATGTGTTGCAGGTGCTGGTCGAACACGCGGGCTCGGTGGTCAGCAAGGACGAGTTGATTGCGCAGGTCTGGCCGCGCTCCGTGGTCGAAGAGATCAACCTGCGGGTGCACATTGCTGCCCTGCGTCGGGCCTTGGGCGACGGGCAGAACGGTCAGAGCTACATCGTCAACATTCCCCAGCGCGGCTACAGTTTTGTCGCCCCGGTACAGCATTCGCCGCAGCCTGTAGCGTTCCCCAGCGAGACCCTAAAAAAGCCCCTGCACAACTTGCCGGCGCGGCTCACATCGATCACCGGGCGCGATGCGGTTGTCGGCAGCCTGGTGCGGCAGTTGCCCGTGCGCCGATTCATGACCCTGGTCGGGCCTTGCGGGATCGGCAAGACCACCGTCGCCTTGCGCGTGGCCGAACTGTTGTTGCAGCACTATCGGCACGGCGTGTGGCTGGTGGACCTGGCGGCGATCGAGGATCCGGCGCAAGTGACCGATCATCTCGCACGAACCCTTGGGCTGGAAGCCGGCACCACGCTGGAGGCGCTGGCGCAGCGACATGCCTTGTTGGTCCTGGACAACTGCGAGCATCTGCTCGAACGCTGCCAGACGTTGATCGAGACACTGCTGCAATCGATGCCGCGACTGTCGATCCTTGCCACCAGCCGCGAGCCACTCAAGGCCGTGGGCGAAACCCTGTTGCGTCTGCCACCGCTGGCGGTGCCGCCGGCGTCAGCGCTGCGCAGCGTTGCCGAGGTCATGGGCTATTCGGCGGTGCAGTTGTTCGTCAGCCGTGCCCGGGCCCGTCAGCAAGGCTTCACCTTGCGCGAACAGGACCTCAGGGTCGTGCGCGAAATCTGCCGGCGCCTCGACGGCCTGCCGCTGGCGATTGAATTGGCGGCGGCGCAAATCGATGCGCTGGCGCTGGTGGGGTTGCAAGCACAACTCGATAACTGTTTTCAGTTGCTGTCCCAAGGCCGCCGTACGGCCGTCCCCCGGCATCAGACGCTCAAGGCTGCACTGGACTGGAGCTACGAACGGTTGACTGCGCTGGAACAATCCGTGTTGCAGCGTTTGGCGATATTCAAGATGGCCTTCACCCAGGACGCCGCGATAGGCGCGATCAGCGGCGACGCGTTACCGGTCGCCGAGCTGATCGAGGTGCTGGACAACCTCGCACTCAAATCATTGCTGTCCCTGGAGCAGGGCGGCGGGGTGATCCGTTACCGCTTCCTCAACACCACCCGCACCTACGCCCTGGAAAAGCTCGAACTCAGTGGTGAGCTGCGCACCCTTGAAATGCGTTATGCCGGTTACGTCAGTCAAACGCCCCGGCTTTCAGGCCGGCAAGTGGCAATGCAACTCACCGAGTAAGTGGCGCACGGCCTTAAGGTCCGGCGTGGCAAAACCTTCGGTGAAGCGCTGGTAGACCGGCGCCAGCAATGCATGCGCCCGTTGATGGTGGCCCTGTCGCTGCCACAATTGCGCCAGCGAGGTGGCGCTGCGCAGCTCCCAGGTCAAGGCGCCCTGGGTTCTCGCCACGTCGAGTGCCTTGAGTAACACGGTTTCAGCCATCGCGGCGTTGGCCGGAAAATCCGTTGCCAGCAGCGTCTCGGCCCTGGCCCGCAGAATCTCTGCCGTGCTCCAGCCCGACGCGCCGTTTTGCGCACGTTCAAGCAGGTCGTCATCGACGCAGGTGGAATCCAGCGTGACCATGATGTCCTTGATCAGTCCGACACTTCGTTGCCTGGCGGGCGCGACATCGACGCCGCCGATCACCTGCGCGTAGTGTTGCGCCCAGGTATGGAACAGCAGGGCCGAGTGTTTCTGCGCCTGTTGCAGCAGCAGGCGCAGGAGTTCGCGGGCGCTGCGGGTGTCACCGTTGTAGTAGGCGATCAGGCAGCCGGCGAGCGCCAGGGTGTAGCAGATCGACGTGCCGTGGTTGATCTGCAACGCGATGTCCAGCGCCTGCCGGGCTGCACGCCAGGCCTGTTCCGGTTGGCCTCGCAGCCAGAGGATGCGCGCCTGGATGGTCAGCGCCGCGACACTCTGGTCGTATTGCACGCCGAAGCCATGGGTGAAACGGTTGAGATGACCACTGTGGGCCATGCGTTGCAGTACTTGTTCGGCATGCTCCCCGGCCTGTTGCTGGTCGCCTGAAAAATGCAGGGCAAGCACCCGCAATCGATGGGTGCTCAGGGATAACAGGGCGTCGTCATGCAGCCCCAGTTGATCGAATTGCCGGCTCTGTTGCAGGGCCATCTGGTACTGGCCGCCACTGAGATTGACCGCCAGGTGACCGGAAATCGCCCGCAACTGACCGGCCACATCGTTGAGTCGGCTGGCCAGGGTTCTGGCGCTGACAAAGGCGCCAAGGGTTTCGGCGCTCGCGCCTTGAGCGTGGTAACAGGCACTGCCCAGGGCCAGCTTGAGGGTCATCTGCAAGCGCGGGCAAGGCTCGGCAGATGGCTCGAGCAAGGCCAGGGCCTTGCGCACATAACCGCCGTGTTCCTTGAGCAGTGACAGCTCCTGCCACAGGGGCGTGGACGTCGCGGCCAGGCGTATCGCCAGCGCCTGCGGCCCTTGCCCGTGCAGACCCCAGTCGAGGGCCGCGCGGATGTCCTCCAGGGTCCGGCCATAGCGCTCGAGCCACAGGCCGGTCGAGGTGTTCTCCCATTCGTCCTGCGCCTGTTGCATCAGCGCCAGACAACGCTCGGCATGGCGCTCCCGCGTGGCGGGCAGGTCGGGGGTTTGCGCGAGCTTTTCCAGAGCGTAGCTGCGGGTGGTATCGAGCAGGCGGTAGTAAACATCCTCATCGCCCACTTCCACGTTCAACAGGGACTTGGCGACCAGTTGGGTGATCGAACCGAACACTTCGCGAGGTTCGATGTGTTCGCCGACAATCACCGCCGCTGCGGACTTCAGGGTGAAGCCGCCGCGAAACACGCTCAGTCGGCGCAGGCAGGTCTTTTCGCAGGCGTTGAGCAGCTCGAAGCTCCAGTCCAGTGTCGCGCGCAGGGTCTGATGGCGTGCCGGGGGCGTCTGGCAGGGTTGGGTCAACACCCGGAAACTGCTTTGCAACTGCGCCAGCAAGCCGGCTAATCCGAAGTTGCCCACTTGCGCCGCCGCCAGTTCGATGGCCAGTGGAATGCCGTCCAGTCGGTGGCAGATGTCGATCAACAGCGGCAGTTCATCGTCCGTCAGTTCAAAGTTGTCATGGCTGGCCATGGCCCGCTCGACAAACAGTTGCAGGGCGGAAAAGGTCATGGCCTGGGCTCGGTCGAGGACGGCGATGGGCGGTGGGCAGTCGAGTGATGCCAGGCGCTGGACGAATTCGCCTTCGGCCCGCAGGCTCTCGCGGCTGGTGGCGAGAATGTGCACGTGCGGCGCACTGCGCAGAATGTTTTCGCAGAGCTGGGCGATGGCGTCGACCAGGTGTTCGCAGTTGTCGATGACCAACAGCATTTGCCTGTCGCGCAGACAGTCGGCAAGGCCGCTCAGGGGTTCGTCATCGTGCAGGGCCAGTTCGAGCAACGTCGCCAGGTGGCCGTCGATCATCAGCGGGCAGTTGATCGGGGCCAGGTCCAGCAGGCGAATGCCGTCCCGGTAGCGACCGATCATTTGTTCGGCGACTCGCAAGGCCACGGTGGTCTTGCCGATGCCGCCGGGACCGACGAGGGTGATGAAGCGCTGGCGCGGCAGTTGCACCACCAGATTGTCGACCAGCGTCCGCCGGCCGATCATGCGTGTGTGGCGCACCGGCAGGTTATGCCGGCTCGGTGTGCAGGCCTCGGCTGCTGGTGGTTGTTCGACCTGCTCCCGTGAGTGTGGTGCGACGAAGCTGTACCCGCGCTGGGCCACGGTGACGATGTAGCGCTGACCGGCCTGACCGTCGCCGAGCGCCTTGCGCAACGCGGCCATGTGCACCCGCAGGTTGATGTCTTCAACCACGCTGTCGGGCCAGACCCGGGCGATCAATTGCTGCTTGCTGACCACATTGCCGGCGTGTTCCAGCAGGATCAGCAGGATGTCCATGGCGCGCCGGCCCAGGCGCAAGGGCTGGTCGGCCTCCATCACCAGGCGTTGTCCGGGGTAGACCCGGTAGGGGCCGAAATGCACAGCCTGTTCGGGGGAAAGGGTCAACGAGTCGCTCCTGCTGCAGCCGTCTGGTTCGCGGTTTACGAGCATATTCCTCAGGTTTTTTACGCAGCGCAATGTGCCGCCCCGGTGACTGAAAGGGCAGGCATTGACTCTAGCGTATCGACCAACTGCTGTCGGTCCCGAAAACATTGGGTGCGACAGATGGGCGGGACAGGCCGGGGCTTTTTGCGCGCCAAGGAAAATTAACAACGTTTAACTCGTCGCGCGTCCGGTCTACGCCCAAAACTCTCCGTCTTCAACTTCCACTGAAGGCAGGGATGAAATGTCAGTCAGCCGCGAGCAGCTCGATGTGGGAGGGGGGGG
>NZ_JBYSYZ010000076.1:5804-9024 GCF_058783925.1 Pseudomonas sp. FW305-70
CGCGAAGGCGGTGTCACATTCAGCCTATGCGGTGATTGACACAGCGCTTTCGCGAGCAGGCTCGCTCCCACAAAGGACACCGGAATGAGCAACGTGGTGGTGGTCTATCACAGTGGCTACGGGCACACCCGGGTCATGGCCGAAGCCGTGGCCGCGGGCGTGGAGCGGCACCTGGGCAGCACTTGCCAGTTGATCCCGGTCGAGGAAGTGGACGAGCACTGGGCGCGGCTGCACAACGCCGACGCCATCATCTTCGGCGCGCCGACCTACATGGGCAGCGCCTCGGCGGCCTTCAAGGCGTTCATGGAGGCCACGGCCGCGTTCTACCTGACCCAGCCCTGGCGCGACAAGCTCGCGGCGGGCTTCACCAATTCCGGCTGCCTGTGCGGCGACAAACTCAACACCTTGCTGCAGATGGCGGTGTTCGCCGCGCAGCACTCGATGATCTGGGTCGGCCTCGACCTGCTACCGGCCCGTTCCAGCACCGGCGCGTTCAACAGCCAGCTCAATCGCCTGGGCAGCTCACTGGGCGCCATGGCCCAGTCGAATGTCGAGCAATCCCCCGACGATGCGCCGCCTCCCGAGGATCGCTGCACCGCCGCGCACCTGGGCGAGCGGGTGGCGCGTCTGGCCGATCGCCTGAACCCACTTGCGGTTTGAATCACCCCCCAACCCTCGTTAAGGAGGCATCACCCATGAGCACTTTCACTACCCGCGACGGCGTCGAGATTTACTACAAGGACTGGGGCACCGGTCAGCCGGTTGTCTTCAGTCACGGCTGGCCGCTGAACGCCGACAGTTGGGAATCGCAGATGATTTTCCTGGCCTCCAACGGCTACCGGGTCATCGCCCACGACCGTCGCGGTCATGGGCGTTCCAGTCAGCCGTGGTCAGGCAATGACATGGACCATTACGCCGACGATCTGGCGCAGTTGATCGAGCTGCTGGACCTGCAAAACGCGGTGCTGTTCGGCTTCTCCACCGGCGGTGGCGAGGTGGCGCGCTACATCGGTCGCCACGGCACCGGCCGCGTGGCCAAGGCCGGGCTGATTTCCGCAGTGCCGCCCCTGATGCTCAAGACCGAAGCCAACCCCGGTGGCTTGCCACTGGAAGTGTTCGACGGCATCCGCCAGGCCTCGCTGGCCGACCGCTCGCAGCTCTACATCGACCTCGCCAGCGGGCCGTTTTTCGGCTTCAACAAGCCCGGCGCGAAACCGTCCCAGGGCATGATCGACTGGTTCTGGATGCAAGGCATGATGGCCGGCCACAAGAACGCTCATGACTGCATCAAGGCGTTCTCGGAAACCGACTTCACCGAAGACTTGAAGAAGTTCGACGTGCCGACGCTGGTGGTGCATGGCGACGCGGATCAGGTCGTGCCTTACGAGGCGGGAGGTGTCTCCTCGGCCAGACTGGTCAAAGGCTCGACCCTGAAGATCTACCCGGGCGCCCCTCACGGGCTGACGGACACCCACAAGGATCAGCTCAACGCTGACCTGTTGGCGTTCTTGAAAGGTTAAAAAGCCAGATCAAAAGATCGCAGGCTTCGCCAGCGCCTAAACGCTAGCGTGCATGCCCGAAGGCTGCGATCTTTTGCTTTCAAGGCCACGCACCCTCTGACAGCGCCAGGCAAACGGATTGATGCCTTCGCTGCGGGTGAAGAGGTGGCAGAAGTGCGCCTGGTCGCAGAAGCCGCATTCGAGGCTGATCTGCGTAAGGCTCATGTCGGTGTACTGGATCAATTGCTTGGCCAGGATTATGCGTTGCCGGCGAATCCAGTCCTGCGGCGAGAGTCCGGTGCTGCACTTGAAGGCGCGGGAGAAATGACTGCGCGAGAGGGCGCAGGCCTGTGCCAGTTCAGTGACTTCCAGGCTGTCGCCGAGGCGCTCGAGGATCAGTTGTTTAACCAGCCGTTCGCGCTGCGGGCTGAGGCCGCCGGTGCTTTTCTTTGGCGCAGGCGTGAATGGCGCGGGCGCGGCATTTTGCTGAACGTGAGCCATGGTGAATGTCCGTGTCGGTAGGCTTCATTCTTGGACCCGAAGGCTCTGGCTTGCGAGTTAATCGTTGTTAATTCCTCGTTAAGCACGGGACGTCCCGGGTAAAGTCAGACACACTTCTCAACCTCGCGCCTGGCCGAACACACAAGGGAACCGTGCTTATGAACCGTAACGATCTGCGTCGCGTCGACATGAACCTGCTGGTGATTTTCGAGGCGTTGATGTTCGAAAAGAACCTGACCCGCGTCGCGGAAAAACTGTTCATGGGCCAACCGGCGGTGAGCGCCGCGCTGGGGCGTCTGCGTGATCTGTTCGACGATCCGTTGCTGCTGCGCAACGGTCGCGGCATGGAACCGACGGCGCGGGCGCTGACGATTCTCAAGGAGCTGCAGCCGGCGATGGATACCATTTCCGGTGCGGTCAGCCGGGCCAGGGAATTCGATCCGGCGACCAGTTGCGATGTGTTCCGCATCGGGCTGTCGGACGATGCCGAGTTCGGTTTGTTTCCGTCGTTGCTGCGTCAGCTGCAAGAGGAAGCACCGGGCATCGTCGTGGTCGTGCGGCGGGCCAATTATCTGTTGATGCCGGCGTTGCTGGCGTCGGGGGAGATCTCGGTGGGCGTGAGCTACACCACGGATCTGCCGGCCAATGCCAAGCGCAAGAAGCTGCGCGATATTCCCTGCAAAGTGCTGCGCGGTGATACCCGGCCGGGGCCGCTGACCCTGGATGAGTACTGCGAACGGCCCCATGCGATGGTGTCGTTTTCCGGTGACTTGAGCGGCAATATCGATCTGGATCTGGCGAAGGTCGGGCGCAGTCGTCGCGTGGTGCTTGGCGTGCCGCAGTTCAGTGGGTTGCGGGCGTTGCTGGTGGGCACCGAGATGATCGCTACCGTGCCGGATTATGCGGCCTGTGCGTTGGTGGAGGGGTGTGGGTTGCGCGCCGAGGATCCGCCGTTCGAGATTGAGGCGGCGCAGTTGTCGATGGCCTGGAGCGGGGTGCATGACAATGATCCGGCGGAGCGGTGGTTGCGCTCGCGGATCAGTCAGTTCATGTCTGTGGCTTTGGATATTCGTTAGGCTTTTGACCTTGGCGGCCTCTGGGCCGACCAGGTTCTTGGTTGGTTGAGTACATATCCGTTTCTGCGGTAACGGCGGCTTATGGTTCCGCTCTTACAGCGGGTCACTTTTGGCAAACGCCCCAAAAGTAACCAAAAGGTCTCG
>NZ_JBYSYZ010000077.1:0-8837 GCF_058783925.1 Pseudomonas sp. FW305-70
CGAATGCAGAGTGTCAGGCGACTTTACTGTGACTGACATACCGCTTTCGCGAGCAAGCCCGCTCCCACAAAGGGAATGATCGGCTGCGCTCCCCCAGAGTTTTCCCCTCATAAGCTAATTCTAAAAAGTTATTTATTTTAGGATTCTTAGATCATTTAGTCTCTTTATCACGCCGACATTCGGTCGCCTGACAAGGAGCTTTCTGATGAAACTGACTTTCCCTCTACGCTTGCTGGCGGCCGCAACGCTGGCTACCGCGACTTTCTTTGCCCAGGCGGCCGACGTCACCGTTGCCTACCAGACCACCGTTGACCCGGCGAAAGTCGCCCAGGCCGACGGCGCTTACGAAAAGGCCACGAAGGCCGATATCAGCTGGCGCAAATTCGACAACGGTGCCGATATCATCGCCGCCATCGCCTCCGGCGACGTGCAGATCGGCTATCTCGGTTCCAGCCCGCTGACCGCTGCCATCACTCGCAAAGTCCCGGTGGAAACCTTCCTCATCGCCACCCAGATCGGCGCCGCCGAAGCCTTGGTCGCCCGCGACGGCTCCGGGATCAAGACCCCGCAAGACCTGATCGGCAAGAAAATCGCCGTGCCCTTTGTATCCACCGGCCACTACAGCCTGCTCGCGGCACTGAAGCACTGGAACATCGATCCCTCGAAAGTCACCGTTCTCAACCTGGCGCCACCGGCGATCATCGCCGCCTGGAAACGCGGTGACATCGACGCCACCTACGTGTGGGACCCGGCCCTCGGCGTGGCCAAGGAAAACGGCAAGGTCCTGATCACTTCCGGTGAACTGGCCAGGTTCGGCGCCCCGACCTTCGATGCCTGGATCGTGCGCAAGGATTTCGCCGAGAAGCATCCGCAGATCGTCACCGCGTTCGCCAAGGTCACCCTCGACGCCTACGCCGACTACCGCAAAGACCCACAAGCCTGGCTCGCCAACCAGGGCAACGTCGACAAGCTTGTAAAGCTGTCCGGCGCCAAGGCCAGCGACATTCCGCTGCTGCTGCAAGGCAACGTCTACCCGCTGGCGGCTGACCAGGTGCTCACCCTCGGCGCGCCGACCACCAAAGCCATCACCGACACCGCGGCGTTCCTCAAGGAGCAAGGCAAGGTCGAGGCGGTGCTGCCGGACTACGCGCCGTACGTCAGCGCCAAGTTCATCACCAATTGATCGGGAGTTGACTGCGATGGCATTGCTACAGCTGGAGCGCATCAGCGCACAGTACTCCGGCAACCCGGAACCGGTGTTGGCGGATATCTCCCTGAGCCTGGGGCCCCGGCAATTGCTGGTCGCCCTCGGCCCGTCCGGCAGTGGCAAGACTTCGCTGTTGAACCTGATTGCCGGTTTCGTCGAACCCAGCGCCGGGCGCATCACCCTCGACGGCGTGCCGGTCAAAGGCCCGAGCGCCGAGCGCGGCGTGGTGTTCCAGGACGACGCGCTGCTGCCCTGGCAAGACGTGCTGGCCAACGTCGGCTTCGGCCTGGAGCTGGCCGGTATTGCCCGGGACAAACGCGAAGCTCGCGCCCGGGAAATGCTCGCACTGGTCGATCTTTGCGGTTTTGAACAGCGCCGCATCTGGCAGCTCTCGGGCGGCCAGAAGCAGCGTGTCGGCCTGGCCCGCGCGCTCGCTGCCGACCCGCGCGTGTTGCTGATGGACGAACCTTTCGGTGCCCTGGATGCCTTCACCCGCGAGCAGATGCAGGAGCTGCTGCTGCAAGTCTGGCAACGCACCGCCAAGCCGGTGTTCCTGATTACCCACGACATCGAAGAAGCCGTATTCCTCGCCACCGACCTGATTCTGTTGGCACCGAACCCGGGGCAAATCGTCGAGCGCCTGAGCCTCGACTTCGGTCAGCGTTATGCCGCCGGTGAGTCGGCTCGCTCGATCAAATCCGATCCGCGTTTTATCGAAACCCGCGAACACGTACTCGCCAAAGTGTTCTCCCAACGCAGCGCCGTCCAGCGGCAGGAGCGCGCATGAGCAGTTACGAAATTCCCGTCGCCGCGATAAAGCCAGGCACTCCTGTGCCTGCGGCACGACGCCGCTTGAGCACTCGCTGGATCAGCGTGCTGACACTGGCCGCGCTCGTTGCCATTTGGTGGGTTGTTACGGCGACCTGTTTGATCGAGCCGCTGTTCCTGCCGCCTCCTTCCGCCGTGCTGCAAAAAGGCTGGCTGCTGGCGACCTCGGGTTACATGGATTCAACCCTGTGGCAGCACCTCGGCGCGAGTCTGAGCCGCATCGGCCTGGGCCTCGGCTTTGCGATTCTCACCGCCGTGCCGGTGGGCATCGCAATCGGCGCCAACCGCATCGCCCGCGGCGTGCTCGATCCGTTGATCGAGTTCTACCGGCCGATTCCGCCGCTGGCCTACCTGCCGCTGATCGTGATCTGGTGCGGTATCGGCGAACTGTCGAAAGTGCTGCTGATCTACCTGGCGATCTTCGCCCCGATTGCCATCGCCACAGCCACCGGCGTGCGCACGGTCGACCCGGCCAAATTGCGTGCCGCGCAGTCGTTGGGGGCAACGCGCGTGCAGTTGATTCGCCACGTGATCTTGCCGAGTGCCTTGCCGGACATTCTGACCGGGGTGCGCATTGGCCTTGGTGTCGGTTGGTCGACCCTGGTCGCCGCCGAATTGATCGCCGCCACCAGCGGTCTTGGCTTTATAGTGCAGTCCGCCGCGCAGTTCCTGGTCACCGATGTGGTGGTGCTGGGGATCTTGGTGATTGCGCTGATCGCCTTCGCGATGGAGCTGGGCCTGCGCGCCCTGCAACGCAAACTGGTGCCGTGGCACGGCCAGGCCCACTGAAATCATAAATGTGGGAGCGGGCTTGCTCGCGAATGCAGAGTGTCAGGCAACATTATTAAGACTGACACACCGCTTTCGCGAGCAAGCCCGCTCCCACAAAAAGCGCACCCGAATTCAAGAGAACAACCATGTGCGAGTTGACCATCACCCCTTTAAGCTCGGCCCTCGGTGCACAGATCAGCGGCGTCGACATCAGCCAGCCGCTGAGCGCGGAACGACGCGACGCCATTGAGCAGGCCCTGCTCAAACATCAAGTCCTGTTCTTTCGCGACCAGCCGATCAAGCCACAACAACAGGCGCGATTCGCCGCGAATTTCGGCGACCTGCACATTCACCCGATCTACCCCAATGTGCCGGAACAACCGGAAGTGCTGATCCTCGACACCGCCGTCACCGACGTGCGCGATAACGCGATCTGGCACACCGACGTGACCTTCCTGCCGACCCCGGCCATGGGCGCGGTGCTCAGCGCCAAGCTGCTGCCGGAGTTTGGTGGCGACACCCTGTGGGCCAGCGGAATTGCCGCGTATGAGGCGCTGTCGGCACCGGTGAAAACCTTGCTCGAAGGCCTGACCGCCACCCACGATTTCACCCGTTCGTTCCCGCTGGAGCGTTATGGCAACACGCCCGAAGCGTTGGCCCAGTGGGAGGAAGCACGGCGCAAGAATCCGCCGCTGTCACACCCGGTGATCCGCACGCACCCGGTGAGCGGGCGTCGTTCGCTGTTCGTCAACGAAGGCTTCACCTCGAAGATCAACGAATTGTCGGAAACCGAAAGCGAGGCGATTCTGAAGTTTCTGTTTGCCCACGCGACGCGGCCGGAATTCACCATTCGCTGGCGCTGGCAGCAGGACGACATTGCGTTCTGGGACAACCGCGTGACCCAGCATTACGCCGTGGATGATTACCGGCCGGCGCGGCGGGTGATGCAGCGGGCGACGGTGTTGGGGGATGTACCGTTTTTTCGCTGATCAGCCAGTTTCTGTATTGATTGAAATGGCCCCTTCGCGGGCAAGCCCGCTCCCACAGTGCCCGTGTCGTACACAAATCCTGTGAATACCGCTGAACCTGTGGGAGCGGGCTTTCCCGCGAAGAGGCCGACAGACTTGCGTGATCCGGGTCGACAGGAACACAGTCACCAAAGCAACGAAGACGCGATAACGATCGCAAGGATGGAAGAAGCCATGCACACCACCATCATCATCACCTTCGGCCTGGCCCTGCTCGCGATGATGCTATTCATCGGCGAGAAACTCGGCTTCAGCCGCCAGACACTCACCTACAGTTTCGTGATCCTGTGGCTGGCGCTGACGGTGATCAACGGCGCCATCGGCGTGGTGACCGCCGGCCAGTCGTTGAGTACGGAACTGGGGATCGGCACGATGGTGTTCAGCATCCCCGTGGCGGCGCTGGTGTTGTTCATGGTGCTGAGCGCCGAGAGCTAAAAGCCCCGGCGCCCTGCCCGTAATCAACGCACCAGATGCAGGAACTGCATGTGCCGCTCGTACTGGTCGAGGATGTCGTTGATAATCTGCTCCTTGGTGTAGCCCACCAGGTCGTAGTCCTGGCTGCCCTCGCTCAAATGCACTTCGGCCCGGTAGTAACGGCGATTGTTGAGTTGCTTGGAGCCCATGCCGCCACGGGCAAACGAAGGCGTGAAATAGCCGCGCATCTGCACCTGATAAACGAACGGATGCTGATCGCCGTGGCCGATTTCCAGGCTGACGCTGTCATGGGCCAGGTCCGGGTGCATGACCACGTGCAGCCCCTTTTCGCGAAACACCGCCGACACTTCCTCAATGGCCGGGCGCACCGTCGTATCGAGGAAGCGATAAACCTCGTCGCGCGACGGGAAATGCACAGCCTGACTCAGGCGTTGCCGCCAGCCGCCCTTGCCACGCCGAGAACCCGAGACCGGCGCCAACGAATGCATCTGCGCAATCTGCTTCTGCGACTCCAGATAAAACGCCTTGTGCAGACCCCACATCATCAACAGCAAGATCAGCGAGAACGGCAACGAAGTCAGGACCACCGCCGACTTCAACGCATCGATGCTGCCGGAAAACAGCAGCGCGCTGGTCACCAGTGCGGTCATTGCGCCCCAGAACACCCGCAGCCATTTCGGCCCGTCTTCATCGGGATTGCCACCCCTGGCGGACAGTGTCGACAGCACCACGGTGCCGGAGTCGGCGGAGGTGACGAAGAACACAAAGCTGATGAACACCGTCACCGCGATGACGGTTTTGCTCCACGGGTAGGTTTCCAGCAGCAGGTAGAGCGTCATCGACGGATTGTCGATAGCCGACAGGCCGAGCGCGCTCATGCCGTGGTTGAGCACTTGATCGATGGCGCTGTTGCCGAAGATCGACATCCACGCCAGGGTGAAGCCGAGCGGAATCAGCAGCACGCCGAAGACGAATTCGCGGATGGTGCGGCCACGGGAAATCCGCGCGATGAACAAGCCCACGAACGGCGACCATGCGATCCACCAGGCCCAATAGAACACCGTCCAGCCGCCCAGCCAGTCGCTGGGTTTGTCGTAGGCGTAGAGGTCAAAACTCTTCATCGGCAAGGCGCCGAGGTAATCGCCGAGGTTCTGGATCAGGGTGTTGAGCAAGTGCTGCGTGGGGCCGGCAAACAACACGAACAGCAACAGCGCACAGGCCAGCAGCATGTTGATGTCGGACATGACCCGCACGCCCTTGTCGACGCCCGACACCGCAACGATGATCGCCGCGCCCATCATCAGGGTGATCAGGCCGACCTGAACCCACTGGGTGTGGGCGATGCCGAACAGGTAGTCCAGACCCGAATTGAGGTGCAACACACCAAAACCCATGTCGGCACCAAGGCCAAACACCGTGGCGATGATGCCGAAGCCATCCACCGCGTAGCCGATGGGGCCATTGATGCGCTTGCCGATCAGCGGATACAGCGCCGAGCGCAGGGCCAGCGGCAGGTTGTGGCGATAGGCGAAATAGGCCAGCGCCATACCGACAAAGGCGAACACGCCCCAGCCATGCAAACCCCAGTGCAAAAACAGAATCTGCATCGCCTGACGCGCCGCATCCGCCGTACCGGCCTCGCCCTGGGGCGGTTGCAGCATGTGGGTCAACGGTTCGGACACACAGAAGAAAAACAGGGTGATGCTGATTCCCGCGGCGAACAGCATGCCGGCCCATGACAAATAGCTGAATTCGGGCTCGTCGTGGTCGGCACCGAGCTTGATCTTGCCGTAGCCGGACAAGGCGGTGACCACCACGAAGACCAGATACAGGGTCATCGCCAGCAGGTAATACCAGCCGACCGTGTTGGCCGCCCAGTTTTGCGCCGCCAGCAACCAGGCACCGGCCTGTTCGGGCATGGCGATGACAACGACACCAAACAACAGAATGAAGCTCGCCGAGAACCAGAACACCGGCGGATTCATGCGGACCAGGCCGCTTGGAGGGATGGACGATGCACTCATGTACGGTGCACCTCGAAGGGGTAAAACGTGGCTGTAGAAATCGGACTCAGCAAAGGCAAGCCTCCTGTTGTGAGCGGGCGGCGAACCACCGGTTTAACTTGAATGAACGTTCAAGTTAAACATGGATAGGGGGCTAAGGACTAATCGCAGGGCTCGGCGGTACTGGTTATACGCTAGCTCAAGGGAGGATCTGGTGCGGGATTGGCGACTCGATTCGGCTTGAAATCCAATCGCGAGCAAGCTCGCTCCCACAGGATTCAATGCCGGTCACAACCGTTGTGTTCAGCAGAGATCCACTGTGGGAGCGAGCTTGCTCCGGGCGGCGTTCCGACGATGAGGCCAGTCCAGTCAAAGAAGATTCTGGAGCCTACTTCTGCGCCCCATCTTCATGCTGCAGATTTGCCTGGGTCAGGTTGCTGCCCGCCGGCACGCTGCGGGTCAGCCAGACGTTGCCGCCAATGGTCGAACCCTGGCCGATGGTAATCCGCCCCAGAATCGTCGCCCCGGCATAAATCACCACGTCATCCTCGACAATCGGATGCCGAGGCTGGCCTTTCTGCAACTGACCGTCTTCGTCCGCCGGGAAGCGCTTGGCGCCCAGGGTCACGGCCTGATAAATCCGCACGCGCTCGCCGATGATCGCGGTTTCGCCGATCACCACGCCGGTGCCGTGGTCGATGAAGAAACTGCGGCCGATCTGCGCGCCGGGGTGAATGTCGATGCCCGTGGCCGAATGGGCGATTTCCGCGCTGATCCGCGCCAGCAACGGCAGCCCGGCACGGTACAAATGATGGGCCAGCCGATGGTGAATCACCGCCAGGATCCCCGGGTAGCACAACAGCACTTCATCGACACTGCGCGCCGCCGGGTCGCCGTGATAGGCCGCCAGTACGTCGGTGTCCAACAGGCTGCGCAACCCCGGCAGGGCGAGGGCGAAGTCCTGGATGATCTGGATGGTCTTGGCTTCGACTTCGGTATCGGCCTGGGCACTGTGGCGCGCGGCATAGCGCAATTCGAGTCGCGCCTGGGCCAACAGCGCATTCAACGCCACATCCAGCGTGTGACCGACGTAGAAATCTTCACTCTCTTCGCGCAGGTCAACCGGCCCCAGGCGCATCGGGAACAGCGCACCGCACAAGGCTTCGAGAATCTCTGCCATGGCCGCCCGGGAGGGCAGCTCGCGACCGCCCTGCTCGGTACTGGCCCGGCCATTTTGCGCTCGCCACTGCTCACGCGCGGTGCGCAGCTGGCTGACGATGGTCTGCAATTGCCAATGGCTGGAACGCTCACTCACGGTAAAAACTCCTCACGGGCGACCGGACTGTCTGGCCGCACTGACGGCGATTACTTTACGGCAAGGGCAGCGGGGCAAATTAAGAACCAATAATGCTGTGCTCATTACGATTAGCTATAAGCAATTGACGGTTGCCCAGCCTTTTTCGCGTGCCTATAGTCCTGAGATCTTCCACGGCCAGTACGGACCCATGATCAAACAACAGCTCGCCCGCTTTAACCGCCTCGACCTGCTCGGTCAGCCCACCGCCCTGGAAAAACTCGAACGCCTGTCGACCTGGCTGGGTCGCGACCTGTACGTCAAACGCGATGACCTGACGCCGCTGGCAATGGGCGGCAACAAGCTGCGCAAACTCGAATACCTGGCCGCCGATGCGCTGGCCCAGGGTGCCGACACCTTGATCACCGCCGGCGCGCTGCAATCGAACCACGTGCGCCAGACGGCCGCCATTGCGGCGAAACTGGGTCTGGGCTGCGTAGCCCTTCTGGAAAACCCACTCGGCACCGATGACAACAATTACACCGGCAACGGCAACCGCCTGCTGCTCGACCTGTTCGATGCCAAGGTCGAACTGGTGGAAAACCTCGACAACGCCGACGAACAACTGCAAGCCCTGGCCGACAGACTGCGCAACAACGGCAAGAAGCCGTACCTGGTGCCGATCGGAGGCTCCAACGCGCTAGGCGCCCTCGGCTACGTACGTGCCGGGCTGGAACTGGCCGAACAGATCAAGGACACCGGCCTGACGTTCGCCGCCGTGGTCCTGGCCTCGGGCAGTGCCGGTACCCACAGCGGTCTGGCACTGGCCTTGAGTGAAGCACTGCCGGAGCTGCCAGTGATCGGCGTGACGGTCTCGCGCAGCGATGAAGACCAGCGGCCAAAGGTTCAAGGCCTGGCTGAACGCACTGCCGAACTGCTGGGTGTGAGCTTGCCGGATGCTTTCAAGGTCGAGTTGTGGGACGAATACTTCGCCCCGCGTTATGGCGAGCCGAATGCCGGAACACTGGCGGCGGTGAAGCTGCTGGCGAGTCAGGAAGGTTTGCTGCTGGACCCGGTCTACACTGGCAAGGCCATGGCAGGCCTGCTGGACGGGATCGGGCGTCAGCGTTTCGACGAAGGTCCGATTATCTTCCTGCACACTGGTGGGGCGCCGGCGTTGTTTGCCTATAAGGATTTTCTGTAGGAGCGAGCTTGCTCGCGATGGACGACAGGGCACCGCGGGGTGTCAGGTTGCCCGCGTTATCGTTGAC
>NZ_JBYSYZ010000078.1:0-1543 GCF_058783925.1 Pseudomonas sp. FW305-70
CGCTCCCACAGGGACTTATGTCGACCACAAATTTTGAGGCTGACAAATAACCCTTGTGGGAGCGGGCTTGCTCGCGAAGAGGCCAGCACAAACAACATCCATGTTGAAGAATTGGCCAATAACCTCAGCGCAATCGCTCAAGCATCTGGTAGTACCACATCCCGGCAGCCAGCATCGGGTTGCCCAGCAGGTCGCCCATGGGCACGCGGATGTGCTGGCAGGCGGCAAAGGTGTCGAACTGCTCCATTTGGCCTGTGATCGCGCGGCTCATGATTTCACCCATGATGTGGGTGGTGGCGATGCCGTGGCCGGAGTAGCCCTGGCAATACCAGACGTTGTCCGACAGCTTGCCCAGTTGCGGGATGCGGTTGATCACGATACCCATCGCGCAGCTCCACTGGTAATCGATGGCCACGCCTTTGAGCGCCGGGAAGGTCTGCTCGATGCACGGGCGCAACTCGGCGGCGATGTCCCGTGAATCCTTGCCGCTGTAGTTGGCGCCGCCACCGAACAACAGGCGACCGTCAGCGGTGAGGCGGTAGTAATCGAGCACGAAGCGGCAGTCGTAGACCGCCAGGTCTTCGGGGTTGATCTGCCTGGCCAGATCGCCCAGCGGCGCGGTGGTGACGATGCCGCCCATGGCCGGGAAAATCTTGCCCTTGAGCTTGCCCGGTTCCAGCTTGTGGTAGACGTCGCCGGCCAGCAGCACCTGGTTGGCGTCGATGTGCCCGTGGGCGGTGCGTACGCCTGGCGTGTCTGCATGGATGATCTCCAGCACTTCGCTGTTCTCGAAGATCAACGCGCCCAGGCTTTCGGCCGCGCGGGCCTCGCCAATGCACAGGTTGAGCGGGTGCAGGTGCAGGTTGCGGGTGTTCTTGATCGCGCCGTGGTAGAGGTCGCTTTGCAGCAGGTCGCGCACTTGGCTGCGGTCGAGCAGGCTGACCTCATCGCCCATGCCACGGCGCACCGCCTCGTCGTAATCCTTGCGCAAGCCGTCCATGTGCGCGGGTTTGTACGCGGCGTGCAGGTGGCCGTGTTTGAGGTCGCAGGCGATGCCGTATTTTTCCACGCGCTGTTGGATGATCTGGTGTCCGCGCCAGCGCAGGTTCCAGATGAAATCGTCGACTTCATCGCCGATGGAGCGGCGCATCTGTTTGCGCATGGCCTCGTCGCCCGACAGGCTGCCGGTGACCTGGCCGCCGTTGCGCCCGGTGGCGCCCCAGCCGATTTTGTGGCTTTCGACGATGGCGACCTTCAGGCCTTTTTCCGCCAGCTCGACGGCGGTGGCCACGCCGGTGAATCCGCCGCCGATGATCACCACGTCAACCTTGTGCCGGCCTTGCAGCGTCGGATAATCGGTGTCCTGGTTGAGGGTGGCGGTGTAGTAGGAATTGCAACGTTGAGTCATGTCGGTGTCCAGGCAGAATGGGGAGATACCAATGCCGGTCAGGCGAGCGCAGTTCTTGTGGGAGCGGGCTTGCTCGCGAAGGCGTACTTTCAGCCGACATCACTGCTGAATGACACACCGCCTTCGCGAGCAAGC
>NZ_JBYSYZ010000078.1:1553-8821 GCF_058783925.1 Pseudomonas sp. FW305-70
GTCAGAACACTGCATACTCCCTGTGAGAGATTGGTTGGCGGGCAGTCCGCCTTCGCGAGCAAGCCCGCTCCCACAGGTTCTGTGTATGGCTGAGCAGGGTTCACGCGGACCGGGATAGCGAAAGGAAAGGGCTCGCCGATCAGGCGAGCAGGGCGCTATCCGGCGGACGTGCGGAGTGACGCAACTTGGAACGGCGCAGGGCCATGGGCAGGTTGACGATGCGCTTCATGCAATGCCGTCCGTGGCCAACAGCGAGGTGGCCTGGATCGAAATGTTCAGCAGTGACGGCAAAGTACGCATGGCGCAGGTTTCCGGCGGCGGAAATCGTCGGTGGCGAGTAGCACAAGCCATCCGGGGATGGCTGGATACTAGGGAGGATTGGGGCGCGTGTAAATAATTGATTCAGAACATCAGGTGCACCACCAGCCCGATCAGCCCGCAGCCGATCAGCACCTCGATCACCCCGCGCTTGAACCGCAGCAAGGCAATGCCCGCCACGATGGCGATCAGCAGCGAAGGCCAGTCCAGTGTTCCTTCGAAGCCTGTGGGCCACAGCACGTGATAGGCAAAGAAGCACGCCAGATTGAGAATCACGCCCACCACGGCGGCCGTAATGGCCGTCAGCGGCGCGGTGAAGGTGAGTTCGTTGTGCGTCGATTCCACCAGCGGCCCGCCGGCGAGGATGAACAGGAACGAAGGCAGGAAGGTGAACCAGGTCACCAGCGTGGCGGCCACGGCACCGGCGACAAAGGCTTGATCCGGGCCGAAGACCTGCTGCACATAGGCGCCGATAAAACCGACGAAGGCGACGACCATGATCAACGGACCTGGGGTGGTTTCGCCGAGCGCCAGGCCGTCGATCATCTGCGTCGGCGTCAGCCATCCGTAGTGACCGACCGCGCCCTGGTACACATACGGCAGCACCGCGTAGGCACCGCCAAAAGTCAGCAGCGCCGCCTTGGTGAAGAACCAGGCCATCTGGGTCAGCGTGCCTTCCCAGCCGAACAGGGCGGTGAGCATGGCCATGGGCAGTGTCCACAAAATCGCACCGATCACCGCCAGGCGCGCCAGTTTCAAACCGCTGAACCGGGCGTGTTCAGGGGACGGGGTGTCGTCGTCGATCACCGCCGGGCCGTAGGATTGTTTCGCCGCGCTGTGGCCACCGGTCCTGAATTTTTCCGGTGCCAGTCGTCCGCCGAAGTAACCGATGACCGCCGCCCCGAGCACGATCAACGGAAACGGCAGATTGATTACGAAGATGGCCACGAAGGACGCGGCGGCGATGCCCCACAACCAGGCATTCTTCAGCGCCCGCGTGCCGATCCGGTGAGCCGCCTGCACCACGATGGCCGTGACCGCCGGCTTGATCCCGTAAAACAGTCCGGCGACCACGGGCACGTCACCAAAGGCGATGTACACCCAGGACAGGGCAATCAGGACGAACAACGACGGCAGCACAAACAGCACACCAGCGATCACGCCGCCCCAGGTCCGGTGCATCAGCCAGCCGATGTAGGTCGCCAACTGCTGAGCCTCGGGCCCGGGCAGCAACATGCAGTAGTTGAGGGCGTGCAGAAAGCGTCGCTCGGAGATCCAGCGCCGGCGTTCGACCAGTTCCTGATGCATGATCGAAATCTGCCCGGCCGGCCCGCCGAAACTGATGAAACCAAGCTTGAGCCAGAACAGGAAGGCTTCGCGCAGGCTGATGGTCCGGGGCTGGGGCACAGCCTGTTGCGGGATCGGGGAGGGCGTGGGGCTCAAGCGCGGGTTCCTTGTGCAGGGAAACGTTGAGCCCGTGACTGTAGCTACGCGCGAGCGTGTTGGATAGCCACCTGTTGCTGCGCCTATGCCCAGCGCTCGACAGCGGATCGGTCGCTGTCCCGGGCGTCGACCCAGCGTGCGCCGCCCGCCACGTCTTCGCGCTTCCAGAACGGCGCGTCGGTCTTCAGGTAGTCCATGATGAACGCACAGGCCTCGAAAGCGGCCTGGCGATGCGGGCTGCTGACGCCGACAAACACGATCGGCTCGCTGATCGACAACGGGCCGATCCGATGCACGACCTCTACGGCCCGCAGAGGCCATCGAGCCCGGGCGTTGTCGATGATCTTCTGCAGCGAGCGTTCGGTCATGCCCGGGTAGTGCTCCAGAAACAACCCGGCGACCGCCTCACCCTGATTGATGTCGCGCACGTAGCCGACGAAGTTGACCATGGCCCCCACGCCCGGATCGTTGGCCTGCAGGCTGGCGATCAGCCGACCGACGTCGAACACTTCACGCTGGACCCGAACCGTCATGTCTCAGCCCCCGGTGACCGGTGGAAAAAAGGCGATCTCGTCAAAGTCCTCGATCACCCGGTCCGGATGGCACAGCTCCTGGTTCAGCGCGCACATCAGGTTGTTTTCACCGAGCACCTGGCGCCACAGCTCGCCGCGAGCCATCAGCAAGCGGCGCACGTCTTCGATGGTCCTGAGGCTGTCGGTCAGGGGCAGTTTTTCACCGCCCAGGTTGAGCTGCTCGCGGTAACGGGCGAAGTAATTGATCAGGATCATTGTGCGTCCTCGAACTTGAAATGACCGGAGCGGCCACCCTGTTTACTGAGCAGGCGGATGTCGTCGATGACCATGCCCCGGTCCACGGCCTTGCACATGTCGTAGAGGGTCAGGGCCGCCACACTGACGGCGGTCAGGGCTTCGAGCTCGACCCCGGTCTGGCCCTCGACGCGGCAGGTGCCGAGGATCTTCACGCTGTCCGGTGTGCAGGCCTTGAGTTCGACATGGATCGAACTGAGCAACAGGGTGTGGCACAGCGGGATCAGCTCATGGGTCTTTTTCGCTGCCATGATTCCGGCGATCCGCGCCACGGCAAATACATCGCCCTTGGGGTGGCCGTCGCTTTGAATCAGCTTCAGGGTTTCCGGGCGCATCCGCACCCAGGCCTGGGCCCGTGCTTCACGTTGCGTCGGGGGTTTTTCGCTGACATCGACCATGTTGGCGCGACCCTGGTTGTCGAGGTGGGTCAGGCCGTTGGGCGATGCATTTGAAATGTCTGTCATGGGAGGTTCCTGCGCTTGCCGGCGCGGTGATCAGGTGAAGGCATCATGCCGGGCTGTAAATGCGTGGCGCGTTGCGGTGGGGGACGTGAATCAGGTTGAGGCGATGCCTGATCGCCCATTGCACGGTCAGGGCGGTGGGCGCCGACAGGCTGACCAGCGTGCCGAGCCTGGCCCTGACGGCCTTGTGGATCAGCTCCAGACTGCAACGGCTGGTGACCACGGTGAAGCCGCTGCGGCTGTCGATGCCGGCGTGTTGCAGGGCACCGATCAACTTGTCCAGCGCGTTGTGGCGGCCAATGTCTTCGCGGCAGATCAGCGCGTTGCCTTCGCTGTCGAAGTACAACGCTGCGTGCAGCGCGCCGCTGCTGCGGGCCATTTGTTGGGCCTGTTCGATGCGGTGGCGGATGTCGATGAAATGCTCGGCGGGCGGCAGGGCGACCGGCTCGAGAATCTCCAGTTTCGGCAAGGCCTGCTCCAGCGCTTCCACACCGCACAGCCCGCAGCCACTGGTGCCCGCCATTTGCCGACGATGGTTCTTCAGCGCCCAGAACGCGCGACTGGAGATCTGCACGTCGGCTTGTACGGCCTGGTCGAAGTGGGTCAGGCGCAGGTCGTAGATTTCATTCTGGTCCTCAACGATGTCGTTGCTGACGCTGAAACCACGGATGAAATCTTCGAGGTTGCCCGGCGACACCATCATCACGGCCTGGCTCAAACCGTTGTAGGTGATTGCCAATGCGATCTCTGCGGCCAGCGCCGCCTGACAGACTGATACGGCGTTGTCGTATTCGCGAAAGTTCACACTCAAGGGTTTGGGTGCAGGGGCGTTAGTGTCGCTTCGATATTCGGCTTGTTCAACTTTGCACAACATGAAAAGAACCTCGAAGCGTTGAATTAAGTTCAGGCTACGGGTAACTTTTCAAAGCGTCCAATCGCTTGTTCCGATGCGCCGATTGGTGATGTCTATCACGCCGGGCAAACATCTGTGTTTCGGTTTTATAAAGCCGAAAGTTGCTCAGTCGGTGCGGCTGAATAGCGTTCGCGCTTCGGCGAAACACTTCTCGGCAATCGCCGAACGTGGCTCGGTCTTGCGCATCACCAGGCCCAGGGGCGCAAGCACGCTGGCATCGGGCAATTCGATGAACGACAGGTGTTCGATGGGCTCTTCCAGGCCACTGTCCAGCGGCATGATCGCGCAGCAGAAACCTTCGTGGATCGCCTGTAGCAACTGGTAGGTCGAATCGCTTTCCAGGATCGGCTGCGGGTCCAGTCCGCGGCTGCGAAAGCTCAGGTCGATGGATTTGCGGTAGTGCATGCCGTTGCTGAGCATCCCCAGCGGCAGTTCGGCGGCGTCCTCCCAGCTCATTTGCGTGCCGTCGAAATGGAAGTGGCGGGTGTCGTACAGCAGGCCTACGCGGGTTTCGCCGATCTCGAAAAACTCGAAATAATTCGGATTGACGTGATCGAGGTAGCACACGCCCAAGTCCAGCTGATTGTTGCCCAGGCCCTCGATGATCTGGTCGGAACTCAGGGACGACAGGCTGTACTTGAGCTCCGGAAAACTGCGGGACAGGCCCTGGATGTAGGTGACTGGGTTGAAGCTGCTGAGCGGCACCAGCCCCAGGCGCAGGTTACCCACGAGCTGGCCCCGGCACGCGGCGGCCTCGGCGAAGAGCCCGTCGTGGGCGGCCAGCAGGGTCCTGGCCCAGGCCAGTACACGCTCGCCGGCCTCGGTAAAACCCTCGAAGCGCTGGCCCCGGGTGACCAGTACCAGGTCCAGTTCATCCTCCAGGTTGCGCAGGCGCATCGACAGCGTGGGCTGGGTGATGTGGCAGCGCGCGGCCGCCTGGCCGAAGTGTCGGGTCTGCTCCAGGGCGATCAGGAACTTGAGTTGTTTGATGTCCATGACGGCACCTGCTGGCGGGGGAGTGAAGGGTTAAGTATTGACGCGGGTGTGCAAGACACAAGGCGAGGCGGAAAACGTGAGGTGCGGACGATCTCATTGTCTTTGGTATGCGTCCAATCACTGCTATCTAAGAGGTTATCGACGGGCTCTATCATTGCTGTGGTTTCTGCTGTTTTTATATTGATAGATTGGCTCGATAGTCTGGTTGATTAGAGTGATTAGACACGGATTTATTTATCGAATTAGTCTCCGGAAGTCATTTAACTTATATCTGCCGGAGAACTCCATGAGCGTCAAGCCGGATACGTTGTTTATCCCTTTGAATATTGCCGTACTGACCGTCAGCGATACCCGTGAATATGCCAATGACACTTCCGGCCAATTACTTGTCAGCCGTTTGCTGGAAGCCGGTCACACCCTCAGCGAGCGCAACCTGCTCAAGGATGACCCGTACAAGATCCGCGCACAGGTGGCGAACTGGATCGCCGACGACGGCATCCAGGTGGTGCTGATCACGGGCGGCACCGGGTTCACCCGCCGCGACAGCACCCCCGAGGCAGTCGCCTGCTTGCTGGATAAACAGATCGATGGCTTCGGTGAGCTGTTCCGGGCGATTTCGATCCTCGATATCGGCACCTCAACTGTGCAGAGCCGGGCGCTGGCCGGGTTGGCCAATGGCACACTGGTCTGCTGCCTGCCGGGTTCCACGGGCGCCTGCCGCACCGCGTGGGAAGGCATCCTTGCCGAGCAGCTCGACGCGCGCCACCGGCCGTGCAATTTCGTGCCGCACCTCAAGCCTGTGCAAGCCTGCGGGACGCGCGGATGAGCGCTTCACCCTTGATGCCGGTAGAGGACGCCATCGACCGTTTACTGACAATGGCCGAGGCGCAGTGGATTGATGGCAGCGAAGCCGTGCCGCTCGATGCCGCGCGGCAACGGGTATTGGCCAATGACCTGCTGGCGACCCTCGATCTGCCGCCGTGGTCCAACAGCGCCATGGATGGCTATGCCCTGAATGTCGAGGGTTGGGACGGGGCACCGCTGGCTGTGTCGCAGCAAGTGTTTGCCGGTCAGGCCCCCGAAGCCCTGGCACCGGGAACCTGCGCGCGCATCTTCACCGGCGCACCGGTTCCGCCGGGTGCCGACTGCGTGGAGATGCAGGAGAACACGCAGGTACTGGATGATGGACGCATCCGCTTCAAGCAACCCCTGAGCGCCGGCAGCAACATCCGCCCGCAAGGCCAGGAGAACCGCGTCGGCGATGTGCTGCTGCGCGCCGGCAAGCGTCTCGGTCCGTTCGAACTGGCGGTCGCGGCGGCGCAGGGCTGCACCCATGTGCAGGTGGTGCGCCGACCTCGGGTGGCGTTGCTGTCCACCGGCGATGAGCTGGTCGAGCCGGGCAATCCCCTCAAGCCCGGCAGCCTCTACAACAGCAACCGGACATTGTTGAGCCATTGGTTGAATGCGTTGGGTTGCGAGGTCATCGATGCCGGCATTCTTCCCGACGAACCACGCCAGACGCGACTCAAGCTCGAACAGCTGCAACACACGGCAGACCTGATGCTCAGCACGGGCGGTGTGTCCGCCGGTGACGCCGACTGCCTCGGCCAGGTACTGCGCGAGTGCGGCAAGCCGTTGCTGTGGAAACTCTCGATCAAACCCGGCAAGCCATTGACCGTGGGCCACTTCGGCCGCGTGCCGGTGATTGGCCTGCCGGGTAATCCGACATCGGCGTTGGTCACTTTCGGCCTGTTGGCCCGGGCTTATCTGTTGCGGATTCAGGGCGTGGAAGAGGTCGAGCCGTTGAGCTTCCCGGTCAGCGTCGGCTTTGCCTGGCCCAAACCCGGGAGCCGCCGCGAGTACCTGCGGGCGAAACTCGAAGACGGTCGAGCGGTGTTGTATCCGAACCAGAGCTCAGGTGTTTTGCTGGGGGCATCCTGGGCCGATGGACTGGTGGAAGTGCCGGAAGGTTGCACGCTGGGCGAGGGTGATACAGCGAGGTTCATACCCTTCAGCGAACTGTTTTGAATACAGTAAACATATTGTGGGAGCGGGCTTGCCCGCGAAGAGGCCGGCATATCCAACAGAGATGTTGGCAGACAGACCGCCTTCGCGAGCAAGCTCGCTCCCACAGTTTTGATCTTCAGCGAGTGCCAATCCCGGGACTAGCTGCCCGCGAAGAGGCCAGCATATCCAACAGAGATGTTGGCTGACCCACCGCCTTCGCGAGCAGGCTCGCTCCCACAGTTTTGATCTTCAGCGAGTGCCAATCCCGGGACTAGCTGCCCGCGAAGAGGCCAGCATATCCAA
>NZ_JBYSYZ010000079.1:0-8689 GCF_058783925.1 Pseudomonas sp. FW305-70
GGGGCCGGTACATTCAACAACCTTGTTGACTGTGCCGGCCCCTTCGCGAGCAAGCCCGCTCCCACAGTTGTTTTGTATCTGACTTGAACCCATGGACCTCTCGGCGCATCTTTATCCTTGTCGCAAAACAAGAATAAGGAACCGTCATGTTCGATATCAGCAAGTTCCCCAACGCCGATGCCGTCCGCCGGGCTGCACAATTGAGTCAAGACGACTATCAGCGCCTGTACCGCGAATCCATTGAACACCCCAGCACCTTCTGGGCCGAACAGGCCACGCGTTTTCTCGACTGGAGCGCGCCCTGGGAAACCGTCCAGCGCTACAACCTGAAGACCGGCGAGGCCAGCTGGTTTGCCGGTGCGCAATTGAATGTCAGCTACAACTGCATCGACCGGCACCTGGAGAAACGCGGCGATCAGGTCGCCATCATCTGGGAAGGCGACGACCCTGCCGACTCGACATCGATCACCTACAAACAACTGCATGAAAACGTCTGCCGCCTGGCCAACGTGCTGAAAAGCCGTGGCGTGAAAAAAGGCGACCGCGTGTGCATCTACATGCCGATGATTCCCGAGGCAGCCTACGCCATGCTTGCCTGTACCCGCATCGGCGCAGTGCACTCGGTGGTGTTCGGCGGTTTCTCCCCGGACTCCTTGCGCGACCGCATCCTCGACGCTGACTGCCGCACCGTGATCACCGCCGACGAAGGCGTGCGCGGCGGCCGGCCCGTGCCACTCAAGCAGAACGTCGACAAGGCGCTGCAAAGCTGCCCGAACGTGAGCACCGTGCTGGTGGTCGAGCGCAGAAACGTACAGGTGAATTGGGTCGAAGGACGGGACATCAAGTACCAGCAGGCCCTGCGCGAAGCCAACACCGATTGCCCGCCCGAGCCGATGGACGCCGAAGACCCGCTGTTCATCCTCTACACCTCCGGCAGTACCGGTAAACCCAAAGGCGTGCTGCACACCACCGGCGGCTACCTGCTGCAAGCGACGATGACCTTCAAGTACGTGCTCGATTACCGCGATGGCGAAGTTTTCTGGTGCACCGCCGACGTCGGCTGGGTCACTGGCCACAGCTACATCGTCTACGGTCCGCTGGCCAACGGCGCGACCACGCTGATCTTCGAGGGCGTGCCGAGCTACCCGACGACCTCGCGCTTCTGGCAGGTGATCGACAAGCACAAGGTGAACATTTTCTACACCGCCCCGACGGCCCTGCGCTCGTTGATGCGCGAAGGGCCCGCCGCGTTGAAGGAAACCTCCCGCGCCAGCGTCAGACTACTCGGTACGGTCGGCGAACCGATCAATCCGGAAGCGTGGGAGTGGTACTTCCATGAGGTGGGCGAAGAGCGTTGCCCGATCGTCGATACCTGGTGGCAGACCGAAACCGGCGGCATCATGCTCAGCCCTTTGGTCAGCGCCCAACGGATCAAGCCCGGTTGCGCCACACAACCGATGTTCGGCGTGCAGCCGGTGCTGCTCGACGAGCAAGGCAAGGAAATCAAAGGCGCCGGCAGCGGCGTACTGGCCATAAAATCCAGCTGGCCGGCGCAGATCCGTAGCGTCTATGGCGACCCGCAGCGCATGGTCGACACCTATTTCAAGCCGTATCCCGGTTACTACTTCACCGGCGATGGCGCGCGGCGCGATGAAGATGGCGACTACTGGATCACCGGGCGCATCGACGATGTGATCAACGTGTCCGGCCACCGTATCGGCACCGCCGAAGTGGAAAGCGCCCTGGTGCTGCACGACAGCATCGCCGAGGCCGCTGCGGTCGGTTACCCCCACGACATCAAGGGCCAGGGCATCTATGTCTTCGTCACGCCCATGAACGGCGTCGAAACCAGCGATGAACTGAAGCAGGAATTGCTGGCCCTGGTCGGCAAGGAAATCGGCAGTTTCGCCAAACCGGACTTGATCCAGTGGGCGCCAGCCTTGCCGAAAACACGCTCAGGCAAGATCATGCGGCGCATTCTGCGCAAGATCGCCTGCAATGAACTGGACAGCCTGGGCGATACTTCGACCCTGGCCGACCCGAGCGTGGTGCAGGGCCTGATCGACAAACGCCTGAATCAATAACGTGCCTTTGTAGGAGCGAGCTTGCTCGCGATGAACTCAAGCGCGCCGCGTGTATTCAGGAAAAACGCGTTACCGTTAACGACCATCGCGAGCAAGCTCGCTCCTACAGAGTCGCCATGGAATTCATCCGCACCCGCATCGAAACCCAGATCATGAGCCTGACCGGTTTGTCCCTTGGCAAGCTCGACCTGGAAAACCCCAAGGGCGACCCCGGGCTGTTCGGACCGGACTCGGTGAGCTGGCAAGTCCATGGCGATTTCAGCAGCATGCTGATCGGTGGCATCAGCGCCCTGATGCTGCAGGCCCTGCACCCGCTGGCATTGGCCGGGGTCTGGGACCATTCGAATTTTCGTGAGGACATGCTCGGTCGCTTGCGCCGCACCGGGCAGTTCATCTCCGGCACCACCTTCGGTTCGCGGCAAGACGCCGACTGGTTGATCGAGAAGGTTCGCACCATTCACTTGCAGGTGACCGGCACGGCGCCGGATGGACGCCCCTATGCCGCCAGCGATCCCGATCTGCTGACCTGGGTGCACGTCGCCGAGGTCAGCAACTTCCTCGCCGCGCATTTACGCTATCGCAACCCGCATCTGTCCCCAGCCGATCAGGATCGCTATTACGCAGAGATCGCCTTGGTCGCCGAGCGTCTCGGTGCCCGGGATGTGCCCCGTTCGCGACAGGCCATTGCCGACTACCTTGAGCGCATGCGCCCGCAACTGCTGTGCGACGAGCGCAGCCGCGAGGTGCTGCGCCTGTTGTTGAACGCCCCCTCTCCCAGTCGTTTGGCCAAGCCGTTCGGCGGGCTGATGATGCAGGCGGGGATCGATCTGCTGCCGGATTGGGCCAGTGACATGCTCGGCGTCAGCCAGAACCCGCTGCAACGCAAGCTGATCCGCGCCAGCGTCAATCGCAGCGCGCCAATGCTGCGCTGGGCGGTGCGTAATGGATCGGTGCATCGGGCGAAGCGACGGATGGGAATTACTTAGAAAGAATAAAATCAAAAGCTTCGCGAGCAAGCCCGCTCCCACAGGTTTTATGTCATGCGCAACAGGTGTGATCTACCTGTGGGAGCGGGCTTGCTCGCGAAGGCAGCGCCTCGGTCCCACGCCAAAACTGTTAAACTCCCGCGCCCAATTCTCTCCTGCAAGGCGCCCAGCATGTCTTCCTTGAATCAGGCGCTGCGCGCCGCCCTCGATCAACGCCAGGACCTGCTCGCCGAACTGCACCAGCAGGGCACCGACTGCTATCGCCTGTTCCACGGCAGCCAGGAAGGTGCCGGTGGCCTGACCATCGACCGCTACGGCCCGCAATTGCTGGTACAGAGCTTCCACCAGCCGCTGGAGCGCGAGGCGCTGCTGCAACTGCACGTCGCGATCAACCAATACCTGGGTTTTGAAACCCTGCTGGTCTACAACGACCGCTCCCGCGGCAACTCGCGCATCGATCGCGAAGACATCGTCTACCGCGCCGACGAGGCCGCCCTGCAAGACCTGGTCGGCCACGAATGGGGCCTGAACTATCGGGTGCGTGGCCGCCATGCCGGACAAGACCCGCTGCTGTTCCTCGACCTGCGCAACACCCGCGGCTGGGTCAAGGATCACAGCAAAAACAAAAGCGTGCTGAACCTGTTCGCCTACACCTGTGGTGTCGGCCTCAGTGCCGCCGCCGGCGGTGCGCGCGAGGTGTGCAACCTGGACTTCGCCGAAGGCAATCTGGCGGTCGGTCGCGAGAACGGCCAACTCAACCCGCAGTTGCCGACCATGGAATTTATCCAGTCCGACTACTTTCCGGCCATTCGCCAACTGGCCGGCCTGCCGATCAGCCAGCGCCGCGGGCAAAAACTGCCGAGCTATCAGCGCCTGGAACAGCGCCAGTACGATCTGGTGCTGCTGGACCCTCCGGCCTGGGCCAAGAGCGCATTCGGCACCGTCGACCTGCTGCGCGACTATCAGAGCCTGCTCAAGCCGGCCTTGTTGACCACCGCCGACAACGGCGTGCTGATCTGCTGCAACAACCTGGCGAAAGTCAGCATGGACGATTGGCGCGAGCAGGTTTTGCGTTGTGCGGAGAAGGCCGGGCGGCCGGTGCGTGAATGGAGCGTGATGAAACCAGGCGCCGACTTTCCGTCGATGGATCAGCAACCACCGCTGAAAACCCTGATTCTGCAGCTCTGACAGCTGTGGGGGAAATCTGAAACTTCCTCGACAGTTCAATCACTTCGGAACCGGAAACGCGTGCCATACTCCAAGGCACTCCGATTCAGACAGATGAAGCCGCACATGTACAAAGGATTGATTCGCGCCATCGGCGCCTTGTTGACTGCTCTGGCTCTCTACAGCTTGCTGGGTTTTCTGATTTTACCGGGTGTGGCGTTGCGCATTGCCAACCAGCAACTGGCCAACTACGCCACCACCCCCGCCACGATCCAGCGGATCGAGTTCAATCCGTTCAGCCTTGAACTGACCCTCTGGGGCTTGAACATCGGCGAGCCCGGCAAGGAGCAGGTCGCTTTCGAACGTTTGTACGCCGATCTGCAACTCGACAGCCTGTGGACCAAGGCGGTGCACCTGTCCGATGTCGAACTGGACAAGCCCAAGACCGAAATCCTGTTCGGCAAGGACGGCAAACTCAATCTGCTCGGGCTGTTCAAACTGCCAGCAAGCGAACCCACGCCCGCAGACCCGAACGCCAAGCCGTTTCCGCTGCGCATCGAGCGCATCAAGCTGGCCGGCGGCGCCCTGCACTTTGTAGACGCCCGGCCCAGCGAGCCTATCGAGTTTCTCTACGACACCCTCGATTTCGAGCTGAAGAACCTCAGCACCCTGCCCGATGACAGTGCCGACATGACCCTGGTGGCCGTCGGCCCCAATGGCGGACAGATCGACTGGACGGGTAATTTCAGCCTGATCCCGATCGCCTCCGAAGGTAAGCTGAAAATCACTGATGGCAAGATGAAAGCCTTTTGGCCCTATGTGCGCGATGCCGTGCCACTGGACCTCGAAAACGGCGTCATGAGCATCAGCACCGACTACAAACTCAGTCTGTCCAAGGAAACCGAGCTGCTGTTGAGCAATGTAGCGGTCACTGTCGCCCCCTTCGCGATCAAGGCGCCGGATGGCCGGCCGCTGGTAAAGCTTGAGCGCCTGGACGTCAGCGAAACCACGGTGGACCTGGCCAAACAGCAGGTGGTGGTCGGCAAGATCCGCAGCCACAAACTGGAAACCTGGGCCGCGCTGGAACCGGACGGCCAACTCGACTGGCAGAAACTGTTCGCCAGCCAACCGTCAAAAGCCACCGCCAAAGCCAAGGCGGATGCCGAACCGGCCAGCACTCCGGCGGCGGCAGACTCACCGAAACCCGAACCGGGCGCACCCGACAAACCCTGGCAGGTGCTGCTCAAGGATGTGCAACTGCGCGACTACAAGGTGCATCTGGCTGACCGCAAGGCGCAGCCTGCCGTCGCCCTGGACCTGGCTCCGCTGAACCTCGACCTGCAAAACTTCGACAGCCTCAACGGCTCGCCCTTTACCCTCAAGCTCGATACCGGCGTGGGCAAGCAAGGCAAGATCATGGCCGACGGCGAGGTCAATCTGGCCCCGGTCAGCGCCAGACTGAAGGTCCAGACCAGAGACATCGACCTGCGGGTTGCCCAGTCCTACATCACGCCCTTCATTCGCCTGGAACTGCGCAGCGGCATGCTCGGCAGCGATCTGGCGGTCAACCTGCAAAGCACCGAACCCCTGGCTTTTAACGTCACCGGTCGCGCCCAGGTCGATCAGTTGCATACCCTGGACACCCTGAAAACCCGCGACTTCCTCAAGTGGCAACAGGTCGTGGTCGAAGGCCTGAACTATCAGCATGGGGACAGCCTGTCGATCGACAAGGTCAACCTGTTCCAGCCCTATGCGCGTTTCATGATCAACGATGATCGCACCACCAACATCGACGATCTGCTGATTGCGCAACCGGCGGACTCCGGGGCAAAACCGGCAGCGAGCAAACCGACAAGCAACGAAAAACCTCTTGGCATCCACATCGGCGGCATTTTCATCAATGACGGTTCGGCCAACTTCGCCGACTTCAGCCTGACCCCGAACTTCGCCACCGCCGTCCAGCAACTCAACGGGCAGATCGGCACCATCGACAGCCGCCAGCGGAAACCGGCCAGTGTCGACGTCAAGGGCAAGGTCGACCGCTACGCGCCGGTGACCATCAAGGGCTCGGTCAATCCGTTCGACCCGATGGCCAGCCTCGACATCGCCACCAGCTTCAAACGCGTGGAACTGACCACGCTGACCCCCTACTCCGGCAAGTTCGCCGGCTACCGTATCCGCAAGGGCCGGCTCAATCTCGACCTGCATTACCAGATCACCAAGGGGCAGCTCAAAGCCGAAAACAAAGTGGTGGTCGAGCAACTGCAACTGGGTGAAAAAGTCGACAGCCCGGATGCCGTGAGCCTGCCGCTGAAACTGGCCATTGCCTTGCTCAAGGACGTCGACGGCAAGATCTCCATCGAACTACCGGTCACCGGCGATCTGAACAACCCTCAGTTCAGCGTCATGCCGATTATCTGGCAGACCCTGCGCAACCTGATCGTCAAAGCCGCAGCGGCGCCGTTCAAACTCATTGGCGGGCTGGTCAACGGTGGCGGTTCGGAAGACCTGGGCAGCGTTTCATTCGCGGCAGGCTCCAGCGAATTGGGCAAGGACGCCGAAGGCGCCCTGGACAAACTGTCCAAGGCGCTCAAGGAACGCCCGGCCCTGCGCCTGGAAATCGAAGGCACTGCCGCCCAGAGCAGCGATGGCCCGCTGATCGCCGAACAACGCCTGGAACGGGAATACCAGTACAACTACTACAAGATGCTCCAGCGCCGCGGGGACAAGGTTCCGGCCCAGGCTTCGTTGCTGGAAGTGCCGGACGGGGAAAAAGGCCCGTTGCTCGAAGGTATCTACCGCACCCGCCTTAAAACCCAGCCCCCTGCCGAATGGAAGGACCTGGGCAAGGAAGAGCGCACCGCGAAAATGCGCGCCGAGGTGATCAAGTTCTGGAGCTCCAGTGACGTACTGTTGCGTCAACTGGGTCAGGAGCGCGCCAGCAGCATCAAGGATTACCTGGTCGACAAGGCCAAACTGGAAGATCAGCGGGTGTACTTCATCGACGCCAATCTGGGCGAAGCGCAAAGTGACGGCCGCGTGGTGACACCGATGCATCTGGATGCCGAGTGATGATGCGGCGGCTGGCAAGCCTGGTCCTGGCGCTATCCGCCAGCCAGGCCTGGGCGGCCGATACCCTGCGCTGCGGCAGCCAATTGATCAGCGTCGGTGATCGATCGAGTGAGGTGGTGCAGAAATGCGGTGAACCGGTGAGTCGCGACCTGCTGGGTTACAAGCGCAGTGCAGACCGGCGCGAGGAGTTTCAGGTCGAGGAATGGACCTACGGACCGAATGGCGGCATGTATCAATACTTGCGGTTCGAAGGTAATCGGCTGAAGCAGATCACCAGCAAACGTGGCAATTGATTAACCACGATTCAATGTGGGAGCGGGCTTGCTCGCGAAAGCGGTTTTTCATTCAACGCATGTGTTGAATGTCAGTCAGCCTTCGCGAGCAAGCCCGCTCCCACAATTGTTTACGGCGCACCACATAGAACAGGCCCCGGCAAAAATGCGCGGGGCCTGTGGTGGCCAATATCCGTTTGGCCCTTCGCATGAACACTCAGGTTGCAACAGACGTATGACTCGGCTCGTCTGTCGCGCCGTCTCCCGGTCCAGGCGAGAAGTCTTGCCTTACTCGGCTTTCAGGCCGTCAGCGGAGACCGCCTTGACGCCTTTGATTTTTTTGGTGATGGCCACAGCCATTTCCTTTTGCGAATCGGTCACGGCGGTGGTCGACGACAGCGATACCACACCTTTGTTGGTTTCAACCTTGATGTCGCTACCTGGGATGCCTTTTTCGGTCATCAGGTCAGCTTTGACTTTGGTGGTGATCCAGGTATCGGAAGTAGCTTCTTTCGCTTCGGTCATCTCACCGGCAGCCAGCACCATTGGCGACTGGGTTGCCTGGGTGGTTTGAGCAAACGCGGCGTTGGCCATGGTCAGGGTCAGCGCGGTAGCAGCAGCGGCAGTGATAGCGAACTTCTTCATACGAGTAACTCCTGTTTTTCGGAAAGTCTGCCGGGTGTCTTGTCGGCAGGGTTACCAAGGATATTGCGAACGCTGTGCCAACTTTGAAACCAAGGATAAAACCTTATAAATCAACAAGTTATAAAATCAGCTAATTTTCGGAATCATGCAAAATGCACGAGATGCACAAACACTGCATGCAAGTTGCAGGTTTATGAAAAGTTCCTAAGATGCTGAAATTTCTGAGCTTTATGAGCGGCTTTTGACGACCGGTCGACAAACAGGAAAAACCCCGCAAAAGCGTAATGCTGTTCAGTTAGGGATTCTGTAGGAGCGAGCTTGCTCGCGATGGACTCAAGAGCGCCGCGTTTAGTCAGTAAACACGCGGCATCGTTAACGACCATCGCGAGCTAGCTCGCTCCTACAGTGGATCACTCTCGCTTGACTGAACAGCATTGCGCAAAAGCGGGGGAATTGATTGAGC
>NZ_JBYSYZ010000080.1:0-8582 GCF_058783925.1 Pseudomonas sp. FW305-70
ATTGATCCGGTGAAAACGCCAGTGACCACCACGGTCAACGACGTCAACGACACCACCACCGTGACCCTGACCGCCACTCCAAGCGTGGACGAGAACGGCACCATCACCTACACCGCGACCTTGACCGACAAGACCGGTGCCCCGGTTACAGCGCATAACACGCCGGTCACCGTCACGCTGGACAGCGGCAAGGTGATCACCATCGCCGTTGGCCAGAGCTCCGGCACCCTGCCGGTGACCGTCGGCAACGACGTCTACACAGGCGCGCCAACCGTTACCGAATCAATCAAGGCTGCCAGCGGCGGCAACCTTGAAGCCCTCGGCACGGACAAGACGCCAGTGTCGACCAGCGTCAGTGACTTCCAGGACACCACCACTGTCAGCATCAGCGGCAGCACCTCGGTAACCGAAGGGCAGACCGCGAGTTACACCGTCAGCCTGACTCACCAGGCCCAGAGCGAAGTGACACTGAAAATCGTCTACAGCGGTACCGCCGCCGACGGTTCTGACTTCAACGGTGTCTACACCGTGAAGATCCCGGCGGGCGCCAGCAGTGCCAACTTCAACGTCGCGACCATCAATGACAATATCACCGAAGGCACCGAAAACTTCGTGGTCAAGATCGACTCGGCCACCGGCGGCAACTTCGAGAACCTGGCGATCAGCGCGTCCAATGGCAGCGTCAGCACTTCGATCATCGACAACGATGCACCGCCAGCACTGGATCTCGACGCCAACAACTCCAGCGGCGCCACCGGGGCCGACTACAAGGTGACGTTCACCGAAAACACTGCCGGTCCTGGCGTGTCGATCGGCGATACCGACCTGAGCATCACCGACCCGGACAGCACCCTGCTGACCGGCGCGACCATCGTGCTGACCAACCGTCAGGACGGTGATGCGCTGAACCTGGGCAACAGCGTCAACGGCATCACCATCAATGCCAACAGCACCAATGGCACCGTCACCCTGACCCTGTCGGGTAGCGCGACGCTGGCCGACTACATGCAGCAGATCAAGAACATCACCTTCACCAACAACAGTGAAAACCCGAGCACCGTACCCCGGACCATCACCGTGACGGTGACCGACGGCAGCAACTACTCCAACACCGCGACCACCACGGTCAACGTGGTGGCGGTCAATGACGCACCGGTCGCAGTACCGGTCAACGTCACCGGCACCGAAGACACGCCGCTGATTCTCGGCTGGTCGACCTTCGGCGTCAGCGACGTCGACAGTCCGGCCACCAGCCTGGGCGTGAAAATCACCCAGCTGCCGGGCGAGGGCAAACTGCAGTATCTGGACGGTTCGACCTGGAAAGATGTCGCCACCAACCAGACGTTCAGCAAGGCTGATATCGACGCAGGCAAACTGCGCTTCACGCCGGATGCGAACGAGTCGGGCGTGGACGGTTACGGCCCCGGCACTGGCGACCAAAAGGCTGACTATGCGCAACTTCAGTTCCGGCCAACCGACGGCCAGGCACTGGGCAACACCGGCACGATCAAGATCGACATCACTCCGGTGGCGGATGCCCCGACCCTGAGCGTTGCCGACAACAGCGTGAAGTCCACCGGGCTGATCAAGGAAGTCTGGACCGGTCTGTCGGGCCTGGGCACCAGCGGCAACGGTGCGGACTCGACCACGCTGAAAAACGTGATCGACGCCGCGGGCACACCGAACTCCAAAGGCACCGTGACCAACGTGCAGTCCGACGGTAGCGTGACCGCCGGTACGGCGTCGAAAACTTCCGGCCTGATCTACCTTGAAGCCGGCAAGACCTACACCTTCAGCGGTGTTGGCGATGACAGCCTGCTGGTGACCATCGGCGGCAAGAACGTCGCCGCGATCACGTGGGGCGCGGGCGGCAACCTCAATGGTTCGTTCACCCCGACCACCAACGGCTACTACACCCTGGACATCTACCACCACAACCAGAGCGGTCCGGGCAGCTATGACGTCAACCTGTCGGTCAATGGCAGCACGCCGATCGACCTGAGCGGTGCCGGCGTACCGATTTACACTGGCGTGACGGATCTGGTGAATGCCGGCGTGACCGTGTCCGACTTGCACGGCACCAATGGCAAAGGCTACTACGACGGCTACAAACTCAACACCGGCGCCGAAGGCACCAGTGTGAAATTGTCCACCATCACCACCGCGCTGACCGACACCGACGGCTCGGAAAGCCTGAGCCTGAAGATCAGCGGCATGCCAGTCGGCTCGGTGCTCACCGACGGCGCGGGACATACATTCACGGTCACAGCGACCAGTGGCGAGGCCAACGTGACCGGCTGGAGCCTCAACTCTCTGTCTGTCACTCCACCACCGTACTACAACGGCCAGTTCAACCTGACTGTGACCTCGACCTCCACCGAGGCCCTCGGCGGTTCGGCCAGCAGCACTTCGCAAATCCCCGTGACCGTGTACCCAGCGGTCTATAACGCCGTCACTGCCACTGCGGCCGATGACACCCTCACCGGCACCGACGGCAATGACGTCATCGTCGCCGACATTGGCGGCCTGACCGTGGTGCCGGGCACCAACTACAACATCGCCTTCATGGTCGACAGCTCCGGCAGTATGAGTTCCTCGTCGATCAACTCGGCCAAGGACTCGCTGACGTCGGTGTTCAACACCCTCAAGCAAAGCCTGGGCAGCAACTCGGGCACGGTGAACATCTTCCTGGTGGACTTCGACACCCAGGTCAACAAGTCGGTGTCGGTGAACCTCAATAACCCGAATGCGCTGACTCAGTTGAAGGCGATTCTGGACTCGATGTCATCCGGCGGCGGTACCAACTACGAGGACGTGTTCAAAACCACGGCCAACTGGTTCCAGAGCGCAAACGCCGTGGCCAACACCGGGGCGAAGAACCTCACGTATTTCATTACTGACGGCAAGCCGACTTACTACCAGAGCGGCGAGTCGACCAACCCGATCCTGTATGGCAGCACAACGCTCGATAGCCTGATCACCACGAGCAACTATCAGCTGGGAACAGCGATCAGCCTGTCCCCCGACAGCACGCACCAGATCGACATTACCGCCTCGGGATACGTGACGGTCTGGACCAAGAGCAGCCACGGTAACAACGGCAATGGCAACGGCAGTGGCAGCACAAGCTGGTCATCCAAGGACTTCGGCTATCTGCATGCCCAGGGTGACGGTACCTACGAGTTCTCGGGTCGTGACGGGGACGGCAGCAGCACCGACTGGGACGCCACCAGCAACTCCACCGGCAGCTTTGCACTGCTGAGCAACCTGTCGAATGTCGAGGCCATTGGCCTCAACAACGGAGTGAGCCTCAACGACCTGAAGCCGTACGACTCGAATCAAATTCCACAAACCAACATCGATCCGAAGGATCTGGCCAACTCGATCATCGGCCATACCGAAGCGACGATGCCGGGTCACGACACCGTCAGCGGTGGCGAAGGCAACGACATCCTGTTCGGCGACCTGGTGAGTTTCAACGGCATTGCCGGTGAGGGTTACCAGGCCATGCAAGCCTTTGTGGCGCAGCAATCCGGTGTGGACGTCAGCACAGTCACCACCAGCAATGTGCACCAGTACATCACCGAGCATTACAACGCGTTCGATGTGTCCGGGACCCATGACGGCAACGACACCCTGCTGGGTGGAGCGGGCAATGACATCCTGTTCGGCTCGGGTGGTAACGACACCCTCGACGGTGGCAAGGGCAATGACATCCTGCTCGGCGGCACCGGCAACGACACGTTGATGGGCGGACAGGGCAACGACATCCTGATCGGTGGTTCCGGTGGTGACACCTTCGTCTGGAAAGCGGGCGACACCGGCACCGACGTGATCAAGGACTTCAAGGCCAGCGAAGGCGACCGGATCGACCTGCGCGATCTGTTGCAGGGCGAAACCGGCAGCACCATCGACAACTTCCTGAAGATCACCACGGTCGATGGCGTGTCGTCGCTGCAAGTCAGCTCGACCGGTCAGTTCAACTCTGGCAACGCCGCAGCCGCCACGCCGGACGTGACGATCAAGCTGGAGGGCAACAACTGGTCAAGCGCCAACCTGCACAACCTGATTGCCGGTAGCGACCCGACCATCAAAATCGATCACAACAACAGCTGATGCATGAAAGCGGCCGCCCCTTCCGGGGCGGTCGTCACGTTTGTGTCCACTGCCCGGTGACGATTTCGTCGCTGCGCCACATACTGGCGTGCAGTTGACCTATGCTGCTGACAGCATGACGCTGGTTCAATTCTGAGGGATGCTCAATGTTTTACGTGCAACGCGATGCGCAGGGCCTGTTGGTACGCGTGGAACCCGCCGCCTACGCCGAGGCCACGGAAACCCTGCAGGCCGACAATCATGAAATCCAGGCCTGGTTTGCCAATGCGGCTGTGGAGAACAGCCTCAAACAGCTCAAGCAAAGTGACCTGGAAATGATCCGGGTACTCGATGACTTGATTCAGGTGCTGACCCAGAAAGGCGTGATCCGCGTCACCGACCTGCCGACGGCGGCCCAGGCCAAACTCATGGACCGAAACCAGGCCCGTGAAGCCTTGGGTGGCTTGAGCCAATTGATCGATGATGAAGAGACCGGGTTGATCTGACACCCCCTGCGATCATTCCCGCGCGCTGCGTGGGAGCGATCAGATCAGCGCCAGGGCTTGGGCTCGCCGAACAGCTGGCCCTGCACTCCGTATAGCCCCATCTCGCGAATCACCGACAACTCGCCTTCAGTCTCGACCCGTTCGGCAATCAGTGGCAAATCAATGCTGTGCGCCGCTCGCTGGATCGCCTCGATGAACAGGCGTTTGTCACTTTCCAGATCAATCGAGCGAATGTAGCTGCCATCGATCTTCAGGTAGGCCAGCCCCAGCCGCGCCAGGTTGCCGATCATGCTGAAGCGTCCGCCAAAACGCTGCAGGCTCAGTGAGAAGCCGAGTTCGCGCAGGCGCCGGGTCAGTTGCTCCAGTACCGCCTGATCAGGCAGTTGCTCTTCGCCAATCTCCAGAGTCAGGCGCGGGCCAAGGTTGGAATGCGCACGCAGTAGCTCGAAGATTTTGTTTTGCGCCTGCGGGTCACCCAGGGTCGCCGACGACAGATTCAGCGCCAGCGACTCCTCATGTTCGCTCATTTGCTCCAACACCCGCTCGAGCATCAGCCGATCCAGGCGCGCAGTCCAGCCGAAGCGCTCCAGCCAAGGCAGAAAACGCCCGGCGGGGATGGTCTGGCCGTGTTCGTCGAGCAGTCGCGACAACACTTTGTAATGCAGCACCAGTTGCGTGTCTTGGGCGGCCACTACCGGTTGGAAATACAGCTCGAAGCGCCGCTGTGTCAGCGCCTGGTCGAGCATCTGATGCCAGGCGTGGTGATCGTCGCCGACACTGGCCGAGAGGCTGTGTTCGAGGCAGGCCCAATTCTGCTCGCCCTGACCTTCGGCCTGGGCCAGCGCCTGATCACCGAGGCTGAGCACGGCTTGCGGCGAGTCACCATGAGCGAAAGGCGCCAGGCCGATAGACGCCACGGCAGCCACATCAGTGGCGCCGGTAGCGTGCAGGCTGGCCAGGGCGTTGTCGAGATTTTGCGCCAGTTGCAGCGCTTCTTCGCGCACCAGTCCCGGCGCCAGTACGGCAAATTCGCCGCCACGGATACGGGTCACCAGGTTCTGGGTTTCCGGATACTTGGCGCACTCGCGAGTCAGTTGCTCACCGACGGCCTTGAGCACTTCATCGGTGCGCTGACCACCGAGACGCTGGTTGAGGCCGGCCAGATCCTTGACCCGCAACAGCAGCAGATAACCGGAGCTGGCCTGCTCCGGGTTGCTCACCCGGACGTTCAGTTGCATCTCGAAATAGCGCCGGTTGGCCAACCCGGTCAACGAATCCTGATAGGACTCGACCCGCAGCTTTTCACTACGCTCGGCCTGTTCCTGGAACAGCGCCTTGAGCTTCTCGACCATCTGGTTCATGGCCTGCACGACCCGGCGAAGCTCGGGAGTGCGCGGCAGTTCCGGCAGGCTGAGGAACTCCCGTCGGGCGATGGCGTGGGATTGCTTGACCATATAATCCAGCGGTCGCAATTGCTGGCGCAGCAACAGCGCGCCGAGCACCGCACTGACGGCGCCGCATAGCAGCAACCAGCCCAGGCTGCCCAAGGCGCTTTGCCACAACTTGGCCAGCGCGAACATCGGATGGCTGACGACCTCGACCCGGGCGGCCTGCTCCCAGCCGCGGCTGACGATCGCATCACCACCGGCAGGTTCCAGGCCGATCAGTTTGACGAACCAGTCAGGAACATTGTTGACCGCCGGTATGCCCGTACGCTCAACCAGGTTCTGGTCGGTCTTCAGATCGACCACGCGGATGCTCGCGTAGTAACCGCTGTCGAAAATCGAGCTGACCAGCAACTCGACCATCGCCGGGTCGTCGATATTCGGGGTCAGGGAAAGCGCCAGCGCGGTCGCGGCGTCCTGGGCATGGGAGCGCAACTGGTTGACGTACTGAGTGCGTGAGCTCTCCAGACTGACCATGAAACTGCCGGTGAAGGCGACCACCAGGAACAGACAGATAGCAATCAACAGCTGTTTGAACAAAGACATCTGAGCACGTGCTCCTAGTTAGTCGTCTCGACCGGGAATCCTTCGGCCTGCATTTTCTTCAACACATCCTGCCAGCGCGACAGACGTTTGGTATCGCCGACCTTTTTGTTGCCCTTGGCGCCCGGCAACCACAGTCCCTCTGCATTGAAAGAGTAGACCGGCAGTAAATCCTTTCGTTGGCTGGCCGGCTTGATTGCATCAATCAGGCTGTCGAGCACCAGGGGCTCGGCATCCGGAGTCGAGTAGTAGGTCAGCACCATGTGCGCGCGGTTCTGGGTCAGTGCCTTGACGTAGGTGATACGCAGCTTTTCACTGGCTACACCGAGATGACGCAGGCTGAAGTACTTGGCAATAGCGTAGTCTTCACAGTCGCCGGCGCCTTTCCACAGGGCTTCGATCGGAGTTTCCCAGTAGTCGACTGCATGCCACAGATCGATGTCTTCAACGTATCGCAGTTGTTTGTTGAAGAAGCGATTGACCACATTGAGTTGTTCCGACTCGCCGATCTGCTTCTGGCTGGCCAACAAGTATTGCCAATCGTTAATGCGTTGCTGACCCTCTCCCAGAGGTCCGTACAATGCCTGCGCCCGCCGGCTGATCAGGGAAAAGTCCCAATCGGCACTCAAGCTGCCCAGCATCACGCCAGCCAGCAGCAATGCGCTGCACAACCAGCGCAAAATCCGGGGGATCGTTAAACATGCTGCCAATGCGAGGCATCCTGGGTAGGCAGGAGAGAGTCGCTCGAATGGTGAAGGTTAGTCCGGAAAAAGACAATGGCACGATGAGATCACTGGCGGCGCGCTAAACTGCAGGAAAGGCATTCGTTCACTTGTTTGACAAGCTGTCAGGCAGTCACTAGTGTCATTTGGATCCAAAAAATTTCATTATTCAGGGTGCGTTTAGTGACACAAAAGCCCAACCCTCTCAGCAGTATCAAGGTCAACGGGCCGATTCCCGCACATCTGGCACGCACGGTGATCGAAGAAACCCTGCGCGCGGCGATACTTGACGGGCGCATCCCTTGCGGTGCGGCCCTGCGCCAGCAGGACCTCGCCGACCTGTTCGGCGTCAGCCGCATGCCCGTGCGCGAAGCCCTGCGCCAGCTCGAAGCGCAGTCGTTGCTCAACGTGGTGGCCCATAAGGGCGCCGTGGTCGCGCCGCTGGTCCAGGGAGACGCCGTTGAAACCTACGCGCTGCGCATCCTGCTGGAATCCGAGGCCCTGCGTCTCTCGGTGCCATTGCTCCAGGACGAAGATCTCGAACAGGCTGCCCGCTACATCGACGAACTCGAAACGCAAAGCGACTACACCGAAATCGGCCGGCTCAACCGCTTGTTCCACATGGCGCTTTACAGCCGAGCGCCCAATCGCCGACTGTTGAAACTGGTTGAAGACGGCCTGAATGAGGAAGAGCGGTTCCTGCGTTTCAACCTGGAAGCCATGGGCCTGGGCAAACTGTCCCAGGACGACCACCAGGCACTGTTGCGTGCCGCCAAGGACCGGGACATGGAACGCTCCGTGCAGCTGCTCGAACATCATCTGAACCGAGCGGTCGAGGTCATTACGCGCTACCTCAACAGCCCTGAAGTCCAGGCCAGAAACACACCGAAGTAACCCGCAGCGGCAGGTGCAAGACGTGAGAAAGCCCGTTGTGGAGAGGCTCCACAACGGGCTTTTCAGTACCCCTGAAACGACAAAACCCCTGTCTGCGTTAGCAGACAGGGGTTTTGGAATTCAATCTTGACGATGACCTACTCTCACATGGGGAAACCCCACACTACCATCGGCGATGCATCGTTTCACTTCTGAGTTCGGGATGGGATCAGGTGGTTCCAACGCTCTATGGTCGTCAAGAAATTCTGTGACCAGCCCGTTAGAACATCAACGTGCCGGTGAAAACTGGTGACTTCTACTAAAACAAAACCCCTACCTGCATACGCAGATAGGGGTTTCGGAATTTAATCTTGACGATGACCTACTCTCACATGGGG
>NZ_JBYSYZ010000081.1:0-8204 GCF_058783925.1 Pseudomonas sp. FW305-70
GGACCCAAGAGCGCTGCGTTTAGTCAGTAAACACGCGGCATCGTTTACGACCATCGCGAGCAAGCTCGCTCCTACAGGGATTACTTACATCCGCGCCAACGCCTGCGCCAGGTCCGCGCGCAAGTCCTCCACATCCTCAACCCCCACCGACAACCGCACCAACCCATCACCAATCCCCAACTCTGCCCGAGTATCGGGCGGGATGGTGGCGTGGGTCATGATCGCCGGGTGTTCGATCAGGCTTTCCACGCCACCCAGGCTCTCGGCCAGGGCGAAGATCTGCACGTTCTCGAGGAAGCGTTTGGCGCCGGCCAGGTCGCTGTTGAGGTCGAGGGAAATCATCCCGCCGAATCCGCGCATTTGCCGCTGGGCCAGTTCGTGCTGCGGGTGCGAGGGCAGGCCGGGGTAGTAGACCCGTGAGACTTGCGGCTGACGCTCCAGCCACTGCGCCAGTTCCAGTGCGTTGCTGCAATGCCGTTCCATGCGCAGGGCCAGGGTCTTCACCCCGCGCAGGGTGAGGAAGGCATCGAACGGGCCGGCGATGGCGCCGACGGCGTTTTGCAGGAAGCCCAGGCGCTCGGCCAGTTCGGGGTTCTGCCCGACCACGGCGATGCCGCCGATCACGTCGGAGTGGCCGTTGAGGTATTTGGTGGTCGAGTGCAGCACGATGTCGAAACCCAGTTCCAGTGGGCGCTGGATCCACGGGCTGGCGAAGGTGTTGTCGGCCACGCAGATGATGCCGCGCGCGCGGCAGGTGCGGGCGATGGCGGCGAGGTCGGTGAGGCGCAGCAGCGGATTGCTCGGGGTCTCGACCATGACCATGCGGGTGTCGTCCTGCAGGGACGCCTCGAACGCCGCCAGGTCGGTCAGGTCGACGAAGCTGAAGCGGTGCCCGGCGCTGCGCTGGCGCACCTTGTCGAACAGGCGGAAGGTGCCGCCGTACAGGTCGTTGCCGGAGACGACGTGCGAACCGGCGTCTAGCAGTTCGAGCACCGTGGAAATGGTCGCCAGCCCCGAGGCAAAGGCAAAGCCCCGGGTGCCGCCTTCGAGGTCGGCCACGCAGCGTTCCAGGGCCCAGCGCGTCGGGTTGTGCGAGCGCCCGTAGTCCAGGCCTTTGTGCACCCCGGGGCTCTGTTGCAGGTAGGTGGAGTTGGCGTAGATCGGCGGCATCAAGGCCCCGGTCGACGGGTCCGGCGTTTGCCCGGCATGGATCACCCGGGTGGCGAAGCCCTGAGGCGGGGCGTTTTTGTCCTGTTGACTCATGGCAGGGATCTCCGCAAATGGTTGAGCATGTCGGTTCGGGTAATCAGGCCGTGGAAGCCCGAGGCATCCTGGATGATCGCCACCAGCCCACGGCCCAGCTCTGCCTCCAGTTCCGCCAGGGTGGCAGCGGGGGACAGGGTTTGCAGTTTGTCGGTCATGGCGCTGGCCACGGTTTTACGGAAGTGCGCAACGTCTTCATGCACCCCCAGCAGGATGTCGGACTCGTCGATCACGCCGACCAGTTGCTGCCCCTTCACCAGCACCGGCAATTGCGACACGTCCGCCAGACGCATGCGCTGGAACGCGGTGAGCAGGGTGTCATCGGGGCCGACGCTGATCACCCGGCCATCCTCGAAACGCCGCGCGATCAGGTCGCGCAGGTCGCCGTAGTGCTTGCGTTGCAGCAGGCCCTGATCGTTCATCCACTGGTCGTTGTAGACCTTGGACAGGTAACGCGTACCGGTGTCGCAGACGAAGCTCACCACCCGTTTCGGCTGGGTCTGTTCGCGACAGTAACGCAGCGCCGCCGCCAGCAAGGTACCGGTGGATGAGCCGCCGAGAATGCCTTCGGCGCGCAGCAACTGGCGGGCATGGTCGAAGCTTTCTTCGTCGCTGATCGAATAGGCGTGGCGCACGCTGGACAGGTCGGCAATCGACGGGATGAAGTCTTCGCCGATGCCTTCCACCGCCCAGGAACCGGGGGTGGGGAGGGTGCCACCGCGGCTGTATTCGGCCATCACCGAACCGACCGGGTCGGCCAGGACCATTTCCAGGTCCGGCTGCACGCGTTTGAAGAAACGGGTCAGGCCGGTGAGGGTACCGGCCGATCCGACGCCGACGACGATGGCGTCCAGATCGTGCTGGGTTTGTGCCCAGATCTCCGGCGCGGTGCTGCATTCGTGGGCCAGCGGGTTGGCCGGGTTGTTGAACTGGTCGGCGAAGAACGCATCGGGAATTTCCGCCGCCAGCCGTGCGGCGACGTCCTGGTAGTACTCGGGATGGCCCTTGCCGACATCGGAGCGGGTGATGTGCACCTCGGCGCCCATGGCCTTGAGGTGCAAGACCTTCTCGGTGGACATCTTGTCCGGCACCACCAGCACGACGCGATAGCCCTTGGCGCGGCCGACCAGGGCCAGGCCCAGGCCAGTGTTGCCGGCGGTGGCTTCGACGATGGTGCCGCCGGGGCGCAGGCGACCGTCGCGTTCGGCGGTGTCGATCATGGCCAGACCGATGCGGTCCTTGATCGAACCGCCGGGGTTCTGTGATTCGAGTTTGAGAAACAGCGTGCAGGGACCGGTATCGAACCGGCTGACGCGTACCAGCGGGGTATTGCCAATCAGTTCGAGTACGGCAGGACGGGAATAGTCGGGCATGTCATCACTCCTTGCGTGAATCCGCACTGGATGGACAGCAATCCGCGCCGGGTCTTCGCGCCGGTCGCGGGCAATGCATCGCTTGGACCATAGGCCGGGATCGGGTCGACCGCAACCTCGCACGGCCAGCCGGTCACCTCGACGCTTTTTCCTCGCCAGCAACCACAAAAAACATAATTTCGCTATTTCCCGGCTCCGAACAGAATGCGGCCAACACCCTGATACCGATAGCCGCAGCAGAAGAACAACAGTGATCAGAATCGAGGCGGCAGCCATGACCGACCTGAATCAAACCACCTTTCAGAAGTGCACAGCCATGACAGTTGATAAAACCGCAATTGATACGCTTGTTGTTGGCGCCGGCCAGGCCGGCGTGGCCATGAGTGAACACCTGAGCAAACTCGGTGTGCCCCACCTCGTGCTGGAGCGCAACCGTATCGCCGAAGCCTGGCGCACCGGCCGCTGGGATTCGCTGGTGGCCAACGGTCCTGCCTGGCACGACCGCTTCCCGGGCCTGGAATTCGACGGCCTGGACCCGGACGCCTTCGCCGGCAAAGAGCAGGTGGCCGAGTACTTCGAAGCCTATGCCCGCAAGTTCAACGCGCCGATCCGCACCGGTGTTGAAGTCAAGAGCGTACAACGCAATGCCGACCGTCCGGGTTTCACCGTTGAAACCTCTGATGGCGTGATCGAGGCCCGCCATGTGGTGGTCGCCACCGGCCCGTTCCAGCGTCCGGCCATTCCGCCGATTGCCCCGCCAATGGCCGGCATCAACCAGATTCACTCCGCCCAGTACTACAACCCGCAGCAACTGGCCGAAGGCGCGGTGCTGGTGGTGGGCGCCGGGTCGTCGGGCGTGCAGATCGCCGATGAGCTGCAACGTTCCGGTAAACAGGTCTACCTCTCGGTCGGCGCCCACGACCGTCCGCCGCGCGCCTACCGCAACCGCGATTTCTGCTGGTGGCTGGGGGTGCTGGGCGAATGGGATGCCGAGGCCATGCAACCGGGCAAGGAACACGTGACCATCGCCGTGAGCGGTGCCCGTGGCGGCCACACCGTGGACTTCCGTCGCCTGGCGCATCAGGGCATGACCCTGGTCGGCCTGACTCAATCGTTCAATGGCGCCGTGGTCAGTTTTGAAGACAATCTCGCCGACAACATCCGCCGTGGCGATGAAAACTACCTCGCGCTGCTCGACAAGGCCGACGCTTATATCGAACGCAATGGCCTCGACCTGCCGCTGGAACCCGAAGCCCGGGCCATGCTGGCCGATCCGGATTGCGTGACAAATCCAATCCTGGAACTGGACCTGCTCAAGGCCGGCGTGACCACGATCATCTGGGCCACCGGTTACTCCACCGACTACAGCTGGCTGAAGGTCGATGCCTTCAAGGACAACGGCAAACCGCAGCACCAGCGCGGCGTGTCGGCCGAGCCCGGCGTGTATTTCGTCGGGTTGCCGTGGCAGTCCCGTCGTGGCTCCGCGTTCATCTGGGGCGTTTGGCACGACGCCAAGCACATCGCCGATCACATCGTTAAACAGCACACCTATTTCAACTATCGGGATGCGACCCAGCGTCAAGCCGACGCCGCCCGCGCACCTGTTCAGAAAGCCAGCCTCATGGGAGTTCGTTAATGCCTACTCATACCCGCATCCGCATGTTCAACACCAAAGACACCTACCCGAACCAGACGCTGGACAACGATCTGTGCCAGGCCGTTCGCGCCGGCAATACCGTGTATGTACGTGGTCAGGTCGGCACCGATTTCAATGGCCAACTGGTGGGCCTCGGTGATCCGCGCGCCCAGGCCGAACAGGCCATGCGCAACGTCAAGCAGTTGCTGGAAGAGGCGGGCAGCGACCTGAGCCACATCGTCAAGACCACTACCTACCTGATCGACCCGCGCTATCGCGAGCCGGTGTACCAGGAGGTCGGCAAGTGGCTCAAGGGTGTGTTCCCGATTTCCACTGGGCTGGTGGTCAGTGCCCTCGGCCAGCCGCAGTGGCTGATGGAAATCGACGTGATTGCCGTTATCCCTGAATAAGGACTTCGCCATGACTTTTTCCATCGTGGGTCGCTGCGCCGAGACCGGCCAGCTGGGCATTGCCATCAGTTCTTCGAGCATCGCCGTCGGTGCGCGCTGCCCCTGGCTGCGGGCCGGGGTCGGCGCGGTGTCGAGCCAGAACATCACGCTGCCGGCCCTCGGCCCGCAGATCCTCGATGAGCTGGCCAACGGCTCGGCGCCACCCCAGGCGCTGGACCACTCGTTGACCCGCAACGGCTACAGCCAATATCGCCAGGTGGCGGTGGTGGATGCCCACGGTCGTACGGCGGTGTTCAGCGGCAATCATGCGCTGGGCATCAACAACGCGGTGGCCGGTGATCAGTGCGTGGCGGCCGGCAACCTGCTGGCCAACAGTGGGGTGATCGAGGCGATGGTCGCGGCTTTCGAAAACAGTGAAGGCTGCCTCGCCACCCGCCTGATGAACGCCTTGCAGGCCGGGCAGGACGCCGGCGGCGAAGCGGGCGCGGTGCACTCGGCGGCGTTGTCGGTGGTCGGTGACCTGACCTGGCCGATTGTCGACCTGCGGGTGGATTGGGCCGATGAAAACCCGATTGGCGAGCTGGGCAAACTGTGGACGGCCTACGAGCCGCAATTGCAGGACTACCTGACCCGCGCCCTCAATCCGACCCTGGCCCCCGCGTATGGAGTGCCCGGCGATGAGTGAGTTGCGCAGCCGCGCCATGCTCGCGCGGTTGATCGGGTTCGCCACGGTCAGCCGCGACTCGAACCTCGAGCTGATCGAGTTCGTGCGTGACTACCTGCACGGACTGGGCGTGGCGTGCGAACTGATCTACAACGCCGAGCGGACCAAGGCCAATCTGTTGGCCACGGTCGGCCCGAGCGTGGCCGGCGGCATCGTGCTGTCCGGTCACACCGACGTGGTGCCGGTGGACGGCCAGGCCTGGACGGTCGAGCCGTTCAGCCTGAGCGAGGCGAGTGGCAAGCTGTACGGTCGCGGCACCGCGGACATGAAAGGCTATCTGGCCTCGGTGCTGGCCGCCGTGCCGGTGTTTCTCGCCAGCCCTTTGAAGCGCCCGGTGCACTTGGCGTTTTCCTATGACGAAGAGGTCGGCTGCCTTGGCGTGCGCGGTTTGCTGGAGGTGTTGCCCCAACGCATCCCGGCCCCGGCGTTGTGTTTGATCGGCGAGCCGACCGAGCTCAAACCGGTGCTCGGCCACAAGGGCAAGCTGGCGATGCGTTGCCACGTACGCGGTGCGGCCTGTCATTCGGCCTACGCGCCTTATGGGGTCAATGCCATCGAGCAGGCCGCGCGCCTGATCGGTCGGCTGGGCGACATCGGCGCCACCCTGGCCCGGCCGCCGTTGCACGACAAGCGCTTCGATCCGGCGTTCTCGACCGTGCAGGTCGGCGTAATCCAGGGCGGTACGGCGCTGAACATCGTACCAGCGGACTGCCGTTTCGATTTCGAGATCCGCGCCTTGCCGGACTTCGCTCCGCAAGTGGTGGTCGATGAACTGCGGGACTACGCCGAGCAGACGTTGCTGCCGGCCATGCAGGCCGTGGACACCGATACCGCGATCCGCTTTGAAAAAATCTCGGCCTATCCGGGCCTGGCGACACCCGCCGACAGCGCCGCCGCCCGGCTGATTGCCGAGCTGTGCGGCAGCGATGATTTCGGCACCGTGGCCTTTGGCACCGAAGGCGGGCTGTTCAATCAGGCCGGGATTGCGACCGTGGTCTGCGGTCCCGGCAGCATGGACCAGGGGCACAAGCCCGATGAATTTGTCAGCGTCGACCAGATGGCGGCCTGTGACCGCCTGATGGATCGCCTGGCGGTGTATCTGAGTGAGCAATAACAACAATGGGTCAACAGGGCTGATTCCGCTCAATCACCTGTAGGAGCCGGCTTGCCGGCGATAGCGATTTGGCAGGCGACATCGGTTTTGACCGATCCGCCGCCATCGCCGGCAAGCCGGCTCCTACAGGTGACGAATCGGCATTGGTCAGTGTGCGAACCCATACTTTCGAGGAAGCGATCCATGTCCAGATCCTTGCGTTGCAGTGTTCCGTTTGCCCTGGCGTTGTTGAGTGCCAGTGTGTGGGCGGCCCCCCAGGACCTCACCGTGATTTCCTTCGGTGGTGCTACCAAACAGGCTCAGGAGAAGGCCTATTTCCAGCCGTTCAATGCCAGCGGCGCGGGCAACATCATCGCCGGTGAGTACAACGGTGAACTGTCGAAGATCAAGGCCATGGTTTCGGCCGGTCACACCAGCTGGGACGTGGTGGAAGTCGAAAGCCCCGAGTTGTTGCGCGGCTGCGAGGAGGGCCTGTTCGAGAAGCTCGACGCCGGGCGCTTCGGTGATTCGGCGAACTTCGTGCCCGGTGCGCTGACCGAATGCGGGGTGGCCACTTACGTCTGGTCGATGGTCATGGCCTATGACCAGAGCAAGCAGGCCAAGGCGCCGCAATCCTGGGCGGACTTCTGGAACGTCGCCGACTTCCCGGGCAAGCGCGGCCTGCGCAAGAGCGCCAAGTACACCCTGGAAATCGCCTTGCTCGCCGACGGTGTCAAGGCGGACGACGTGTACAAGGTCTTGAAAACCCCACAAGGCGTGACGCGGGCCTTTGCCAAGCTCGACCAGATCAAGCCGAACATCCAGTGGTGGGAGGCGGGCGCGCAGCCGGCGCAATGGCTGGTGGCCGGCGACGTAGTGATGAGCGCGGCCTACAACGGCCGGATCGCCTCGGCGCAAAAGGAAGGCATGAAACTGAGCATCGTCTGGCCGCAAAGCCTGTACGACCCGGAATACTGGGCAGTGGTCAAAGGTACGCCGAACAAGGCGCTGGCGGAAAACTTCATCGCGTTCGCCAGCCAGCCGCAGACGCAAAAAGTCTTCTCGGAAAACATCCCCTACGGGCCGGTGCATCGCCAGACCCTGCCATTGCTGCCCAAGGACGTGCAGGAACAACTGCCGACCGCCGAGGCCAACCTGGCCGGCGCCCGGGCGGTGGACGCAGAGTTCTGGGTCGACCATGGCGAAGAGCTTGAACAGCGCTTCAACGCCTGGGCTGCACGCTGATACACAATCGTGTAGCGACACAAAACCCTGTGGGAGCGGGCTTGCCCGCGATGAGGCCGGCACATGCGACATCAGTGTTGCCTGATCCACCGCCATCGCGGGCAAGCCCGCTCCCACAAAAAACAGTGCAATACCTCGGGTTCGCGCAGTGGTGATGGTAATCAGGTAAAGCACAGCCCTCCTGTGGGAGCGAGCCTGCTCGCGAAAGCGGTATGTCAGCCACATAGATGCTGGATGTGCCACCGCTTTTGCGAGCAGGCTCGCTCCCACAATAAGCCTGGTGCAACACCTCGGGTTCAAGCTTTGCCGCCTTCGCGCAGTGGTGATGGTAGTCAGTTAAAACGCAGGCCCCTGTGGGAGCGGGCTTGCCCGCGAAAGCGGTTTGTCAGTCACATCGATGCTGGATGTGCCACCGCCTTCGCGCAGTGGTGATGGTAGTCAGTTAAAACGCAGGCCCCTG
>NZ_JBYSYZ010000082.1:0-6436 GCF_058783925.1 Pseudomonas sp. FW305-70
GTACATTCAACATCAATGTCGCCTGGATTGACGCCTTCGCGAGCAAGCCCGCTCCCACAGTTATTCATCCGGGCTCCTTCAGACTAAGCCCCCCATCCCGCCCCACTCACCGCCGCCTGCACCAGCGGGTGCAGGTCCGCCCCTTTATGCTCCGTCTGCCAGGCCAGCAATTCCTTGCGCATGCTCGGTGCCCAGTACATCTGCAGGTGATTGCGCACGCTGAGCACCGCCTGTTGCTGGTCCGGCTGGCTGGCGAAGTACTGGGCGATCTGGTTGGCCATCTTGATCAGGTTGTCCGTGCTCATCGGCGTACCTCCGCTTTGGCGCCACGGGCCCGGTCCTTGAGCAGACGATGCTGTTCATCGCTGAAGGCCTGGAAGCGTTTTTGCCACTCCGAAGGGTGATAAACGCGGCTGACTTCGACGGCCGTGACCTTGTACTCCGGACAGTTGGTAGCCCAGTCGGAGTTGTCGGTGGTGATCACGTTGGCCCCCGATTCCGGGAAGTGGAAAGTGGTGTACACCACGCCCGGGGCGACCCGTTCGGTGATCCGCGCACGCAACACAGTCTGCCCGGCGCGGCTGCCGATGCCGACCCAGTCACCTTCGTTGATGCCACGGCTTTCGGCGTCGGTTGGGTGAATCTCCAGGCGGTCTTCGTCGTGCCAGGCGACGTTGTCGGTGCGCCGGGTCTGGGCGCCGACGTTGTACTGGCTGAGGATGCGTCCGGTGGTCAGCAGCAGCGGGTAGCGAGTGTTGACCTTCTCCTCGGTCGGCACGTAGCCGGTGAGCATGAACCGCCCCTTGCCGCGCACGAACTCCTCGATGTGCATGGTCGGCGTACCGTCCGGTGCCTCGGCGTTGCACGGCCATTGCAGGCTGCCGTGGCGATCCAGTTCGGCGTAGCTGACGTTGGTGAAGGTCGGCGTCAGGCTGGCGATTTCATCCATAATTTCCGATGGGTGTTTGTAGTGCATCGGGTAACCCAGGGCATTGGCCAGGGCCACCGTGCCTTCCCAGTCGGCCTTGCCGCCCAGAGGGTCCATGACCTTGCGCACCCGGGAGATGCGCCGTTCAGCGTTGGTGAAGGTGCCGTCCTTTTCCAGAAACGAACTGCCCGGCAGGAACACGTGGGCGAACTTGGCGGTTTCGTTGAGGAAAATATCCTGCACCACCACGCATTCCATCGCCGACAAAGCGGCGGTGACGTGCTGGGTATTCGGATCGCTCTGGGCGATGTCCTCACCCTGGCAATACAGGCCCTTGAAACTGCCGCCCAGCGCTGCTTCGAACATGTTGGGGATGCGCAACCCCGGATCAGGTTGCAGAGTGACGTTCCACGCCTGTTCAAACTGCGCCCGCACCACCTCGTTGGAGATGTGCCGGTAACCGGGCAACTCATGGGGGAAGGAGCCCATGTCGCAGGAGCCCTGAACGTTGTTCTGCCCCCGCAGCGGGTTCACGCCCACGCCTTCGCGGCCGATGTTGCCCGTGGCCATCGCGAGGTTGGCGATGCCCATGACCGCCGTGCTGCCCTGGCTGTGCTCGGTGACGCCGAGGCCGTAGTAGATCGCCGCATTGCCACCCATGGCATACAGACGCGCCGCAGCACGGATGTCGGCCGCGGGCACGCCGCAGATGGCGCCAAGCACTTCCGGCGAGTTTTCCTCGCGGCTGACGAACTCACGCCAGCTGGCGAAATCGCTGCCCTCGCAACGGGCGTCGATAAAGGCCTGGTTGAGCAGCCCTTCAGTGACGATGACATGGGCCAAGGCGTTGAGCATGGCGACGTTGGTGCCCGGGCGCAGGGCCAAATGGTATTCGGCGCGGGCGTGCACCGAGTCCACCAGATCGATGCGCCGTGGGTCGATGACGATCAGCCGCGCGCCTTCACGCAGCCGGCGTTTGAGCTGGGAGGCGAACACCGGGTGGGCGTCGCTGGGGTTGGCGCCCATCACCAGGATCACGTCGGCCTGCATCACCGAGTCGAAACTCTGAGTGCCGGCGGACTCGCCCAGGGTTTGCTTCAAGCCATAACCGGTCGGCGAGTGGCAGACCCGTGCACAGGTGTCGACGTTGTTGTTGCCGAACGCGGCGCGCACCAGTTTTTGCACCAGATAGGTTTCTTCGTTGGTGCAGCGGCTGGAGGTGATGCCGCCAATGGAGTCGCGGCCATATTTCTGCTGCAACCGACGGAATTCGCTGGCGGCGTAGGTCACCGCTTCATCCCAGCTGACTTCCTGCCACGGGTCGTTGATGTGCTTGCGGATCATCGGCTTGGTGATGCGATCCGGGTGGGTGGCGTAGCCCCAGGCAAAGCGCCCCTTGACGCAAGAGTGGCCGTGGTTGGCCTGGCCGTTCTTGTCCGGAACCATGCGCACCAGTTGGTCGCCTTTCATCTCGGCGCGGAACGAGCAGCCCACACCGCAATAGGCGCAGGTGGTGATCACGCTGCGTTCGGGCTGGCCCAGTTCGACCACGCTTTTTTCCATCAGGGTCGCAGTCGGGCAGGCCTGCACGCAGGCGCCGCAGGACACGCATTCCGAGTCGAGGAAGTTATCCCCACCGGCGGCCGCCACCCGGGATTCAAAACCGCGCCCGGTGATGGTCAGGGCAAAGGTGCCCTGGGTTTCTTCGCAGGCGCGCACGCAGCGGTTGCAGACGATGCACTTGCTCGGGTCGTAGTCGAAGTAGGGGTTGGACGTGTCCTTCACGTCGGCCAGATGGTTGTCGCCTTCATAGCCGTAACGCACCTCCCGCAGGCCGACCTGACCGGCCACGGTTTGCAGTTCGCAGTTGCCGTTGGCCGAGCAGGTCAGGCAGTCCAGCGGGTGATCGGAAATGTACAGCTCCATGACGTTACGGCGCAGGGTCGCAAGCTTCGGCGTCTGGGTGTGCACGGTCATGCCTTCAGTGACCGGCGTGGTGCAGGACGCCGGGTAGCCGCGCATGCCGTCGATCTCCACCAGGCACATGCGGCAAGAGCCAAAGGCTTCCAGGCTGTCGGTGGCACAGAGTTTGGGAATGGTGGTGCCCAACAGCGCAGCGGCGCGCATCACCGAAGTGCCTTCGGGCACGCTGATGCTGCGGCCGTCGATGCTCAGGGTGACTTGCACCTGGCTCTCACGGGCAGGAGTGCCGAGGTCGATATCGGTGTTCGGGTCGAAGAGAGTGATCATTGCTCGGCCTCCGAGGGCTGCAAGCCGAAGTCGGCGGGGAAGTGCTTGAGGGCGCTGGCGACCGGAAAGGAAACCATGCCGCCCAATGCACACAGCGAACCGTATTGCAGGGTGTCGCACAGGTCCTTGAGGATGATCACCTGCTCATCGCGACCGTTCTGGTCAGGCGCTGCCAGCAAGCGGTCGATCACCTCCACGCCCCGAGTCGAGCCGATGCGGCATGGCGTGCATTTGCCACAGGATTCCTCGGCGCAGAACTCCATCGCGAAACGCGCCATGTGGGCCATGTCCAGGGTGTCGTCAGCCACCACGACACCGCCGTGACCGAGCATCGCGCCGATGGCGGCGAAGGCTTCATAATCCAGCGGCGTGTCGAATTGCGACGGCGGCACCCAGGCACCAAGGGGGCCGCCCACCTGCGCAGCCTTCAGCGGCCGGCCACTGGCAGTCCCGCCACCGTAGTCTTCCACCAGTTCCCGCAGGGTCAGGCCAAAGGCCCGTTCCACCAGCCCGCCCTGACGAATATTGCCCGCCAATTGGAAGGGCATGGTGCCCAGGGAGCGGCCCATGCCGTAATCGCGATAGAACTGCGCGCCCTTGGCCAGAATCTGCGGCACCGAGGCCAAAGTCAGCACGTTGTGCACCAGCGTCGGCTGGCCGAACAGCCCCTTCAAGGCAGGAATCGGCGGCTTGGCGCGCACGATCCCGCGTTTGCCTTCCAGAGAGTCCAGCAGCGCGGTTTCCTCACCGCAGATGTAAGCACCAGCACCGACACGCACTTCCATATCGAAGGCCTGACCGCTGCCGCCGACATTGGCGCCCAGGTAACCGTTCTTCCGAGCAATCTGCAGCGCGTTGCGCAGGATGATCACGGCATCCGGATATTCCGAGCGCACATAGATGTAGCCATAGGTGGCACCGACGCACAGGCCGGCAATGGCCATGCCTTCGATCAGCAGGAAGGGGTCGCCTTCCATCAGCATGCGGTCGGCAAAAGTGCCGGAGTCGCCTTCGTCGGCGTTGCACACGATGTACTTTTGCGCCGCTTCGGTCGCACGCACCGTGCGCCATTTGATCCCGGCGGGGAAGGCCGCGCCGCCACGGCCACGCAGGCCGGAATCGAATACTTCAGTTGCAGTCTGCTCGCCTCCGATGGCGATGGCTCTTTTCAAACCCTCGAAACCGCCGTGGGCCCGATAGTCGTCAAGCGACAGCGGCCGGGTAATGCCGGCGCGGGCGAACAGCAGGCGTTGTTGAGTCTTCAGATAAGGCAATTCTTCCACCAGGCCCAAGGCCAGTGGATGAGAAGACGGGTCGCCTTTGAGCGCTTCGAGCACAGACGGCACATCAGCATCTGTCAGCGGACCGAAGCCGAAACGGCCCTGCGGCGTGTCCACTTCCAGCAGTGGTTCCAGCCAGTAAAGGCCCCGCGAGCTGGTGCGTTTTATCTCCAGCGGCACAACGCGTCCCCGGGCATGGGTGATAAGGGCTACCACAACATCTTCTGCACCCACGGCACGGGCAACCGAATCACCAGACACATAGAAAGCTGGCATCACGCGTCCTCCCGGCAAGCGTCGAGCAAGGCATCCAGACGCTCGGCACTGAGCCGCGCATGCACCCGACCATCCAGTTCCAGAGCCGGCGAACAGGCACAAGCGCCAAGGCAATACACCGGCCGCAAACTGATGCTGCCATCGGCACTGCTGCCGTGGTCATCCAGTTGCAGACGCTCACGCAACTGCGCAGCCAACTGCTCGGCACCGCGACTCTTGCACGACTCGGCCCGGCACAGCCGCAGGATATGCCGCGCGGGCGGCGCGGTACGGAAGTCATGGTAAAAACTGATCACCCCACGAACCTCGGCCTGGCTCAGGTTCAGGGCATGGGCAATCTCGGGGACGGCGACATCGGGGACGTAACCGATACGCTCCTGAATATCATGAAGAATGGGCAACAGCGCACCCGCAGAGCCCTTGTGGCGCTCCAGCAAACTGTTGACCACAGGCAGGTGCAACATCTCATCAGGCATTCAGCAATCCTCACGGTCACGGACAAACCAGAAGGTCGTCGGTCGTCCGAAAGTGTCGGCTGCGGCACTCACACCACGTCACGGTATCGTGGCAATTTGGCCGTTGGCCAGGGCACCCTGAGCGGGCATCTTGTTGTGCCCGGCACGGTCTTCGCCGTACCTCGACTGGGCATAAAGGGCAGCTTGCCACGCCGCTATTGATCGACCTGCACCAAAGCGACGTGCTCGGTTCTGCCTACGACTATCCATTAAGTCTAGATGAGTGGTGCACGGGGCGTTCACACACTGGCCTAATGCCCGGAGGGCCTGTCGATGGCTGATGTATAGCAAGCATTACAGGTGAGAAGAAGCATCAGGACCGGGGGCGATTCTACGGAGCAGATGCGCTGAAGTACGCCGCTAACCCTGTGGGAGCGAGCCTGCTCGCGAAAGCGCCAGCCCATTATCCCGATCCCGAGTAAGCACCTTCACCGCATCATCCACCAACGCCTTACTCATCGAAGTCAGATAATCTGCAGCCCAGGCGTGTCGATCAGTGTCTCTGGCATAAGCGGCATCTTCAGTGTGCGTCTTGGCCAGGAACAGAAAATCGGAGGCCATGGACAACGCATCGCCGAGAGGAACGCCGCGAGTGACATGAAACAGCGCTTGATCCGCACAGTAGATCGCGGGTGCCAGGCCGATGGTTTTGAGTTCAGTAAGGGAAAAGAATTTCTAGACAGGGGTTGACCACGTATTTTAATGCTGTACTATTCGCCTCCCGCCAACGAGCAGCTTGATGCTGGTTTTGGTTTAAGTGGTTGATTTTATTATTAAAATCAGAAGCTTTTAAGGTTGCTGCTTAAAGGGGTTTGCTGTAGAGTGCACGCCTCGGTTGAGACGAAAGGTCTTGACCAACCGCTCTTTAACAACTGAATCAAGCAATTCGTGTGGGTGCTTGTGGAGTCAGACTGCTAGTCAACAGATTATCAGCATCACAAGTTACTCCGCGAGAAATCAAAGATGTAACCAACGATTGCTGAGCCAAGTTTAGGGTTTTCTCAAAACCCAAAGATGTTTGAACTGAAGAGTTTGATCATGGCTCAGATTGAACGCTGGCGGCAGGCCTAACACATGCAAGTCGAGCGGATGAAGGGAGCTTGCTCTCTGATTCAGCGGCGGACGGGTGAGTAATGCCTAGGAATCTGCCTGGTAGTGGGGGACAACGTTTCGAAAGGAACGCTAAT
>NZ_JBYSYZ010000083.1:0-4429 GCF_058783925.1 Pseudomonas sp. FW305-70
ATGTGAGAGTAGGTCATCGTCAAGATTAAATTCCGAAACCCCAATTGCGAAAGCAGTTGGGGTTTTGTTTTTGTCCGTAGGAAATTCAAACTGCTGCCCAAACCGCTCCAGTGTGTGCTCCAGCGCTTGCAGCGACACACAGATAAAGCCCAACCGTTTCAGGCTGGGCTTTCTTGTGCCTTCATTTCTGTCGATCGACGAAGGCCGTTCACTGATCCTTTTCGCAATTGACCATCCACGACACACCAAAACGGTCGACGAGCATGCCGAAGCGCGCTGCCCAGAACGTGGCCTCCAGTGGCATCTGCACACTGCCACCGTCCGCCAGTGCATTGAACACCCGCTCGGCCTCGGCAATGCTGTCGACGTTGAGTGAAATCGAGCAGGCACTCATTTTATCGACGGGGCGATCCGGTGTGGTGTCCGACCCCATGATCGCCTGATCGCCCACGATCAGGCGGGTATGGATGATCAGGTTGTGCAGACCCTTGGGGAAATGCTCACCCGCAGGAGTTTCACCAAAGGTCAACATGGCTTCGATCTGGCCTTGCAGGCACTTTGCGTAGAACGTGAAGGCGTCTTTGCAGTCGCCGTTGAAGATAAGGTAGGGATTGATTTTCATGGTCGGCTCCAGGTGCTCGAGTGCATACATCGGTTTGGACGCCGGTTTTTTCGGCGAATTCCGATTGTGTCGAGCCGACAAGCAAAGCGCTAAATCTTTGTCGGAGCTTGTGTTTCTTTAGATGTTTTTTCCATAGGACGCGCGAGGCTTATCGCCTCCGGCACACGCCGCGGCGCAAGCACTCGTTCGATGGCGCCGCTGACCATGCTTTCCAGCAGCTCCTCACGTTCCTGCTCGTCCAGCACATGGGGTGTGAGCCAGCTGGGGGCACTGTTGAGCAGCGCACCAATGGCATGCCCGGCGGCCAGCAGGCCTTGCTCGCTGAAGCGGGACTTCGCGCCCAGCATCTTCAGCAACGTGCGTTCGTATTGCTCGCGCAATTGTTGAACCCGAGCCTGTTGCTCTTCGTTCAGGCAACCGCTGTCGCGCTCCACCAGGCGGAAATGCCAAGGCATCTCCCGGTGCAGATTCAGATGGGCACGGATCAGGCTGTTGAGTTTGTCGCGTTTGCCGGGCGCTTTTTGCTGGATGCGTCCCAGAGTGGCCAGCAGCTCCTCGTAGAACTCCTCGATCAGGTCCAGCAGCAGATGCTGTTTGCTGGGGTAATGGTGATACAGCGAGCCTGGGGAGAGCCCCAGGCACGTCGCGAGCTCACGCATGCCGACCTGGCCGAACCCCTTGCAGGCAAACAGCTCCAGGACCTTGTCCCGGTACTCGGCAAAGCGCGAGCAACGCTCAGGCATAGGCATGGAAGCCGCGCCCCGTCTTGCGCCCCAGGTAACCGGCAGCGACCATTTCCTTGAGCAATGGCGCCGGGCGATATTTGCTGTCGTTGAATCCTTCATAGAAGGCTTCGAGGATCGACAACAGGGTATCCAGGCCAATCAGGTCCGCCAGGGCCAACGGGCCGATAGGCTGGTTGCAGCCCAGGCGCATGCCGGCGTCGATGTCTTCGGCGCTGGCCAGGCCTTCCTGGAACACCAGGATCGCCTCGTTGATCATCGGCACCAGGATCCGGTTGACCACGAAGCCCGGACGGTTGCCGGCGGTGATCGCGGTTTTGCCGAGGGTGGTCGCCATGTCCAGCGCCAGTTGGTGGGTCGCGTCACTGGTTTGCAGGCCGCGGATGACTTCGATCAGGCCCATTACTGGCACCGGGTTGAAGAAATGCAGGCCGATGAAGCGCTCTGGCTGGCTGACACTGGCGGCCAGTTGGGTGATCGACAGCGACGAGGTATTGGAGGCAATGACGCATTCGCTGCTGACTTGCGCGGCGATCTGTTGCAGCACACGCAGTTTCAGGTCGAGATTTTCAGTGGCCGCTTCGATGACCAGTTGCGCGTCACGCAGGACGCAGTAATCGGTGCTGGTGCGGATTTTGTTAAGGGTGGCCTGTTTCTGCTCTGGCGTCAGGGTTTGCTTGGCGATCTGCCTGTCCAGGTTTTTACCGACCGTCGCGACGGCTTTTTGCAATGCGCTTTCAGAGATGTCGAGCAAGGTCACGTTGAAACCGGCCATGGCACAGACTTGTGCGATGCCGTTGCCCATGGTGCCTGCGCCGATTACACCAATGTTTTGCAGATTCATTTTCCGTCCTTCGATCAAACCCTGCGATACCTTGGCCGCGATTGCGGTCGAAGGCGTACTATTGCCGCGAGTCTAGAGCCGGCAGGGCGGTTGTCCTATGCCAAAACTGTTCAACGGCACTGATGTTTTTTGCCATTCGGGTGATGAGAGAGAAGCGAACCAATGCGGGAAAAGGACTCGGTTGCCGCCTATTTCGTGCAGGCAATGATCCATGGGCTGAGGGACGATCCGCAGCGCGTGACGGCCGTGCTCGAACAGGCGGGTATTGATCCGGCGGTCATGCAACAACCCACGGCGCGGGTGCCGGCCAATGCGTTTGCGGCGTTGTGGCTGATTCAGATCCGCGAGCTCGACGACGAGTTTTTCGGGCTCGATTCCCATGGCATGCCGCCGGGCAGTTTCGCCCTGATTTGCCGCGCCCTGATTCAGGAGCCCGATCTGCACAAGGCCATGCGTCAGTGCCTGGCCAACTTCGGGCTGTTCCTGCGCGACTTTCGTGGCTCGCTGGCCGTGCGGGGCAAGCGTGCGGTCATCAGCCTGCAAACCCGTTCGGAGGACAACGATGCCAGCCGGTTTGGTGAAGAAACCTTCCTGGTGTTGATGATCAGTCTGCTGTGCTGGCTGGGCGGGCGGCGCATTCCCATTGACCGTGCGGACTTCCGCCATTCGCGCCTGTCGCTGAGTGACGACCGCCTGCTTTGGGGGCCCAACCTAACCTTCGGTGCCGAGCGCACTGAAATCGAATTTGCCAGCCACTACTTGCGCCTGCCTGTGGTCCAGGACCTGGCATCGCTGAAAGTGTTTCTGCGCACCGCGCCGCAATGGCTGGTGATCCGCTTTCGTAACCAGCATGGCTTGGCATCGCAGGTTCATCAGCGTTTGCGCGGCAGTCACTACAGTGAATGGCCGACGTTGCAGGCCTTTGCCCTGGAACAGCACCTGAGCCCCAGCACCTTCCGCCGCAAGCTGGAGCGCGAAGGCTGTTCCTATCAGGAGATCAAGGACGAAGTACGGCGCGGCGTGGCCTTTGAGCAATTGCGTCAGAGCGACGCGAGCATCAGCGACATCGCCGAGCAACTGGGCTTCCAGGAGCCCAGCGCCTTCCATCGGGCGTTCAAGAAGTGGACCGGGGAAAGCCCTGGGCGCTATCGGGCCCGTTATCAGGGGGACTGTGGGAGCGAGCCTGCTCGCGAAAGCGATAGGTCATTCAACAGGGATGTCGTCTGACACTCCGCCTTCGCGAGTAGGCTCGCTCCCACAGGGATCGGTCATGGCATTTCCGGCAGTTCCTGCGGACGCAGGTCGAAGACCAATACTTCAGCGTCCACGCCGTTGCTCAAGGTCAGTGCCTGTTCATCACGAACCCGCACACCGTCGCCTTCCTGCAACAACACGCCGTTGAGTTCGACGCTGCCCCGGGCCACGTGCACGTAGGCATAACGGTTGGCGGCCAGTTCCAGGGCGGCGCTTTCCTGGCCGTCGATCAGGCCGGCATACACCCGTGCATCCTGACGCACCTTCAGCGAACCCTTGGCGCCGTCCGGCGAGATGATCAGCTGCAGGCGCCCGCGTTTTTTCCGGGTGCTGAAGTGCTCCTGCTGATAGCGCGGTTTGGCGCCGCTGACGTCGGGCACGATCCAGATCTGCAGAAAGTGCACCGGCCGTGTGCTGGAGTGGTTGAACTCACTGTGGGCCACGCCGCTGCCAGCGCTCATCAGTTGCACATCGCCGGGGCGGATCACCGACCCGGTGCCCAGGGTGTCCTTGTGTTCCAGGGCACCCTCAAGCACATAGGAGAAGATCTCCATGTCGCGGTGCGGGTGCTGGCCGAAGCCTTTGCCGGCGGCGACGCGGTCGTCGTTGATCACCAACAGGTCGGAAAAACCCTGCTCTTTCGGATTGCGGTAGTTGGCAAAGGAAAAGGTGTGGAATGACTTCAGCCAGCCGTGATTGGCCAGACCACGATCCGAGGCTTTGCGAAGAGTCAGCATGATGAAATCTCCTGTGGGGACGTGAATTCGTCCGAGTGAGGAGAAGGTTAATATTTACCATTTGATTCAATAAGTAGGTGTAAATTGAAATACTGTCTCGTTATGGTTGACAGTTTATGAGCACAAACCAGCTATTCTGTTCCGATATTTGGCCCTGATGAATGGCATGTCTTTTGTGGGAGCGGGCTTGCTCGCGAATGCGGTGGGTCAATCAACATCCATGCTGACT
>NZ_JBYSYZ010000084.1:0-3328 GCF_058783925.1 Pseudomonas sp. FW305-70
GGACCCAAGAGCGCTGCGTTTAGTCAGTAAACACGCGGCATCGTTTACGACCATCGCGAGCAAGCTCGCTCCTACAGTTTCTTTTTCGCCCTTATCCCTGCTGCAAGGCTGGTCAAGCACTCAAGACCCCCTATAATCGCGCCGTTTTCGTCTACCCTCACGAAGCGTCGTGCAGCAATCAGCTTGTGCGGGGCGCATCGACATTTTTCCGCTATTGAACCGGAGAACTTCCATGCTCAAACGTACCCTGGCCTTGGCCGTCGGCCTGACCCTGTCCCTTTCCACCCTGCTGGCACAGGCTGCCGAGACCCTCAAGGTCAGCGCCATTCCCGACGAAGCCCCCACCGAATTGCTGCGCAAGTTCAAGCCACTGGGCGAATACCTGGAGAAGCAACTGGGCATGAAGGTCGAGTTCGTGCCGGTGTCCGACTACCCGGCGGTGGTCGAGGCGCTGGCCACCGACCGTATCGACATGGCCTGGCTGGGCGGCTTCACCTTCGTGCAGGCGCGGTTGAAAACCGGCAATGCCATTCCCCTGGTACAGCGTGAGCAGGATGCGCAGTTCACCAGCAAATTCATCACCGCCGACCCAGCGGTCAAATCCCTGGCCGACCTCAAGGGCAAATCGTTCGCCTTCGGCTCGGTCTCGTCGACGTCCGGCAGCTTGATGCCGCGTTATTTCATGCTGCAGGACGGCATCAAGCCGGAAACCTATTTCAGCCGCGTCGGTTACTCCGGCGCCCACGACGCCACGGTCGCCTGGGTTCAGGCCGGCAAAGTGGATGCCGGCGTACTCAACGCCAGCGTCTGGGAAAAACTGGTCAAGGCCGGCAAGGTCGACACCGACAAGGTCAAGGTCTTCGCCACCACACCGGCCTACTTCGACTACAACTGGACCGTGCGCGGCACCCTCGACCCGGCCCTGGCCGAGAAAATCAAGGTCGCCTTCCTCACGCTCGACCCGGCCAACCCGGAGCAAAAGGCGATCCTCGACCTGCAGGCCGCCAGCCGCTTCATCGAAACCAAGCCTGAGAACTACAAGGGCATCGAGGAAGCCGCGCGCGCTGCCGACCTGCTGAAATGACCTTGCATCTGAACCGGGTCAGCCTCACCCACGACACGGGCGTGCGGGCGCTGCATGAGGTCGACCTGCACATCAGCGCCGGTGAGCAGGTGGCGATCATCGGCCCGTCCGGTGCCGGCAAGTCGAGCCTGCTGAACCTGCTGGCCACCGCCCTGCGCCCCGGCAGCGGCACGGTCGAAGTGCTCGGCGAGCACGCCTGGCAGCTCGGCGCCCGACAGCGCCAGCGCCTGCGCGCGCGCATCGGCCTGGTGCATCAGGCGCCGCCGCTGCCACCGCGCCAGCGCGTGGTCACGGCGGTGCTGGCCGGCAAACTGGGGCAGTGGGGTTTTGCCAAAAGCCTGCTGAGCCTGCTGCATCCGGTGGATGTGCCCGGCGCACGCGCAGCCCTGGTCAAACTCGACCTGGGCGACAAGCTGTTCGCCCAGTGCCAGCAATTGTCCGGTGGCCAACTGCAGCGCGTGGGCATTGCCCGCGTGCTGTACCAGGCCCCCGACGTGCTGCTGGCCGATGAGCCGGTGTCGGCGATGGACCCGGTGCTGGCCGGGCACACCCTGTCGATCCTCTGCCGCCATGCCCGGGAACACAAGGTGACCCTGGTCGCCAGCCTGCATGCGGTGGAGCTGGCGCTGAGCAACTTCTCGCGCATCATCGGTTTGCGCGACGGCCAGATCCTCTTCGATCTTCCCGCTGCCGACATCGACCACGACTTGCTCGACCGGCTCTACGCCAACGAGCAACTGCAATCCCCGCCCGCTCCGGTGGCGCCCTTGAGCCTGCAGATTCCCCGATGCTGACGCGCGATACACGAGACCCGGCCACCCTGCCCCGCCTGCTGCTCAGTCTGCTGGCGCTGGCCCTGCTGTGGCCCGGCCTCCACTTCAGCGAACTGGACCTGGGTGTGCTGCTCAAGGCCGACAGCCAGAGTGAAATGGGCCGTTTCGTTTCGGCCTTCTGGCCACCGGCCCATGGCGAAGAGTTCCTCCAGCTGCTGTGGCAAGCCACCTTGCAAACCCTGGCCATCGCCACCGCCGGCATGGCCCTGGCCTTGCTGCTGGCCGTGCCCGCCAGCCTGCTCGCCAGCCGCGCCCTGTCACTGTCGGCGGCTTCGCGCAGCGGTCGCCCGAGCGCCCTGGGCCGGTTGTTGCGCTGGCCGGTGCGCGGGTTGCTGATCTTCCTGCGCAGCGTGCCGGAAATCGTCTGGGCCCTGCTGTTCGTGCGCGCCGTCGGCCTTGGCCCGACCGCCGGGGTGCTGGCCATCGCCATCACCTACAGCGGCATGCTGGGCAAGGTCTACGCGGAAATCTTCGAGTCAGTCGACCAGCGCCCCGCCCACTCACTGCTGCAAGCCGGCAGTGGCCGGTTGGCGGCGTTCTGCTACGGCATCCTGCCCAATGTCGCGGCGGAACTGCTGTCGTACACCGTGTACCGCTGGGAATGCGCGATCCGCGCGTCCGTGGTGATGGGCTTCGTCGGCGCTGGCGGGCTGGGCCAGCAGATCGACCTGTCGCTGCGCATGTTCGCCGGCGGTGAAGTGGCGAGCATGCTGCTGACCTTCTTCGTCCTGGTGCTGTTCGCCGACCAGATCAGCCGCCTGCTGCGCTGGAGGTTCGCATGAATCGCCTGATCAACCTGCTGCTGATCCTCTGCATCGGCGCCGCGGTCGTCGCCTCGTTCCGCTATCTGGGCATCGACCTCGGCGAACTGACAGGCAGCGGCAACCTGAAGCAGATGGGCGCCTACGTACTGCGCTTTCTCAGCCCGGACCTGAGCCCCGGCCACCTGCAAGCCATCGGCCGTGGCGCCGTGGAAACCATGGCCATGTCCGCCCTCGGCACCCTGCTCGCGGCGGTGTTCGGCCTGCTGCTGGCGCTGCCGGCGGCCGGGCGTTTCGGCTGGCTGTTGCAGAGCGCGTCGCGACTTGTACTCAATGGCCTGCGCGCCATTCCCGAACTGGTGTGGGCCGCGCTGATGGTACTGGCCGCCGGCCTCGGCCCGAACGCCGGCACCCTGGCACTGGCCATGCACACCACCGGGGTACTCGGCCGCTTGTTCGCCGAAGCACTGGAAAACACCCCGCCACAACCGGCCGAAGCCATTCGTTTGCAGGGCGGTAATGTGGTCTGGGCTTTCTGTTACGGCACCTTGCCCAACCTGTTTCCGCAGCTGCTGGCGTACATTTTGTACCGCTGGGAAAACAACATTCGGATGGCCAGCGTGTTGGGGTTTGTTGGGGCTGGGGGGTTG
>NZ_JBYSYZ010000085.1:0-1661 GCF_058783925.1 Pseudomonas sp. FW305-70
TTGATTTCTAGTCTTTGACTAGTTCGTTCTTTAAAAATTTGGGTATGTGATAGAAAGATAGACTGAACGTTACTTTCACTGGTAACGGATCAGGCTAAGGTAAAATTTGTGAGTTCTCTTAATTGAGAAATTCGAATTTTCGGCGAATGTCGTCTTCACAGTATAACCAGATTGCTTGGGGTTATATGGTCAAGTGAAGAAGCGCATACGGTGGATGCCTTGGCAGTCAGAGGCGATGAAAGACGTGGTAGCCTGCGAAAAGCTTCGGGGAGTCGGCAAACAGACTTTGATCCGGAGATGTCTGAATGGGGGAACCCAGCCATCATAAGATGGTTATCTTGTACTGAATACATAGGTGCAAGAGGCGAACCAGGGGAACTGAAACATCTAAGTACCCTGAGGAAAAGAAATCAACCGAGATTCCCTTAGTAGTGGCGAGCGAACGGGGACTAGCCCTTAAGTGGCTTTGAGATTAGCGGAACGCTCTGGAAAGTGCGGCCATAGTGGGTGATAGCCCTGTACGCGAAAATCTCTTGGTCATGAAATCGAGTAGGACGGAGCACGAGAAACTTTGTCTGAATATGGGGGGACCATCCTCCAAGGCTAAATACTACTGACTGACCGATAGTGAACTAGTACCGTGAGGGAAAGGCGAAAAGAACCCCGGAGAGGGGAGTGAAATAGATCCTGAAACCGTATGCGTACAAGCAGTGGGAGCCTACTTTGTTAGGTGACTGCGTACCTTTTGTATAATGGGTCAGCGACTTATTTTCAGTGGCGAGCTTAACCGAATAGGGGAGGCGTAGCGAAAGCGAGTCTTAATAGGGCGTCTAGTCGCTGGGAATAGACCCGAAACCGGGCGATCTATCCATGGGCAGGTTGAAGGTTAGGTAACACTGACTGGAGGACCGAACCGACTACCGTTGAAAAGTTAGCGGATGACCTGTGGATCGGAGTGAAAGGCTAATCAAGCTCGGAGATAGCTGGTTCTCCTCGAAAGCTATTTAGGTAGCGCCTCATGTATCACTGTAGGGGGTAGAGCACTGTTTCGGCTAGGGGGTCATCCCGACTTACCAAACCGATGCAAACTCCGAATACCTACAAGTGCCGAGCATGGGAGACACACGGCGGGTGCTAACGTCCGTCGTGAAAAGGGAAACAACCCAGACCGTCAGCTAAGGTCCCAAAGTTATGGTTAAGTGGGAAACGATGTGGGAAGGCTTAGACAGCTAGGAGGTTGGCTTAGAAGCAGCCACCCTTTAAAGAAAGCGTAATAGCTCACTAGTCGAGTCGGCCTGCGCGGAAGATGTAACGGGGCTCAAACCATACACCGAAGCTACGGGTATCACCTTCGGGTGATGCGGTAGAGGAGCGTTCTGTAAGCCTGTGAAGGTGAGTTGAGAAGCTTGCTGGAGGTATCAGAAGTGCGAATGCTGACATGAGTAACGACAATGGGTGTGAAAAACACCCACGCCGAAAGACCAAGGTTTCCTGCGCAACGTTAATCGACGCAGGGTTAGTCGGTCCCTAAGGCGAGGCTGAAAAGCGTAGTCGATGGAAAACAGGTTAATATTCCTGTACTTCTGGTTATTGCGATGGAGGGACGGAGAAGGCTAGGCCAGCTTGGCGTTGGTTGTCCAAGTTTAAGGTGGTAGGCTGAG
>NZ_JBYSYZ010000085.1:1756-3139 GCF_058783925.1 Pseudomonas sp. FW305-70
AACACGAAGTGGTTGATGCCATGCTTCCAAGAAAAGCTTCTAAGCTTCAGATAACCAGGAACCGTACCCCAAACCGACACAGGTGGTTGGGTAGAGAATACCAAGGCGCTTGAGAGAACTCGGGTGAAGGAACTAGGCAAAATGGCACCGTAACTTCGGGAGAAGGTGCGCCGGTGAGGGTGAAGGACTTGCTCCGTAAGCCCACGCCGGTCGAAGATACCAGGCCGCTGCGACTGTTTATTAAAAACACAGCACTCTGCAAACACGAAAGTGGACGTATAGGGTGTGACGCCTGCCCGGTGCCGGAAGGTTAATTGATGGGGTTAGCTAACGCGAAGCTCTTGATCGAAGCCCCGGTAAACGGCGGCCGTAACTATAACGGTCCTAAGGTAGCGAAATTCCTTGTCGGGTAAGTTCCGACCTGCACGAATGGCGTAACGATGGCGGCGCTGTCTCCACCCGAGACTCAGTGAAATTGAAATCGCTGTGAAGATGCAGTGTATCCGCGGCTAGACGGAAAGACCCCGTGAACCTTTACTATAGCTTTGCACTGGACTTTGAATTTGCTTGTGTAGGATAGGTGGGAGGCTTTGAAGCGTGGACGCCAGTTCGCGTGGAGCCATCCTTGAAATACCACCCTGGCAACTTTGAGGTTCTAACTCAGGTCCGTTATCCGGATCGAGGACAGTGTATGGTGGGTAGTTTGACTGGGGCGGTCTCCTCCTAAAGAGTAACGGAGGAGTACGAAGGTGCGCTCAGACCGGTCGGAAATCGGTCGTAGAGTATAAAGGCAAAAGCGCGCTTGACTGCGAGACAGACACGTCGAGCAGGTACGAAAGTAGGTCTTAGTGATCCGGTGGTTCTGTATGGAAGGGCCATCGCTCAACGGATAAAAGGTACTCCGGGGATAACAGGCTGATACCGCCCAAGAGTTCATATCGACGGCGGTGTTTGGCACCTCGATGTCGGCTCATCACATCCTGGGGCTGAAGCCGGTCCCAAGGGTATGGCTGTTCGCCATTTAAAGTGGTACGCGAGCTGGGTTTAGAACGTCGTGAGACAGTTCGGTCCCTATCTGCCGTGGACGTTTGAGATTTGAGAGGGGCTGCTCCTAGTACGAGAGGACCGGAGTGGACGAACCTCTGGTGTTCCGGTTGTCACGCCAGTGGCATTGCCGGGTAGCTATGTTCGGAAAAGATAACCGCTGAAAGCATCTAAGCGGGAAACTTGCCTCAAGATGAGATCTCACTGGGACCTTGAGTCCCCTGAAGGGCCGTCGAAGACTACGACGTTGATAGGTTGGGTGTGTAAGCGCTGTGAGGCGTTGAGCTAACCAATACTAATTGCCCGTGAGGCTTGACCATATAACACCCAAGCAATTTG
>NZ_JBYSYZ010000086.1:0-2772 GCF_058783925.1 Pseudomonas sp. FW305-70
GGCCCCAGGGAGGCCCTCGTCGCTACAAGCACATTGACAACTGACCTGGTTGTAAATCTCAAGAAGACCGACATTTCAAGCCGTAGCTCGAAGGATGTCCGCTTTGGGTTGTCGCCCCCCCCTCCGTGACCGAGCGCAATCAGCCAATTGCAGACTTCAACGCCGGCGCACGGTTATGATCGGGGATACCCAGGCGCCCTTGGACCCACGCTCATGCCAGCCTCGAAAACCCTCCCCTCCCCCGCGCCGCTGCTCAAACCCGGTGAGACGCTGGTGTTGTTCGACGGTGTCTGCAAGCTGTGCAATGGCTGGGTGAGGTTCGTGATTCGCCATGACCGTCAGCGGCGCGTGCGGTTGGCGGCGGTTCAGTCACCCGAGGGGCAGGCGCTGCTTGCCTGGGCAGGTCTGCCCATGGATCAATTCCACAGCATGGCGGTGATCCGCGACCGATACTACTGGGAGCGTTCGCAAGCTTTTTTCGAAGTCTTTGCCCAGTTGCCCGCCATCTGGCGCCCCGTGAACCTGTTGCGCATCATCCCTCGCCAACTTCGAGATTGGGCCTACGACCGCATTGCGCTCAATCGCTATCGGCTCTTCGGGAAATACGACACCTGCCTGTTGCCGGATCCGGATCATGAACAGCGCTTTTTGAAAGCGTCCCGGTGAACGCCTTAGGGCGACATCACGAGCTGGATCATTACCCGGCTTGAAGCTATACCGAAAGGGTTCCGGGCGGGGATGGACCACACGCTCGATTAGCGACTGAGGAGAATTTCACGGTGTCGAATCAGCTGGTCATACGCAACATGACCCGTCCCGAACTGGACGAACTCGTCGAGTGGGCTGCCCGTGAGGGCTGGAACCCCGGCCTTCACGATGCCGAGCTGTTCTGGGCCACGGACCCTGCCGCCTTCATCGCGGCGTCCCGGGGCGAGGAATTGATCGGCGGTGGCGCCATCACCTCCTACCATGGCGAATTCGGTTTCATGGGTTTTTTCATCGTCCGGCCCGAGTATCGCAGCCAGGGCCTGGGCAATACCCTCTGGCACGCACGCCGCGAGCGACTCCTCGCCCGCCTGCGCCCGGGGGCGAGCATCGGCATGGACGGCGTCTTCGCGATGCAGGACTACTACGCCAAGGGTGGTTTCGTCTTCTCCCATCGCAACCTGCGTTTTCGTGCCGAAATCACCGAGCGCCCGACGACCTCCCAGGCAGACGACCAGGACATCGTCCCGTTGGCCGCTTTCCCGTTCGATCAGGTGGTCGATTACGACCGCACCTGCTTCCCCGCCCCGCGCGCAACCTTCCTGAGCGGGTGGATAACCCAGGCCGATGCACTCGCCGTGGGTTGTCGGCGCGAAGGCAGGCTGAGCGGCTATGGCGTAATAAGGCGCTGCCGGGAAGGCTGCAAGATCGGTCCCTTGTTCGCCGATGACGCCCTGGCGGCCAATGCCCTCTACGCGCGCCTGGCGGAATTTGCGCAGGGTGGCCCGCTGTTTCTCGATGCCCCGGAGAACAACCCCGCCGCGATGGCGCTCGTGCGCCAACAGGGCATGACCGAGGTGTTCGGCTGCGCCCGCATGTACCTCGGCCCTCCTCCGGCGATCGCGCACGAACGTGTGTTCGGCGTCACCACCTTCGAGCTGGGCTGATGTCCGCCCGCGACCTCATCGGTTATGGCGGCCGTCCACCCCACCCGCGATGGCCCGGTGAGGCGCGCGTCGCCGTCCAGTTCGTACTCAACATCGAAGAAGGCGCGGAATCCTGCGTCCTCAATGGCGATCCCCAGTCGGAGGCCTGGCTTCACGAGCTACCCGGCCGCCCGCCGCGTGTGGGGGAACCGGACTTGAGCGTCGAGGGCATGTACGAATACGGATCGCGCGCAGGGGTGTGGCGCATTCTGGAACTGTTCGGCGCCCGAAGCCTGCCGCTGACCGCCTTCGCCGTCGGCCGGGCACTGGAACTCACCCCGGCGATCGGCCAGGCGCTCTGCGCGGCCGGGCACGAGATTGCCGGGCATGGCTACCGTTGGCTGGACTATCGCGACATGCCTGAAGATCAGGAGCGTCGCCATATCCGTCTCACCCTCGACGTGATCGAACAGGCCTGCGGCAAACGCCCCGTCGGTTGGTACACAGGAAGGGTCAGCCAGAACACCCGTCGCCTGTTGCGTGAGGAAGGCGGTTTTCTCTACAGCTCGGACGCCTACAACGATGACCTGCCCTATTGGCTCCCGGGCTCGCCCGCCCACCTGGTGATCCCTTACACACTGGTCAACAACGACGCCCGCTATCTGCTGCCGAACGGCTTCGCCTGCGGTGAAGACTTCTTCCGGCTGCTCAAGGACGCGTTCGACCTGCTGTGGCAGGAAGGCGCGCAACACCCGAAGATGATGAGCGTCGGCCTGCATGGGCGGATCAGTGGCCATCCCGGTCGTGCGATGGCGCTGGCGCGCTTTCTCGATTACGTGCAAGGCCACGACGCGGTGTGGATCTGCCGGCGCGAAGAGATTGCCAGGCACTGGATAGCCCGGTTCCCTGCCTGAGTGGGGTTCGCAACGGCCTGAGCCACGCAGGCTTGTCAAAATCCCCCGCTCTGCATCAGGCGCCCTGCTCCGCCTTGAACATCGCCGAGGCAGTGCCTGCCACTGATGTGCGTTTTGGGTCGGTATCAGCCGATCATGGAAGGCAGAAACCGACCGATTGTGTTGAAAAAGTCGACCATGGTTTGCGCATCCGAAAAGTACGCGTCCGAGATTGAAATCTTTACTTT
>NZ_JBYSYZ010000087.1:0-2612 GCF_058783925.1 Pseudomonas sp. FW305-70
TTTCCCCATGTGAGAGTAGGTCATCGTCAAGATTAAATTCCGAAACCCCAATTGCGAAAGCAGTTGGGGTTTTGTTTGTCCTTGAAAAAAGCATCCTGAGACTGGTGCGGAAGTTGACCGTCAACCACGTTAGAGTAGGTCCATGGTGGCCATGGAATCAGCCATGCGGTAGCCCATCGCTTTGTAACCCGCCTGGCGCTTATCCCACATTCTCAGCAGCGCGACATTTCCCCCGTCAACGAAGTCAATCACTCGCACGTCGGCCTTATCGGCATGCGATCGATGCAACCGCCCCGCATATTGCTGAAGGATTCCCTTCCATGAGATGGGCATTGCCAGTACCAGTGTGTCCAGCGGCGGGTGATCGAAACCTTCACCTACTAGTTTTCCTGTTGCCAACAGCACCCGTGGAGCATCAGGGGGAAGGGACTCAAATTTTTCTACCCTCGCTGTACGCCAACTCAATCTCCGAAACGATTTTGGCTGTCCGCTCAGAGTTGTCGGCTAGATGCCGAAAAACGTCCTGAATCCCAAAGCCGTCGGGGACCACTATTGGTTTTGACAGCAATCGAGGCACGACAGATAGGTCATGGGGCGCACTCGCTGGTCGAGCAGCAGAATGTCGGATCGGTCCGCACTGCATGAAAATAATGGGCTGCTGCCCATCTCGGCGCACTGGGGTTGCGGTGAGTCCCAGTACGTACCGCGCGGTCGCGCTCCTCAGTAGTCCCTCGAATGACACGGTTGATAGGTGATGACACTCATCAACGATGATCTGGCCGTAGTTTTTTACCTGATCGCAGATCTCGCCTTTTCGCGATAGCGACTGCATTACGGCAATGTCGATGATGCCGGTAAGCTTCGCTTCCCCCCCCCAAGGGTACCAACGACACCATTCTCGACTCCCAGGAGCGCCTGCAAGCGCTCTTGCCACTGCCTTAACAGTTCCGTCCGATGCACAAGCACCAACGTGTTAATGCCACGAGCGGCAATCAACGCAGCAGCACTCACCGTTTTACCGAAAGCTGTCGGTGCGCAGAGGATGCCGGTGTCATGACTTAGCATTGCGCTGACAGCAGCCTCTTGGTCAGAACGCAGGGTCCCGAGAAAACTCACGTCGATGGGGTCGCCCACGAAGCGGTCGTCTTTAAAAATAGGGGTAACCCCGTTTTCCTCTAAAAGCTCCAGCGCAGCATCCAAACAGCCACGCGGTAACGCAATATGTTTGGGGGAGTTCTGGGCACAGCCGATAATCCTTGGCTTGTTCCACACTGACATGCGCATGGCCTGAGCTTTGTAGAACTCAGGATTTTGAAAAGCAGCGAGCCGGACAAGCTGGTTTGCCAATGGCTGTGGCAATTCCGACTTTTCAAAGTAAATTAAGTTGGCCAGCGTGATGTTGACAGCAGCAGGTAGCGGGCATGTCAATTTGCGTGATCTCGATTCACGATCTTTCCAGGGTTCTGCATCACCTTCGTCATCGACGTAGGCGACCCCTAGAGGGTCTCGATTACCCATCGCCTGGACAATAACGGGCTGGATATCTTCTGGACTCATGCGCTGAATCGATGCCAGGAAGGCCCATTGATCAGGATGAGGCTCAAGCGTGTCGTCTACAAAAACGCTGTTGTTTTGGGCCTTGGCCCGCTTTTGCAAAGGGAGCGCGATGAGATTTCCAAAGCCGCCTTTGGGCATATAGTCCTGGTTTGGAAACAGTCGATCATAGGAGCTGAGCGCCAACTGGCGGGTGCGCTCACAGGCATGACTGATGATTGCGGCACCGGGACGTTCAGCCCATGGCATGACTGCACAAAAGCTTTGAGTCATCACGCCATTCGGCCTCATCGAAGTCGACAGCCAAAAAATAACAAGTGTCATCAGAGAGTAGGGGGTAGATACCAACGACCACTTCGCCCGCCAGATGGCGATAGACCACCTCATCGGTCAGCGGAAGCAGCTGGCGGTTACCGCAGTCACCACATTTGATTCGGGGGTTCTCACAAACGCCTGGTCTCCATTCGTTTGCGCAAGCGGGTGTGTATCCTGATTTGCCTGCCTTGCTTTCCCAGCGGATGGGGTAAACGTCCGTTCTGCCACGAAACAAGCTTCGGAATAGGGCAAGCTTTCCTTCAGTATCGAGTTGCTGTGATTGCTCTGTTTGGACAATCGCAATCTTGACCGGCTCAGCAGGCGGGCGCCAATCGATGCCATGAGCATCCAGCAAGGCAACCAATCTTGCATTCTCAGCCCTTAGCTGCGCCACCAGATTAGTGTCTATCACCGCCTTCAGCCTCTGCGTCTCAGGTGAAGCCTGTAGCCTCGAGCTCCAACCCTCAGTCCATCAGTAAAACATAGAGGTTATCAAACAACAGGGGTCCCCCCTGCCTTCATTCATTGAATATCTTTCAGATAATCCTTGAGCGCAACGAGCGGCGCATCTAGCTGCCCCATCGCCTGAATCCCGGCAAACTCACCCGCCAACCTCCGCAACTCCCGCCCCAACGGCCTATCCACACCCCCAACAGCCTCCAACGCCAACCCCACACACTCACCCACCTTTACCTGAATCCCCTCAACATCCCCCCGCCGCACCACCAACTCAAACACAAACC
>NZ_JBYSYZ010000088.1:0-1821 GCF_058783925.1 Pseudomonas sp. FW305-70
CGGATGTTGCCTGACACACCCCCTTCGCGAGCAAGCCCGCTCCCACAGGGGATCACCGGTGCGAAGCGTGACGCTCCGGGGAAATTGCTATACATTTTCCGGCCGCCCCCTGCATGGTGAAACCGCTTCATGTCTCTCGCGCTCGAACGTCTAGTCGCTGGTACGCCCATCCCTTTCGCCGGCAATCGTGTCACCGTCGTCAGCCCCGAACTGGCGCAACGCTTCCAGCCCGGTGATCACCTGCTGGTGGAGCAGGTCAGCGGCGAGTTGTTGTTGATTCCCGTGGTGGACCAGCAAGCGGCCAACGTCGCGATCGAGCGCGCCCAAGCGGCGTTTACCGCGCTGTCGGCGGTGTCTGATCAAGCGATCAGCGCTTTCTTCGACCTGTTTGCCCAACGTCTGGAAACCCCGGAATGCTGGACCTTGATCGAGGCCGCCAACCTGGCCGACATCGAACGGGCCAAGGCGCGCGGCCGCTCGACCACCCGGTTGCTGGCCGATGAGCGCATGCGTCGCGACATGATCGCCGGCCTGCGCGCGTGGCGTGATGCCGCGGCCAGTCGGGGCAAGGTGATCAGCTGCGTCGAACACGATGGCTGGAAGGTCGAGCAAGTGGTCTCGCCGTTGGGCATTGTCGCGTTCGTCTTCGAAGGCCGGCCGAATGTGTTTGCCGATGCGGCCGGTGTGTTGCGCACCGGCAACACCGCCGTGCTGCGCATCGGCAGTGATGCGTTGGGCACCGCCCAGGCGATCGTTACCCATGCACTGAACCCTGCACTGAACGACGCCGGCTTGCCGGCCGGTGCGGTGTCGCTGGTGGAAAGCGTCAACCACGCCGCCGGTTGGGCGATGTTCGCTGACCGCCGCCTGTCACTGGCGGTGGCCCGCGGTTCGGGTCGCGCCGTCAGCCAGTTGGGCAGTATCGCGCAGCAGGCCGGCACGGCGGTCAGCCTGCACGGTACCGGTGGCGCCTGGCTGATCGCCAACGCCGATGCCGACGCCCAGCGTTTTGCCGCCGTGGTGCGCAACTCCCTGGACCGCAAAGTCTGCAACACCCTGAACGTCTGCCTGATTCACCGCGACCGCGCCGCTGAACTGGTGCCGCTGTTCCTCGATGCACTCAAGCAGGCCGGCACCGCGCGGGGGCAGGGCTGCAAGCTGCACATCGTCGAAGGCAGCGAGTCGCACCTGGCGCAAGACTGGCTGGCTGCCACGGTCGAGGTGTACCGCGCCGAAGGCTATCAGACCGAAGCCCAGGCCGAGCCGTTGCCGGAAGATCAATTGGGTCGCGAATGGGAGTGGGAAGAAACCCCGGAAGTCAGCCTGAAAATCGTCGACGACCTGGACACTGCCATTGCCTTGTTCAATCGCTACAGCCCGCAGTTCACCGTGTCCTTGATCAGTGAAAGCGCCGAGACCCAGGAGCGTTTCTACAACGCGGTCAACGCGCCTTTTGTCGGCAATGGCATCACCCGTTGGGTCGACGGCCAGTACGCGTTGAACAAGCCGGAACTGGGTCTTTCGAACTGGGAGAGCGGGCGCCTGTTTGCGCGCAGTGCGATTCTCTCGGGTGATGGCGTGTTCACCATCCGTAGTCGCATGACCCAGATCGATCTGGGCGTCAAACGCTGAGACGGGGAAACAGTGACCGCTGCAAGGGCGGTCACTTTTTTGAAATATCGGCAGTGTGGCGTCGGTGGCGTTTGTGGATCTGGTGTTGGGGGCGAATGTTTCTTAAGCAACACATACCCTTGTGGGAGCGGGCTTGCTCGCGAAGGCGGTGTATCAGTTGACATAGTGTTATCTGACACACCGCCTTCG
>NZ_JBYSYZ010000089.1:0-1273 GCF_058783925.1 Pseudomonas sp. FW305-70
CGCGAAGGCGGTGTGTCAGTTACCAGAATGTTGGCTGACACTCCGCCTTCGCGAGCAAGCCCGCTCCCACAAGGGGAATTGTGGTGTTTGGGAGCCTGTGGTCAAACCAGGCGCAACCGGGGGCCAGTCGCCGGCACTGCCTCATCACCCAAACGCTCGCGCACACATTCATTGGCCTTGCGCGTCAACTGGTCCAGATGCCGGTCGCGCTGTTTTTCCGCGTCGGTCATGGCCCGCTTGCCGTGTTTTTGCAGCAGATAGGTATGAATCTGCCGCACCTCCAGCGAGCTGTAGATCGACGCCACGTCCAGCAGCGCCATCAAGCCACCGGTACTGTGGTCGCGGGTATTCATCAACACCTGGGTCGCACGCACGCCCACCACCTGAAAACCCATCGCCTCGAAATACGGCACCTTGGCCACCGCGCAGGTCAGCTCGGCATGGGGATAGCGGCCGACCATTTCCCGCAGCATCCGTCGTGCCACACCCTGGCGCCGATACTCGGCCTGTACCGCCATGTACGCCACGCCACAGGCCTCGGGGTCGTCCTGCACCGGCAGGTACAGCAAAAAGCCGAGCACCTTTTGTGGATCGTCTTCGTCCGTGGCAACGATCAACTCCACGGCAATGCCTTTTTCACCGTTCAGCGCCTCCAGGTACAGGTGCACCTCATAGCCGATCGCGTATTGATAGAGGTTGTACAGCAGGTTGCTGGGCGGGATCGCGACCATACTGATGTCGGTCAGGTTGTCGACCACCATCTGCAGGATCTGGCTATTGATGTGCTCGGGGCACGGGGTCTTGAAGTGGCTGATCAGGGGCATTGCGGTGACAGGCTCCGGGAGGCATGGGCCGCCTATCATAACGCGCCTGACACTTGCGGTCCGAAGGGTGATGGTGGTGTGGCAGGTGATTGGGGAAATGGGTGGGTCAAGGCCCCCGAACCTGAGGATTGCCACCCACTTCGGCGCTACAGAAAACTCTTCAATGTTTTGATACAAAACAGCCTTCCACACCCTCCGAGACTCCCTCGTGATTGGCGCATCTTTTGCATCGAGCGCATTGCGTACGTCAGCCACATCGGCGCGCCCCGAGGGAAACAATATGAAAAGCCTGCCTGACCTCAAACCGCTCGGTTTCAGCAAAACGGGCATCGCCGCTGTGATGCTGATCAACATCAGCCTCGGCACTGTCTGCGCCGCACCACTGGATGATTTCGGCCCGCCACCACCGACGGACCCCTCGGCGTATACCAACCCGCCGGCCGCCCCCC
>NZ_JBYSYZ010000090.1:0-1130 GCF_058783925.1 Pseudomonas sp. FW305-70
GTGACCGTGACCCTCGACAGCGGCAAGGTCATCACCATCGCCGAAGGTCAGAGCTCCGGCAGCCTGCCGGTCAGCGTCGGCAACGACGTCTACCAAGGCCCGACCACCGTCACTGAATCCATCAAGGACGCGGTGGGTGGCAACCTCGAAGCGATCAACCCAATCAAGACCCCGGTGGAAACCACGGTCAACGATGTCAACGACACCACCACCGTGACCCTGACCGCCACCCCGAGCGTGGACGAAAACGGCACCATCACCTACACCGCCACCTTGACCGACAAGAACGGTGCCCCGGTTACCGCGCAGAACGGTCCGGTGACCGTGACGTTGGACAGCGGCAAGGTCATCACCATCGCCGAAGGCCAGAGCTCCGGCAGCCTGCCGGTCAGCGTCGGCAACGACGTTTACACCGGCCCGACCACCGTTACTGAATCCATCAAGGACGCGGTGGGTGGCAACCTGGAATTGGTGTCGCCAAACACAACGCCAGTGACCACCACGGTCAACGACGTCAACGACACCACCACCGTAACCCTGACCGCCACTCCAAGCGTGGACGAGAACGGCACCATCACCTACACCGCGACGCTGACCGATGCCCAGGGCAAACCGGTCACCGCGCAGAACGGTCCAGTGACCGTGACCCTCGACAGCGGCAAGGTGATCACCATCGCCGAAGGCCAGAGCTCCGGCAGCCTGCCAGTGACCGTGGGCAACGACGTCTACACCGGTCCGACCACCGTTACTGAATCCATCAAGGACGCGGTGGGCGGCAACCTCGAAGCGATCAACCCGATCAAGACCCCGGTGGAAACCACGGTCAACGATGTCAACGACACCACCACCGTGACCCTGACCGCCACCCCGAGCGTGGACGAGAACGGCACCATCACCTACACCGCGACCCTGACCGATGCCCAGGGCAAACCGGTCACCGCGCAAAACGGTCCGGTGACCGTGACCCTCGACAGCGGCAAGGTCATCACCATCGCCGAAGGCCAGAGCTCCGGCAGCCTGCCGGTCAGCGTCGGCAACGACGTCTACCAAGGCCCGACCACCGTCACTGAATCCATCAAGGACGCAGTGGGTGGCAACCTCGAAGCGATCAACCCGATCAAGACCCCGGT
>NZ_JBYSYZ010000091.1:0-1012 GCF_058783925.1 Pseudomonas sp. FW305-70
GGCGTCATGACATTCAGCATTGATGTTGACTGACCCACCGCCTTCGCGAGCAAGCCCGCTCCCACAGGTTTATTTATTGTTGCTACTACCGGGTTATTCCTGCGGATCGAGATTATCCAGCGCCCTATTCACCGCCAGCTCACCCAACATGATGATCTGCGCAATCCCCAGCAGCGCGTTGCGATGCGGGCTCTGCAGAAAGCCAGCAAGATCACTGGCCATGATGCTGGCCGAGGCCAGGGATTCGCAGGCGTGGGCCAACAGAGTTTCGGTGTTGATGTCGGGGGTGATGACAAACATTGTGCTGGGATTGCGCGGTGAGGCAGGGTCTTTCGGGGGATTCGGGGTGGGTTTGAACATGGTGGAACTCCTTGATCAATGGAGCCGCCACAGGTCGCTGCTAAACGAATTGGGTGGCGGCTGTACGCGGGTTAGCAGACCAGGGATCAAGGAACCCGGCGCACCGAAGTGCCCCACGCACAGCCACCAAATTGCGGACCGAAATGGTCTTGAGGTGACACTGGCGAGCCTTGAAATTTACCGAGCTGCTAAACCCGATCGCTGCATGGACAGCGACGCGGAGAACGTTAGAGATCAGGGCCAAGACACACAAGCCGGCGGATTCTGGCGTAGTTGTAGGCAACGACGCAAGGCGGCGTGGCTTTCAGGAACAGAGGTTGACGGCTTTTAAACAGAGCTGTCAGAACACTGCATACTCCCTGTGAGAGATTGGTTGGCGGGCAGTCCGCCTTCGCGGGCAAGCCCGCTCCCACAGGGATTGGGGACATCTGCAAAAATCAGGTCGGCTGGCAGACCGCCTTCGCGGGCAGGCTCGCTCCCACAGTTGGACTGGGTACATTCGAAAGAAATTGGTCGGCTGGCAGGCCGCCATCGCGAGCAAGCTCGCTCCCACAGAAGAGCAAAGGCAGAGCAATCCACACCGCGCCGCTTCTCACCACTCATCAGGCCGAGCGTTAGCTCGCCTGCAGCTCTTGATCTTGATCCACCCGCC
>NZ_JBYSYZ010000092.1:0-1009 GCF_058783925.1 Pseudomonas sp. FW305-70
GCGGGCAATGACGTGCTCATCGGCGGTGGTGGTGCCGATACGATGGCCGGCGGTGACGGCAGTGATATCTATGAAGTCACCGAGCTCGGGGACGTGGTGAGCGAACTCGCCGGTGCCGGCAGCGACACGATCTGGACCTCGCTCTCAAGCTACGCCCTGGGTGCCAACGTCGAGAACCTGTTTTTCGGCGGCAGTGGCAACTTCGTGGGCATCGGCAACGTGCTCGACAACACGCTCGCCGGTGGTGCGGGTAATGACGTCCTCATCGGTGGCGGCGGTGCCGACACGATGGTCGGCGGTGCCGGCAGCGATACCTACGAAGTCACCGACCTTGGTGACGTGGTAGGCGAGAACGTCGGTGGCGGCAACGACACGATCTGGACCTCGCTCTCGAGCTACGCCCTGGGTGCCAATGTCGAGAATCTGTTTTTCGGCGGCAGTGGTAATTTCGTGGGTTCCGGCAACGTACTGGATAACCAGATCGTGGGCGGTGCGGGTAACGATGTCATCATCGGTGCCGGCGGTGCCGACACGATGGCTGGCGGTGATGGCAGCGATATCTATGAAGCCTCCGACCTTGGGGACAGGGTGATCGAACTCGCCGGTGCTGGCAGCGATACGGTCTGGGCCTCGCTCGCGAGCTACACCCTGGATGCCAACGTCGAAAATCTGTTTTTCGGCGGCAGCGGCAACTTCGTGGGCGTCGGCAACGTGCTCGCCAACATGCTCGTGGGTGGTGCGGGTAATGACGTCCTCATCGGTGGCGGCGGAGCCGACACGATGGTCGGCGGTGCCGGCAGCGATGTCTACGAAGTCACCGACCTTGGTGACGTGGTAGGCGAGAACGTCGGTGGCGGCAACGACACGGTCTGGACCTCACTCGCGAGCTACACCCTGGATGCCAACGTCGAGAATCTGTTTTTCGGCGGCAGCGGCAACTTTGTGGGCACTGGCAACGGGCTGGCCAACACGATCGTGGGTGGTGCAGGTAACGACTTCATCGTCGGCG
>NZ_JBYSYZ010000093.1:0-948 GCF_058783925.1 Pseudomonas sp. FW305-70
CCCAGCATGATGACCTGGGCGATGCCCAGCAGCGTGTTGCGATGCGAGCCCTCCAGAAAACCCGCCAGATCGTTGGTCATCACATTGGCCGAGGCCAGTGATTCGCAGGCGTGGGCCAACAGGGTCTCGGTGTCGATATCGGGGTTGATGGTGAACATCGTGGACGGTTTGTGGGGTGTGGCCATGATGTTGGCGGCGGGGTTGAGGTAGTGATTGAGGGCGCGTTCGGCGGCTTCTTGGAATTGCTTGGAGTCGGGGCTTTCGTAGGGGGAGGCTGGATTTGTTTCCGGGGGATTGGGTGTGGGCTTGATCATTGATGGAGCTCCTAATTGAAATTACGGAGCCTTCAGCCCTCGCTACCAAACGAGGGGTGGCGGCCATACGCGGGTTGGTAGACCGGTAATTAGGAACCCGGCGCTCCCGAGAGAGCCCTGCGCATGGCCACCATAAAACAGAGACCTGAAAGGTCTGCAAACGGTGCGCTATGCGCCTAATTGGTCCGGGCTACCAAACCCGATCGCTGTTTTTCAGCGACCGGCTAACGATAAAGCCCGGACTCAAGGCGCGTAAGCCGGCGGATTCTGGCGTAACCGTAGGCAATGACGCAAGGCGCTGTAGCTTTCATCAAGTTACGCTGACAGCCGTTAAACAAGGGCGGTCAGTCGATGTTTAATGTGCGGTTGTCACGACAAACACATGGCTTTGGGCTGAGCACGAAACCTGTGGGAGCGGGCTTGCTCGCGAAAGCGGCGTGTCAGTCGACAACATTGCTGGCAATGCCGACGCCTTCGCGAGCAAGCCCGCTCCCACAGGTTCGGCGCTTTATTCAGGCGGATCGAGTCGATCCAGCGCCCGGTTCACTGCCAATTCACCCAGCATGATGACCTGGGCGATGCCCAGCAGCGTGTTGCGATGCGAGCCCTCCAGAAAACCCGCCAGATCGTTGGT
>NZ_JBYSYZ010000096.1:0-503 GCF_058783925.1 Pseudomonas sp. FW305-70
GCTCCGGCCACCACGCCCAGTGCATAGGTCAGCGTCCCGGCACCATCAGCGCCAAACGCCGAGTTGAAGTTGGCGGCAAAGCTCTGGGTGGCGTCGGTCCCCAGTAGCGTCTCGTCCACTGTCAACGTCGGCTCCGCGCCGGTGGTGCTGATGTTCGGCCCGTCGTCCTTGAACACCAGGTTCTGCCCGATGTTGAGGGTCGCCTGGGCGCTGTCGCCGTCCCCGTCGGTCTTGGTCGCGGTCAGCGTCACCAGGTTGTCCGAAGTCAGGCTCGTCGAATCATCCGGATTGGTTGGGTCGGGATGCACCACGGCACGCAGTTGGTCAAGCGTGACGCTGCCATCGGCGGCGACACTGACCGTGAATACCAGCAGATTGCTGAGGGCCGTACGCCCTTCGACCACAGTGCCATTGAGCGACAGGTTCACCGCCTGGCCCGAAGCGGTGTCTGTCAGCCCGGAGGCTCCGGCCACCACGCCCAGTGCATAGGTCAGCGTCCCGGC